>NZ_JBJDNK010000001.1:0-179979 GCF_044900175.1 Pseudomonas sp. NPDC088444
CCCGAGCAAGTGACAGCCACCGGTCCCGAGCAGGTCTGGGTGGCAGACATCACCTACTTGCCCACCCAGCAAAGCGTCGCGTATGTGAGCCTGGTGACCGATGCTTACTCTCGAAAAATAGTTGGTCATCACGTGCATGAAACCTTGCATGCCGACTCGGTTGCCCAGGCAATGCGCAAGGCATTGAGGGATAGAAAAACAGATCAGGTGCTTGTGCATCACTCTGATCGTGGCTCGCAATACTGCTCGGATCTGTATCAGAAGCTGCACGCCAGGCACGGGGTGAGGTGTTCGATGACGGATGGTTATGACTGCTACCAGAACGCGCTGGCAGAGCGGGTGAACGGCATATTGAAGACAGAGTTTCTGCTACATCGCCCGAGAGACCTGGCCGAAGCCAAGCGTATGGTCGACGAATCGGTGGATATTTATAACCGCAAGCGGCCACATCAGGCCTTGAAATACAAAACGCCCGATGCGGTGCATCGAGCGCTTTGAGGGCGAAACAGGCGTAAACCTATTTCAGGACTAGACACGATTAGCCTCTTCACGGTTGAAGTGAGCCGTGAGTGAAGATCGCAGAGTGAATTTAGGTCAGCCTAGGAGACCGAGAGCAGGTCGTGTGAAATGTCTGCTTCTGACCGATTTTTACCCTTCGTGGGCGGAGGCTTCGGGTGAAGGTGAGCAAGCCCCAAGATCAAGTCCGACGCGCCCATGCTGTCGGCCATCGCAGCCTGATCGGTGAGCGCAGTTTGTAGGGACAGAGATGATCATAAATAAAAAGGGGTCGCGAGATAAAATCTCGCAACCCCTTGAATTATATGGTCGGGACGGAGTGATTCGAACACTCGACCCCTAGCACCCCATGCTTGGGTCTCATGACACGCAACCTATTGAAATTACTGCGCTATCTACCTTTTCATGGCCTGCAAATCACGGCGTTTTCTGTGCTTTTGCAAACGAAAAGACGCGGCCTCCAGAGGAGGTTTTGCGCACCTTAATCCGGAGTCATCAGCGTGGCTGCACCCTGTAAAGCAATCGAAATGGCAATCAACGCCGCCGCCCACCGGATAAGTGAACCATATCGCTTTGCATCGTTTTCACCATCAAGCTTGTGGTATTTTTTCTCCTCCTCACTTTCAGTTCTCGGCTTGCCGTCTCGCGCAGATTCATACACCTCTACGAGATAATTGGCGGGCAAATCTTCCTCGGCCCGGCTAAGGGCAAGCGCCTTCAAATCAATTCGGGTTGCAAGTAAAAGCGCGAGGAGCTGCAATGCGTAGGACGTAAGATTCAGAGTTTTTACGACGGTCATTTAACAATCTCGACTGGGATTTCGTGAGTATATTGCCACCCTCTCCGGCGTCTTGCCGTCATTCATCCTCCCCCTTTAGTTGCACTTCACAGTCCATAACTGATCCAGCCGCGTGGTGAAGCTCTGGCTCATCAGCTCGCGCCGCATGGCCCACTCTGGATTCGCCGGCACGCTGGCCGCCCGTAGCGTCCCCCTCCCCCAGCGACCATTGATCTCATCCAGCACTCCCATCACCTTCCCTGCGGCAACCGGCTGGGCCTGGGCAAACAGGTCGTCGGTGAACTCGCCTGGCTGCCGAAGATCCATCAGCAGCACCTCGGCTTTGCTGTATTTGAAGCCGGGTCGGAACAGTCGATTGACGGCTTCGGTTGCAGCCTTGGTCATCAGCCGCACGTCGTTCGTTGGATACGGCAGTTCGACGAGCGCGCCGTTGGCATACTTCGCCTCTTCCGGATTGAACATCCCCGTCCGGATGCTCACCCTGATCTTTTTGCACATTGATCCCTGTGCCCGCAGCTTTTCGGCGGCGCGCTGGGTGTATGTGGCCACGGCCTCTTTGATCGGCTCGATGTCGGTCAGACGGCTGCCGAACATCCGGCTACAGCAGATTTCTTGCTTCGGCGGATCAGCCTCGCCCAATTCAAGGCATGGAGTCCCAGCCAGCTCGCGCGCGGTCTTCTCGATCACCACGCTGAATTTCTGCCTCAACGTCCAGGCATCTGCTTTAGCCAGATCCATCGCGGTCTTGATACCCATGAATTCCAGATGCGCTTTCATCCGCTTGCCCACGCCCCACACCTCCCCGACCTCTGTATTGCGCAGTGTCCAGTCACGTTGTTTAGGGTTACAGATGTCGACCACGCCGCCGGTATGCGACAGCAGGCGTTTCGCAGTGTGGTTTGCGAGCTTGGCAAGGGTCTTGGTTCGGGCGATACCGACGCCGACCGGGATGCCGGTCTCTTTGAAGATTCGCGTGCGGATCTCCCGGCCAAACCGCGTAAGGTCGCCCGGGATACCCGTCAGGTCCGCAAAGCACTCGTCAATCGAATAGACCTCAGTCGCCGGAACCATGGCCTCAATGATCGTCATCACTCGTTCGCTGATGTCGCCGTACAGCGCGTAGTTGCTGCTGAAGGCCACCACACCGTTGCGCCGGAGATGATCGCGGATTTGGAAGTACGGTTGCCCCATCTTCACAAAAGGCTTTGCGTCGTAACTGCGCGCGATCACGCAGCCGTCGTTGTTCGACAGCACGACAATCGGCGTTTTCGCCAGATCGGGCCTAAATACGCGCTCACAGCTCGCGTAGAAGCTGTTGCAGTCGATCAGCGCGAAAACCGGATCAGGCTTTGTCATGATCACGAACGCTGTATTTCACAACGCCCCATATGACCAATTCATCTCCTTCCATGACGTGCCGCGCCGGAAACTTAGGATTCTCCGACTGCAGGATGATCTCGTTCCCCCGCATGTGCAGCCGCTTGCAAACCGGCTCAGTGTTGAGCGCGGCAATAACGATGTCGCCGTGTTCGGCGTAAACGCTCCGGTCCACAATGACCAGGTCGCCGCAGTAGATTCCGGCGCCCTGCATCGAATCCCCCTCTATTTTGCAGAGGTAAACGTGTGGCGCACGGATATCGAACAGCTCGTCTAGGGAGATGTGCTTCTCGATGTGATCCGCCGCCGGAGAAGGGAAGCCCGCGGGCACATGGAAAGAATATAGGGGCAACCGCTCGCCGCCCGCCGCGACCGGGCCGATTATGGAAACGCTCATGATGCATGCCTTTGGTAATTTAACTGTATGCATATACAGTTAACGTTCTGGATCGCTTGCGGTCAATCTGATGTGTAGGAAATTTCGACGGGTGACAGCATGTGCGGACGTTATTCGATCTACGAATCGATGGACCATTACCTCAAGGAGCTTGCGCCAAAGCAGTTGGTGATCAATGGCTATGACCTTTGGCCGATTGAGCGCTACAACGTCGCGCCGTCGACGCGCGCTGAGATCATCCGACCGGTTGCGGGCGGCCTGAGCGTCGACAAGGTGAAATGGGGCTGGTCGCCGTTCTGGGCTAAAGGAGAAGGCAAACGCCCGGCGCCGATCAATGCCAGGGTCGAAACGGTGATGACAGGGAAGTTTTTCAAACAGCTTTGGCCGAACGGCCGAGCACTCGCCCCTGCCAATGGCTGGTTCGAGTGGGTGAAGGACCCTGACGATCCCAGAAGGAAGCAGCCGTATTTCATCCGGCTGAAGGAGGAAGGACCGATGTTCTTCGCCGCGCTGGCTGAAGTGCATCAGGGGTTGGAGCCAGACCCGCAGGACGGGTTTGTGATAATCACTGCGGATTCAGATGAAGGGATGGTGGACATCCACGACCGGCGGCCCGTGGTGCTGAGTCCAGAGCACGCACGTGAATGGGTTGATCCAGATACGACGCCGGAGCGCGCCGCAGAGATCGCGAAAGAATGCTGCAGGCTGACTGAGGAATTCACTTGGTTCGAGGTGAGCAAAGATGTGGGTAATGTGCGGAATCAGGGGAATGAACTGATTAAGCCTCTGAGGATTGCCGAGAGCGGAGAAGGCTAACTTCCGCCCACTTTAGATCGCTTAGTTAGGTGTACAAGTACAGGGTTCACATCCTATTGAGCCACAGGGAGTACCTGACGCATCAGTAGATTGAGTACACCTAGCCTGAGCTCTGGTTTTTCGGTATCCGGCGCCGCACTCTCCACAATTTACATAGGTGACTTTGGTGCCAACGCCGCATGATGTCGCGGACGCTGATACCTGAAGCTGGTCCAATACCAAACCAGGCCTTGGCTGAAATTTCTCGATGAGACTTTCAGCTGTGGTCACTCCAGATGTTGAGTCAGAGGCAATCCCTACTTCTGAGACAAAGAGGAGCCCAAGCAGTATGACGGCCATTCCTTTCATGCGAACCTCCATTACGGTTAAGTGTGGAGTATGAACGCTAGATCATGGCACGGAGCCTCGTTACAACCAATTATAATAGCTTGGTGTTTTCTTATTCTAAGCGTCGAGACAGGCTAATCCTCAGAACGCTGGGTTACGCGAGTTGACCTGTGAGTTTGTAATGCTTGGTAAGATCGCTCGCACGCCAGACCGGCTATTCTGGCTTGGTCATAAGCTCTTGCCAGCTCTCCCGCTCTTTTGTCAGCGCGCTGGAACAGGTCGGAGAGCACCATGGCGGCGCGGGTGGCTGACGCGCCTCGCTCGGCAATTCCGGAATCGCCGGGGGTGCAGCTTGCTCCGGCAGCCAGTTTTCCTGCTTGGTCGCGCACCCGCTCACCAGCAGCGTCAGCGCTAGAAGCATCAGCGGCCACAGCCGCGTGTTGTTGTCTTGCATCGCTTGCCACCTCGTTGACCGCCAATTGGCGGCGCTTTTCTTCGATTCGGTTTGCGGTGGTAGCCGCTGCCAGTGCTTTTGCCTGGAGCGCCTGCTGATCCGACCACTTGGCGTTCCAGCGCAGGTCGGCAGCCGCATCTCCGCGACTGTAGGCACTCGACAACGCCCACCACGCGAGACCTATTGCGGAGATCATTGCCAGCCCATAGGCCAGCAGCTTGATGCGGGCATCTGTCACGCCAGCGCCCTCTGCACACCCTCGGCAATCACGGACGCTGCGTACGGCACGCTGCCATTTTCGTGCTGGATGATCCCGGTGGTGATGGCGATCAGCGTGCGGAAGTTGCGCAAATCGATAGGCTGATTCGGCGCAACTCCCACGCCAGCGGCCACCGCTTTGATATAGGACTCGGTGTCGTTCTCGACGCCCGGCGCCCAGCGATTGATCACCTCCCGTACCGTATCGATGCCAGTGCCACCGACGCCCGGCATTCCGTCCTTTCCCCGGTACGCCAGCACCAGCTTGGCCAGCGCGCGAATACCGTTCTCGGCAGTGTCGAAACGGGCGAAGCGCTTCTCGATCGTGGGATCTGGCGGTAGCTGACCCTGCCACGGGTTGCGGGGGTTGTAGTCGATATTGCCGGGGTTGTTGTTGCGTACCCCTCGGGTGACTGTTGGCATTCACTTTTCTCCAGACGTAAAAAACCCCGAACTTGTCGGGGTCGTTGTGTAATGTTTGGCACCACCTATTCGCACGCCTGCCCAGAAGAGCCAAGCTCGCCATCGGGCGACACCTTCAGCACGCAGGGCGCGGTAGAGAACGGCGTCGGCACGCTTCCGGCTGAACTGCCCGGTGGTGTACAGCCAGTCATGCACGGGCGCCGCGTAGTTGCCGTAGCCGGAGACCAGGGCGAACAGAACGAAGAGGAAGGCGTTGTGCAGCACCTTGATGCTTGCGAAGTCCGTGCTGAAACCGGCGGGCACGGTGATGACCTGCTCGTCATCGTCCGCCAACACTAGGTCATCGAGCAGCACATGCGTCCACTTGCCGATCTGCTCAGTTTTCAACGTTGTGATAAACCGGCTCATGCTGGGAGCTCCAGCACCGGAAGGCTATCAAGGAAGGTCTCAAGAGTCGGCTGCGTCTTCTGGCCCGACAGCACCAGCTCAAGCTGCTCATTTGCGTAGGCCCAGACATTGCTGCGCCACGCCCGAAAGGCTTTTCCCTCTTCCTGGAACTTTGCAACGGCTGGCTCTTCGGCGTAGCTGATGGCAGTCATCAGGCCGTCGTAGCCCGCTGCCTGTGCCTTGCCGTCCATGAATGCCTGGGTGGCCTTCTCAAACTGGCCTCTAAGAGCGGCATTCGCAGCCTGAGCCTTCATCTGCGCGGTGATCTGCTTTGAGAAGTCAATCATGCCGCGAATGCCTCAGTAATATCTGTAGCAGGCAAAGGCTGCGGTAGTGCTACCGGGCCATCAGGAACATCAATCAGATCCGCTGGGAATGCTTGCTCGGGGCTGTAATTGGCAGGCAACGGAAGCAGCAGCGTTACCACCAGTTCACCATTGATGCGCTCTATGTCACCACAGAACCAATGGATATCAACCGCCTCGGCAGGCAGGCTTGCGCCGTCGGGGAGCGGAGAGAAATCGAAATCAAACCCGTTGATGGTGAGCATGTCGCCGTTCTTAATGATCTTGATATTGTCGTTGCGACGCTGAGGAGAGAGTGTGATGCGCATTTAAAACCACCGCCCTATTCCAGTTATCGTGAGAGTACCACCGGTCGCTGTATTGTCGGTTGCCAAACCGCGCCAAGAACCCGCACTACTCAAGTTCCAGGCGACCCAGCACAGAGGCCATTTATTATTGCCCGCCTGCGAAGGGGCCAAACCGGCAGAGACGCGCAAGGTGCCAGCGACAAAGTTTGCGGGCCAATTAGCTGCATACGCATCGCTGCCGAAAACGTTGCCAACTGCGTAAGTTCCTGTACTGTTAATCGAAAGCTGAACAGTGCATATCTGAGTGCCGTCAGCAAACCTAACGTACTCGCCATTAGCGTTTGACCCACGCTCTATAACTGCACCGGTCGGAATCCCGTTAGCTTGACCCACTGTACCAACGATATTTCTCGAATCAAAAACCACTGCCCAAGGTCTAGTTACAGTCCCAGTGCTGCCGGACATGGAAACAAGCTGATGCCATATCAGCCCTTCAACACCGTAGTAAGTTTGATGAACTACGCCACCATTCCATACTGCTGATACTTGGATAATGTCTCCATTTCGAGCAGCGCCGTATGGTGTTCCCGTATTTCCGGTATCAAGTCTATAGGCTCCGACAGTACCTAAGTCCTTTACGTTTGCTTGCGTGCTGGCTGGAGATACTTGTGATCCGGGGCCGCCGAAATCACCAACCTTCATAAGGCGACCGGCAGTATTGTCAGTGGCCGAGCTAGTCACCTTCAGTAGAGACATCGCATCAGCAGCAGTGAAATACGGAATACTCCCCGCAGACCCCGAGACACCTGCCAGCGCGTTGATAGACGCCGCGGCCGCAAGGGTGCCGAACTTGTTGACGAGTATCCGTAGCTGATCGGCTGAGTCTTTGACATAGCCCTGCATCGGTGCCAGCGCATACGTGCCTGAGGCATTCGCCCCTTGATAAGCGGGCAGAATTGAGATCACCGTATCGCTCGCGATATTAGCGACTTCGTACCAGTTGCCATCGGGACCAAGAAACGCATCGCCGACGCGGGAATTGGCGGCGAATGCGGTATTCGTGCCCGTGACCGTGGTCGAATTTTGGACGACAGAAACCGTCCCGGCTTTGTACCAGGGCATGTGTGACTCCTTTGGGTTTGGAAAGGTTAAGCGACGAGTCTTGCAAACAATGCTGGCACGTAGAACCCGCGAGAGTTTGCCGAGGACGTTGTCACTGCATACAGGATGCCATTGGGAAAATCCCACAGACTGGAGATAAGACTCCCACTATTAGAACCACCGATAACATTCATACTGTAGTTATTGATCAGCATATAGTCAGTTTCGTTGAGCGGTTTCGGATTGGTAAAGAAGTTACTGACGCCGATGTCTAGAGTTTGTGTGAACGCATACGTCCAGTTCTGATATGCAACAGTGAAGACAGCGCATGGATTGCCACTGTCAAAGAGTAAATTCGCAGATCCGTCCCAAATCTGCATACCATACGTGCTGACTGCCTGAGCTTTGAAAGCGGCGGTGAACCAGCGCCCGCGTGGCTGCAAGTAATTATTAGATCTCGACCGAATACTGAAGCCTGTCCAGGCACCGGGGGAGCCGTAGATAATCACGCTTGAGATCGCGGAAATCCCGTTCTCTGTCGTTGGACGAGCGAAGATCAGGGGAGGCTCTTGGGACATGATGACTCTGGAGAAATTGACAACCGCGTTAATTCCGCCATCAGAGTTCGGCACATAGTTTCCACTCTCAAGCACCACCATTCTGGCAAACTCGGAATCAAGCGTGACAACATTGCTGTTGTTCACAAACTGGAAGCCGAACGACATTACGAAGTCCTCACAACAATTAGACGCATAGATGACACAGTCGCCGGACCTGATCCCTCACGCGCGCGATTGTAATTATAAATCCTTACGACATCAGTCAGAACCTCCGTCTCAAACTGAGTAGTAGTGCCCGTGAAATTTGCGATTGGGAGAACGGTTGCAATGGCGTTAGAGCTGTTAATGCCCGGGCAGCTGATGTCTTTATAGCCGGATCCGTATGTACTATTCACGATAGTCCAGCCAGTATTATCTACAAGCGCTGAAAGGACTACGCGAACAGTGAAAGAGTTCTCATCCATGCGTAAAACACCATTGGCGTCCCACACTCTCATCCCGTAGCTCATGCCAGATTTCCCAACTTCACGCGCATGACACCATTGCCGTCATACACAGCGACGTACTGGTTGTTCACGACCAGACGCCCCTGTCCTGCCACGGCCCCATTGATCTCAAGCGTGCCGTCCTTGTTCAGGCGCCAGCCCGTCTGCCCGGAGACATAGTTCGTCGAGCTGATGAAGCTGCCGATCTTGGCATTGGTGATGGTGCCGTCTTGGATGTAGGCCTGATTGAGAAAGACTTGGCCGCCCTGCACGGCAAACGGGACAGAAATCGCCCCGCCTGCAGGAGTGTTCACGATGGCGAACCGGTCCGCCGATACAAGGAACTGACTTTGCAATCCGGCCGGGCCGTTCTCGATGCCCAGCCCGATGCCCGCCGCCACATATTGGCCGTTGGCGTTGAGCTGCATCTTCACAGCCCACATCGTCGACAGCTTGCCGTCAGTGCTGGCTTGCGCCTGCGAAACTTGCTGAACGAGCGCTGTGTTGTCACCGACCGAGGCCTGCAGCGTGTCGGTTACTGTGACAAGCGCCTGATCTTGAGTGGCACGCACGACCACCTCACGGCTGTATGCCGCCTGGGTGTCCCACATCTTCAAGGCGTCTTGTAGATCTCCCTCCCCGCTATCATCCCGGTACGCTGCCCGAAGGGTATGTGTGCTGCTCACCTCTGATTTGAGGTCGTCAACATCGGCTTTGGTTTGATCCAACTCCTGTGCCAGACCATTGGCCGTTTCTACGCTCTGGCCGACGTCAACCCAGTGAGAGGGGTCGGGTGGCGGCGTGTTGACTGGTACGTCGCCAGAGGCCTGATAGATCCTGCCATCCTCGATTACCATCTGGCCATCGGTGTAGGTCTGGTCGGGGTCGTACCCCTTCAGCCCGTCCAAGGCGTCTATCTGATCCTGCAGGCCGTCAATCTTGTCCTTAAGGTCCTGCCCCAGTTCGGTTTCGCCGATCTGCCCGGCAATCATGTCGAGGATCGGCCCAGCCTCAGAACTGCTCTGCCCCATTACGCCAATGCCCACCGGGTACCACGGCCCGATGTTGCCCGTCCGGTCGACCAGCCGCGCCCAGAAGAAGAACGTCACGCCAGCCAAAAGGCCCTGCATGTTGTACTCGGACTGCGGATAGGCCAGATCGCTGAGCTTCGTTGCGGCTTCGAGATCCGTTGTCGGGCCGTACCAGATTTCAGTCCGCTGGGTGTCTTCCGCACCTGGTGGGAAAGTCCATTTCAGGTTGATGCCGAAGATCAGCGGCGTGGCCACAAGCGAGGTGACTGCCGGTGGCAGGCCTTCTTTGCCGTTGAGCTGGGTCAGGATCGAGGTGCGCCAGATCGACGAAATATCGTAGGCACTGACCGCCCGGACGCGAGCCAGATAGGCCCCCGCGTAAATGCCCTCGATGTCCACGCTCGTCGCGCCAGTGCGCTGCACCTTGATCCAGTTGCCGTTGTCCTTGCGCCACTCCACGTCGTAGCCGACGGCGCCGGTGACCGCAGGCCAACTGATCGTCATGGTGGTGACGGCAAGGCCCTGCGCGATCGCTGTGTTCGAAGTCAGCGTGACGCTTGCCGGTGCGAGAACGACGGTGATCGGGATTACGCTGATCGGGCGCTCTTCCAGGCGCGCGCCGGTGTCGATGTAAGGGAACTTGCTCGGCTCGAACTGGATCGCTGCGATCTCGTAGTTTCCCTCAGTGGTGCGCTTGGTGCTCAGCACGCGGTACAGCGGAATCGCGAGGTCGTCAGCATCCAACGCCCACTGCAACTGCTCCGATGGTGTTTCGCTGTAGGCTGTGGTGACCGTAATTGCACGCCCGGCGACAGACTGCACCGTACGCCCCTCGGCCTTGCCGCTGGGCAGATTGATGATCAGGCGATCGCCCGCCTTGGCCTGGGTGTCACGGTCCAGCGTCACGACACGCCCGGCGGCGTCAGAAATACGACCGCCTACCTCACGCCCGGCCAGCAGCGAGTCGGCCACCGGAATGATGTAGCCCGGCAGCGGGATCGCGCCTTCCATACCGGTTTTGAAGGTGACAGTCCGGTCCTGGTTGTTGCTAATCACAACCCATTTGCCGCGCCGCTGAGCTTCTGATGCACGGGTACAGGCGATTGCACTGAGCTCGACTGGCTTGTCGCCAAAGCGGCGTTGCAGGTCAGGATCTGAAAAGGCGGTGACATCGGTGTCGTAGTTGTTCGCCGGGTTGTCGTAGCTGACGATTGCACGGGTATAGCGGGTCTTAGTCGACGCACTGCCGTAGGAGAACTTGCCATCGATAACGTTTGCGCGGGTAAAGACGTAGTCGAAGTCCTGCGCACGCGGCATATCGGCTTGAGCAACCAGCTGGCCTTGCGCCCAATACGTCATGCCCCGGTAAATCGCCGAGATGTCGCGCAACAGGGTCCACGCGTCGGCCTTGCCTTGCAGGTTCATGTCGCAGAGAAAACGAGGCTCCTGCCCGCCAGCACCGTTGCTGACCAGTTGATCGCAGTACTGGGCGATGCGGTACAGCTCCCATTTGTCGACCATGAAGGGCTTGATGCGCTTGCCCAAGCCGAACCGGTCCACCGTGCAGATGCCGTAGGTGGTCCACGCCGGGTTGTTGGTCCACGCCTGCTTGAAGGTCCCATCCCAGACTCCGGTATAGCTGCGCGTCACCGGGTCATAGTTGCTAGGGACTTGCCACTTGCGCCCGTTGCAATCCACGGTCACCGCCGGGATGTTGGTGAATTGCTCGGCGTCGAACTCGATGTAGAGCAGTGCGGTGTTGGGGTACCGCAACTTCGCGTCGATCACCTCGGTGTAGCCGGCGATCAGCATGGTGTCGGCGGTCTTGTTGCTGTTTTGATTCGGCGTCAGGCGGCGAACACGGATCTGCCAGCCTGTGGTTGCGGCAGGAAGATCGATGCGGCGCGAGCGTTCATAACGCGTGGTCGTCTTGCCGTCGACAGCTTCAGTGAGAATCTGCTGATAAGCGCTACCGTCAGTGGCCACGTCCACCGCATACTCGATGCGGTAGCCGCCGACGTTGCCATTGTCGTCCTGCTGTTGGAGCGCGGGCCACGCAAAGCGCAAGCGCACGGCTGAAATCTGGGTATTGGTCAACGAGCGCACCCACGCTGTGTCGCTGCGTAGCTCGACGTTGACGGAGGTTTCGTTCTCAACCGATGGAATGCCCGGGATGTAGGACTGATCGACCGCGCCGGTACGCCATTCCCATTTCACGTTTGGGAAGTTCACGTTGCCGCTGGCATCGTTGATCGGCGTGTTGTCCAAGTAGATGTTCTGCGCACTGGGCACGCCGTCGAATTCGCCCTCGCCCACCGCGATCAGGATCTTGGCCAGGTTAGTCGAGCGCAGGCTGTCGGCAGCTTCGATTGGCTGTTTAGGGCTGCTGCTGCCGCCCTTGGCGCCGGTAATGTCGATTCGTTCAACTGCGCCCATGCTTTTCTCCAGGCGAAAAAAAACCGCCCGGAGGCGGCCTGTTTGATCGGTACGTTTAGACAGCGATGTCCGTTTGAATGTAGGTGGCTTGTTGTGAGTGGTCGTAATGCCACTGGAAGATGCTTCCGACGAGTTTCGCAAAGATGACGAGTAAATCGACAGACTCTGGCACTTCCAGCCGGTTCGGATCGGGATCAAGCACGCAGATAGACCCAAATAGGCTGTCGTCTCTCAGGAAGATCGGAATGGAGATTGAGCTTTCAAAGCCGTACCGTCCTGCAGCAATATTGCCTTTGTGCATGAAGTGCCCGCTCACACAGTCCACGACTAGAGCGGTCGGATTCGTCAACAGGTTGCTGCACATGGAGTACTCAAGCGGGAAGTTCTCACCGTTCTTTATGCCCAAACAAATCTCATCATTCACACAGCACGCAACCCAATCTTCCTCACAAAACTTTACGATGGCTGCGAAGCGCAATCCTGTAACGCGGACGATAAGCTTGAGAATGTTGGTGGTTGCCTCGATTTCGGCAATAGCGTTGAGCTCCTCCAGCGTGAGCTGGGTATTTTGCGTTTTTTTCATGTTGATGACCTCGACCACATAAAGCCGTCTCGATGTATTGACAGCTATGGCGCCGGTATACCAGAAGCAGTATCTACTGGCAACGAGCCATCATCATGAAGGGATGACCGGTCTAGACCTTGTCCTCCGCATAAATGCTTGCGGAAATGATCGCTCCGCCCCAGCGACGGCGGCCGATGCAGATCGGGACCGGGTTGCCGCTGGCCGTGGTGTTTTTTGCGCTGCCAAAGGCGTAGGACGGGAGGTTTTCAGGTGCAGCGCTCTGTTTAAGGCCAGAGGCTTGAGGGCTGAGCATTTGGATGACGCCGCCTGCGACCAACCCGATACCAGCACCAATCAAGGGGGTCCCAAAAGGCGTAGCCGATAAAAATACGCCAGCAACGATAAGCACAGCACCGACTATCGTCTGAAGAACGCCACCCCGTTTGCTTCCTCCGATGATGGGAACGATCCGTAGCTCCGACGTACCACCCAAGTCGAATTCCTTTTCGTCCACGTTCTTGCGATTTCTGAAAATGGCAAAACGCATTCCCAACCCGTCTAATCGTTTGATCTCTTCCGCAAAGCCGTCGAGCGTTGCTTTAAGCGCTTTGAAAGCCTCCCATGCCTGACCAGAGTCAAGGAGCCGGTAATGAGTTCTCCCAAATTTGGAGGCTAGAGATCCTGAAAGTTTTATAGTGGTCATTGGTTGCATGACTTCTCCGGACAACAAAAAACCGCCCGAAGGCGGCTTAAGATAAAAGAATCACTGATAATCGACGTATGGTCCGATAAAGAATCCGCTCATATCTCCACTGATGCGGAGAAGGCTTTCTTTCCCACTAGAAACATTCGCTGAGATGGTCCGAATCGCGGCTCCGGCACACAGACCGGAGCCTGCGAGACCAGCACCAACATTAGTGGTACCTGGCGGAAGATAGAACGAGGCTCTCTGCGAAGTGCCGACTTTCGCTGCCCTGCGACCGTCGATGTAGACGACTATGTCGCAGCCAGAGCCTACCATTCCAGAATCCCGCACTACAGTGAGCTTACCGCTATCGCCCTTTGGCTTTACTTGGAAAGCGTAAAGTTCGTCTGGTGGCACAGGGTCTGCTTGGTTTACAGGTATCGCGGTTGAAGCACACCCCGCCAGCAGCGCAACTGCAAGCGCCCCTATCAAAATTCGCATGATGATCCCTCATTGAGAAAGGGCCGAGGGTAGCATTATGCTCAGATGCGCAAATAGCCCAGCTCTGAGCATTCCCCTCACCAGATAACATATCGGAGACGTCACCAGTGAATGAGCAGCTCAAAAAAGGCGACTGGGTCAAACTGACTCACATCGAGCCGACTGCAACGAGCCGAGTTGACTGGATGAACACCAGAGAAGCGGTACCTGGTGACGTTGCCATCGTTGAGGAGCTGTACGAACACCATGCTCAGCTACTTTGTGAGCCGAATCCCGGCTTCTTGGAGTGGAGGACCTTGTTTATGATCGACGGGCTGTCTTACGTGGTTATAGCTGCACTCGAGATCTGAAGCAAAAAGCCCAGCGCGGGGCTGGGCGATCAGGATCTAAAGGGATGGTTCTACCCCTTGGACGCTTCGGTCTTTCGCAAAAAATAGAGGAGACTGCCGGCGCCACCGTCATAGATCATGTCGTCATAGAGCATGGTCGACTCACGATAATGACCATTAAGCAACTCAAGCACATCACAAATTGACGTCAAACTCGCTGTGATGCTTTGGCGTGTTGCAGAGGGCAGTGGATTCGCGGGGCGGTTTTGAATGTGGACCAAATCGTTGTGCGCAATGCGTTTGTTGCGATGCGTGCGAGCGAACTCGGCAGTCGCCTTGGCTGCATTAATAGCAGCCTGCACTCGCGCTCTCAGGTTTTGATCAATTACCAAGGGCGGAAGCGCACGGATTGTGAGGGTCTTCTTGCCAGCACTTAAAGGGGGATCAGTCAGCCGAGAGATGCCGAGCATGACGCTATCCCACAACTGCTGCTGAATGACGCCGAAAAATAAAGGGGCTGTGTTGTTCAGCAGCTTCACTGTGCTCTCGTCCGCACCGAAGAGCTGCTCGAACTGCTTCCAAAGCAGAATGATGTCGAGCAAGTGATCGTTGAGATCGCAATACATCGAGCCTAATTCTGGTCCCATGTCTTGGATGCAAAGATCTCTCTTTTCTTTCGCGCTTATCACATTCAATCCTCTCCCTTGATGCTAGAGCCTGCCACGCAGCATGCATGCATACAAGCGCTGTCCAGCCATTCAGCATGGACAAACGATCAGTAACGAACCTGATACACGGCGTAGTAGCGTTGCGCCTCCAATGAACCGCCTCGGTCCGTTGCCTGCAAGCCCATGGACCGGGGCAATTTGACCTAGGAGGTCAGTGTGAGCAATGGAGCTTCTGGAAAGTGGGGATACCGAGCAGGCCCCAGTGACGAAATGAAACAGGAAATCGGCCAGATCGTCGTCAACCACGCGCACTGCGATCAGCCCCTTTTGGATCTCTTCGTAGCGCTCTCAGGCGTAACTTCCGGAACTGCCAACATTCTGGTGCAGTCCCTTAATTTGAAAGCCGGAAGCATGACCAAGGCCATTCTTGATATGGCCAAGATGCGGGGAACGGGGCTTCATCCGGATATTTTGGGCCGACTAACGACAGCTATCAGCGACTACCGCAAACTCTCCCTCCTACGAAACGAGGTTGCTCATTGGCAGTGGAGTCCATCGCCAGACGGTACTCAAGCGGCGGAAGTGTCCAATATCATGCGGAGGGACGCCGACGGCTCAGTAGTTTCAAAGGAATTTACCCTACACCAGCTTAAGCAGCTTTCAGTTGGTCTAATTGCGACGTTCTCAGCGTTGGACCTATGCGCGAGGCTAACCCCGTATTCGGATTTTCCCGAGCAGGCAATGAAGCAGGTGTTTGCCAACCTCGACAATGTTTCTACAAAAGTGAAGGACGCCCTGCTGGCTCTGCCAGAACCTTCGGCTGAAGAACTGCCATGATACGGAACACCTCTTCCAAGAGGTGTGTCGAAAGCAGCGGGTCATACATGCTTTGGATGTAGGCCATCGCCGCCTCAGTCATCGTCTCAGTCACGATGACCTGTTTAAGCTCCGTCGGTGGCCTGCCTGCGAATCTGGCGAGTTCAGCAAGGCTTTGCTCTTGCAACCAATCGAAAGTGCCGCCCATTCCGCGCTCCTGCGGCCTTGCCGCTCATTGTTTCGCGTCTTTGTGCCTGAGGATCAGGCGTGTTCTGTCATGCCATGGACCGCCAAAGACGATGATCTCTGATGGTTTCCCGTACATGTGGTGCAGCAGAAAGGGACCGGCGCCGTGCACTGCCGGTGGCTCTCCGGGCAACTGCGGATCAGCACCAAGGTAGATGCCCGCATGGTTCGGGTGCTTGGTGCGCCCTACTTCCATGACGATCATGTCGCCGCGCTGCGGGGTGCCAACGCGCTCGAAGCCTGCAGCCTCGTAAGCCTGCTCATACAGACTCGGCCCGTCGGCCTCCTCCCACCAACCGTCCTCGCGTTTGAAGGCATCGAACTCCAGCCCCCATTCGCGCTTGTACCAGTCTGCGCAGACCTGCCAGCAGTCCCAGGCGCCGTGCACGAACGGCCGACCCAGCAGCGGTGTATTGCCGGTGGGCAGGATGGTTCGCAGATCACCCTCCGGCCAACTCAGGATGTGCCAAGGCAGTTCGGTCGCCTCACACATGGCCAGATCACGCGGGGACGGCCGACTGGTGGCGTCAGGATGCGAATGAACAATGCCAATCACTTCACCCAGGTCCTCGGCCGCTGCGTAATCCTCCGGGGAGATGCGAAACTCCTCGTTCGGCTCGGTCGCGGTGTTGGCGCACGGGATGTACTGCTGCTTCCGACCGATGCTGATCAGCAACCCGCAGCACTCGCGCGGATACACGGCTGCTGCATGCGCCTGCACAGCCTTGAGGATGTGTTTCAGCATGGTCAGCTCCGGGCAATCAGTGAAACAGCGGGGAATCCACCGAATGGAAGTTCGTTGTTCGCTCCCCAACGCGGCTCGCAGCCGGTGGTGAGCAGGCCGTTGCATTCGTCCAGTTCGGGGTTGTCGGTGGGGTTTCCGTCCTTGTCGAAGTACGGCCCGGTGTAGCCGCAGTTCGGCCCGCGATAGCCACCGGTGAGGCACCAGTGGCACAGCGTGGTCATCTGGCGCCCTATGCTCTCCCCGCCCACATCACCCGGACTGGCCAGCTCCCACGAAACAGTCTCGCCGTCCTCGTTGGTCTTCTGGTCCAGATACCAGACTTCGATGGATTCTTGCGTCGGATCGGCCTCGGCGTTACCGCTTGAGAAGTTCTCTGCATCCAAATACTTTCCAAGCGTGTGCCGCATGGTCAGTTTGAACTCCAGCAGATCCTCAAACGCCAAGCAGAGTGCGGTGATCCGGCCGTTCACGTTACCGACTGACAGCGTTGGGCGGACAGCGGTACCGTCGCCATTCGCCTCGATGCCCTCGATCTGCATAGGCCAGGCACCGTACTCCTCGCCCTGCCACCAGATCGATTTCGCGGGCAACTGATCGGCATCGACGCCAGCGGCCAGTAGCTCCTCCGGCGTATGCGGAATTGCATGGCCGTGGAAACGCAGGATATCGGCACCATAGTCGCTGCCATCCAACTCAAACAGCAGCACCTCGCTACCCGGCTCCAGCACCATCAAGTCGTTAATCAGAGGCACTACCGACTCCTTGTGGATGGAAAGCTTGGTTGAAGGTGGCTGTCAGCTTGAACTGCCCACCGCCAATGGGAGTGGGCACGGGCTTCTCGCAGGTGTAGAGCCCCAAAACGCCAAGTGGAGTGGTCCAGAGGAAGGCTTTGGCACCGGCGTGGCGATCGATGAACGCCATGATCTCCAGTACCTTGGCCTTCGTGCCGGTGTAGGTGATCGGGTACGAGCCTTCTTTGTTGTTCGGACCGTCCGCGACAATCTGCTTGTAGCCGTCACCGAACTGAGAGGTTCGCGTCCGATAAGTGATATCGGGCGAGTCGCCAGTTTGAGTTGGCCAATTGAAGGTTTCGATCGCCATATCAGGTCCTTGTCTGTCGGAAACTCACGCCGCCCGGTCGCCATGAATCGGCAACAGCTTTCTCAGCCGCTTGCTTGATTTGGGCTTGCAGGTTTTGCGCGAGGGCTGTTTGATCCAGTTGCATGCCTTCAGAGCTGCGATCCTCGAAAGTGATGCTCACCGGCGCACTGATCTGAACGCTTGATCCACCTGCGCTCGCTCCGGCGCTTCCTATAAGCGAGGAATAACCAGAACTCAGCGGCGTCACGCTGCCTCCATCAGCACCGGTCATCAGGTACGACTTACCGCCCTGACTGAAGAGCTCCGGGCCGTTTTCGTTCACTTGATACAAAGTGTTTGGGTCGACCGGCCCGCCGGATGCGCGCCCGCCGCCGTAGCTGATGCCGGATGTATCGAGCTGAGGGTTGAAGGTGTAGCTATCAGATCCAACACTGGTTGTAGTGGTAGAGGTCGTACCGCCGCCTGCGAAGTAGCTAAGCCCAGCACCGAACAGCGAACTGAGTAGCGACGACGAGGCCTGACGCGTGGCAATCCGCGCCATGTCTGCCAAGATCGATTTCGCGAAGTCGGAGAAGCTCAGTTTGCCGGTCATCGCGAAATTGACGATCGCATCCTCCATACTGCTGAAGGCATTGGTGAACAGACTTTTGGTCTGCCCGGCGATATCGCGCGCGCTGTCGAGGTAGTTCTCCCAAGCAGCGCTTGCACCCTTCGTCCAGTCGCCTTGGGCGGTCTGCACGTCGGCGTAGTTCTGCCGGATCTGGTCGGTTGCCTTTTTGTTGGCATCTGCCAGCGCCTGAGACTTCTTGGAGAACTCTTCTTCCGACATGTTCCGCGACGGGTCGGACTTCTGATTCGCTAGGTCCAGCGTCTGCTGGGCGAACCGATCCTGCTGCGCGTTCAGTTGAGCATCTAGCGCGTTCTGACGATCACCGCGACCAACACCCAATACAGCGCGCTGCCCTGCCAGCTCCAGCGCCTTCTGCTGCTGATCCAGCGCTTGGATGTACTGGGCAATCGAGCGGGTCTGTTTGTCGATCCGGCCTTTTTCGTTGTTGGCCAGCACTTCCAGTTGGGTGTCGGCATCTTTCTGCGCTTTGACCATGCTGGTTCGGGCGTCAGCGATCTTCTGGTCGAGCTGGATGCGCTGCTGCCCGGTGGTCGAAGACTTGTCGCGAATAGCCTTAAGGGCTGCGATCTCAGCCTCGTAGGCAGCAGTGACGTCGCCCTTCTCCTGCTCGACGATAGCAACACGCTGGCTGCTGTAAGACTCAGCCGATACCAGACCAGCTTTCTGCGCTGAATCTAGTTCCTTTTCCAGGTTTTGGTAGTAGCCGGTGATCGACTTCAGATTGTTCTGGGCGTCGTTGAACCCGGTCAGATCAAGCTGATTGGCGGGGCCCTTCGGATCCTTGAACTTGTCGTTGATGTTGGCGATGTTCTTGTCGACAGTCGCCTGATTGAGCCGGGAATCATTCGGATCGGTCTTCCGGATGTCGTCCAGCCATTTCTTGTATTCCTTAATAGCGTCAACGCGCTTTAGTTCGTTTGTCCATGACGACTTTTCTAGAGCATCGACCTTGCCCATGGCCTCGATCGAGTCTTGCTCTGCCTTGACCCGGTCACCGACGTACTTGGTCCTTGACGCCTCAGCATCGCGCTGAAGGAGAAGGAAGTTGAGCCTGGACTGGTCCTCTTCTTTGGTCGTGCCGGTTTTCGTTAGATCGGGATTGTCCTCGCCGATGATGGGAAGCGTTGAATAATTTGACTCGTTCCCAAGGCGCTTCTGAAGCTGCTCGATCTGCTGCTGTAGCGTCTGCTCACGACCAACGTTAAGAGTGGCATCCAGCGCGCCCGCAGCGGCGCCCTCAATCGCATTCCAGCCACGCTCAATCAGTCCAAGGTTTTTGGTGATCTCACCAGCGCGCGTTGAAACCGTCTCTGCGTAGGTGTCAGTGATCAGCTTGGTCGCGCCGATAGTGTCGCCCTGCTCCTTCAGCGCGACGATCTGCGAATAAACCGAAGCGGTCAGAAAATGGTACTGATCGTTAAGCGATTTAGCCGCTGCTACCGGGTCTTCCGCGATCTTCACAAACTCGGCGATGGTGGAATCGACCGACTTACCGGTTGCCTTCTCCATCTCCAATGCGGCTTCCGCAATTTCCTGAAAGCCGCCACTGGCCACTTTTCCGGTGCTCGCCAATTGAGCGAGCGCAGAGGCAGCAGCGCCAGTGGTGCCCACGGTCGCACTGACTTGGCGGGCGACATCCGCAAGTTGTGTAGCACTGGTGCCCGCATAATTGCCGGTAAGGATGAGTTGCTTGTTGTATTCAGCCGCTTCACCAGCACCTTTCTCGTAGGCGACAGCCAAGCCGATCACCCCGGCTGCTACCAGAGCGACTGGCGCAGCAATGGCTGCAATACGCAGTGCTGAACTGCCCGCGCTCGCGCCGATCTCCAGCAGGTTGTGCGCGGCTACGCGGAAGTTGCCTTCAGCAAGCGCATTGCCAAGCTGCAGAACGTTTTCACGCGCACCCTTGGTGCTCAGACTGAACTTCGATGTGTCGTCGTCCAGGCCTTTAACCTTTTGCCGGGCACTGTCGATACCGGCGGAATAGGTTTTGTAGTCGTCGTCGCTGATGTTTCCGGCCGCACGATGCTTGTTCAGCAGTCCCTGCTGCTCATCAAGCTTCTGCAAAGCGGCAAGAGCCGGACTGATCTTACCCAGTAGCGCCTGCAAGCCCTCCGCCTGCACGCCGGTGGCCGCTGCGGCATCCTTGGCGGCCTTGGCCTCATCCTGCATGGTGCCGACGAGCGCGTCAGATTCCGCCTGCATGCGCTTTTGCAGAGCCAGCAGGCTGGCGGTTGAATCCCGGTTGACGTCCATTGCGCCGGCAGTGCTGGTAACGCTGCTGGTCAGCCGCTGGTAATACTCACTGTTCTTCAGAGAGGTCTGGGCAGTCTCCAGCAGCCGCGCCTTGGCATCTTCGGTTGCCTGGGCTGCTTTGGCCTCGGCTTCAGCCAGTTTCTCAGCCGCGTCAGCGGTCTTTTTGAAGCCAGTGGACACACCGTCCGCAGCTTTTTCAGCCTTTTCACCTACATCGGCCAGCTTATCGAGATCAGTAGAGGCCTTCGCAACGTCCGACGTATCGATGCTGATGCCGAGCGATGCGATATCCATTGATTCACCTTGGTTCGCCGCTACGGGCTGGTTTCTCTACCTTCAGCCATGACAGCCAAGGCCTCGGCTTCCATCACCCTAAGGTCACGGAACACCTGATTTCTGGTTTTTTTGGGGATGTCGACGAGAGACATGACAGAGGGCACGACGGCATAGTCCAGCCCTGTGGCGCCACCCATACCGGCGCGCCACTGGGTGCCCATCGCCTCCAGGACGAGGAATGCTGGCCAATTATCTGGAAGCACCTCGACGGTATCGTCCATGTCCGCAGAGGAAATGCCGAAACGGGCAAGCTGATCTGGCGGTGGCGGAGGCAGATACAGCGCCTGCGCCACCTCTTTCAGTTTCCCGTCCGTACCACCGAGAAAGCGTTCTGGTAGGCCTTTACGATTGCATCACCGGCACCCGCAGAGGTTTCGACCAAGGCTCGGATCGACTCAGGCGACAACTTGTCGTCGAAGCCCCATCCCACCACAAGCTCCGACACCTGCTTGATTTGATGCTCAATATGCGCATCGGTGATGTCGACAATGGTGATGTCACTGCCCTTGTCCTTGAAGCTTTCCTGATCTTCCTTGAGAGCCTGATCCCAGCCAGCGAAGAGCTTCGCCAGCTCCTTGCGGTCGCGGTACTTAAACTCAAAGGGAACGGAAATCACGGCCCCGCCCACGCGGGGGATGTCAACGTCAGCCTCAAACGTCGGGTTCTGCGCAATCTTGAACTTCGCCATGGATTAGGCCCCGGCCGCTGCAGTGGTGTAGCGGGTCGGCTCGGCCTGCAGAGCCAAGTTCACGGTGCGCGCCATCAGGTTGTTGCGAGTGACGGTCGGCTGCTTGGAGAACGAGGTGTACGTGCCGTAGAAGATGGTGTCGTTACCTGGCAGGTTCATGCGCGCAGCTTGGATCTGCTTGCCCGAGTCCGCCTTTGACAGTACCGCGTTGTGCGGCAACAAAGGGTCGTCCGCAATGGTCAGCGCCATGCTCGACGCAGCCTTGTCGGTTGGGATCTGGCGACCCTGATCATCTTCCAAGAAGACCACGTCGGTGTAGTTCTGGTCTCCACCGGAGTACGCCACGTCGGTGACCTGAGGGACTGCAACCCAGGTGAGCACCTTCTTCAGAGTGCCAGCGCCACTGCCTGCCGGGTAAAGCTGAAGATCAGTGGTGTCGATCGCTTCCAAGGTGATCGCAGTCGCGGTTGCAGCTTTGACGCGCACCACGCGGTTGTTGAGACGAGACCATGCCGACGTGACCAACACGATATCGCCAGCCGACAAGGTGGCTCCGACAACAGTGGCAACGGCTTCAGCGGCGTTGGAAATAGCGGAGAACGCCAACTCAGTGGCGTAGGTCGCGCCGTGCTGGATGGTGGCGCCGTTGGGGAGTTTGTAGCCCATGGGGTTGGTTCCTCTTCACAAATGAAAAACCCCGCACTTGGCGAGGCTCAGGGTTGCCCAATGGGCGGGTTAGAAGGTGTCGGCGCGATAGCGGAACGAGGTCGGCAATGATGTGTTGGTATCGCCTTGAATGGCACCTGCAGTCGAGAGTGGTGACATGACGTAAACCGTCAGGCCGGACTGAGTCAGCGCTAAGTTGTTCGGGAACAAGTCGCGAATCTCGTCAGCAATGGCCGACGCCGCGCCCCTGCCCTGACCGGCCGCCGTCACAATGCTGATCTGAAACACGCCTTGGTGCAGGGTATGAGCGCCTTCCAGATCGGTGCTATCGGTGTTCGACGGCAGCAAATAGGCCTGCAAATACGTTCCGCCGTCTGCCGGAGGCGTGAATTCCACATCCTCGAAAGCAATTGGCAGGCTTGGGGTTCTGGCATTCGCCCAGGCGTACAGCCGAGTTTCTAATGTGGCTCTGATCAGGGTGTCACTCATTTATCGAGCCCCGAGACTGCGTTGTTGATGTAGGTTTGAAGCTCCGTGACCGATCGGCGAACCATCCCGGCGGGAGCCTGCTTCGACCAGGCTTCGTACTCAAGCCGGTGGCCGTATGGCAGGTTGTTCATGATCCAGATCGTGCCGACACCAGCGTCGAATTTGTAGATAACCTCGGCGGCGGCGTTTGAAGTCTCACTGCTCTTACCATCAACCCTGTCGATAGTGGTTGTAATTGGAGCGTCAAAGCTCACCTGCCAGTTACCTCGGAACCGGCCACCGACGTAGCCCTTACCGGATACCAGGCCATTCACGTCGAAGTTCTGCACGCGCTCGGCTTTGGTCAGGGGCTTCGCGTACTTCACCCCCCGCTTCAAGTTGCCGTTGCGAGTGAAGTTGCTGGGCGTCAGCGCAGTGATGACGTTACGCACTTCGACGTGAGCGTCGTAGGCATCCGCCTCGGCTTTGTTCTTCGCTCGATACGCCATGTTCGCGGCCCATAGCTCCGGATTGCCTACCGGCGAGCGATCGATGACCGAATAGGCAAGGTCCAGGGACACCTTCTTCACCACGGTTTCCGCGTTCGCCTTGGCCTTCTCCACGAACGCTTTGAGGTCAAGGCTGAAGCTCATTTTCTGGCCTGTACGCTGAAACCGACCGCTAGGCCGGCGTAATCCCAAGGAGTGACGTCCTGCACGGTATAGGTGTCGCCATCGAAGATCACTTTATCCTGCGTCTTCGGCAATGGAGTGTCCGTGCCGTCGAGCAGGAGCGGTGAAATCAAGATCTTGAAGTCGCCCTGCTTGATACGAGTGCCGTCGATATCCGACTGCTTGTAGCTTTCGCGCAGCCCGGAGCCTTGGAAGTTTTCGACGGTTGGCGTGCTGCTGCCGGTGCCGGGGTCATACTGGCCTGGAGTGGTACGGACCAGCGTCAGTTCAAGCCCTTTCCCACCCTTCGAGCGGGGTGCCAAGTTGCGGGCCGCAGATGCTTTGGCCCGGTCGTAGATATCTGCCATCAGGATCTGCTCAGTTTGACCTGACTGCTCGCCTCAACCAGTCCGGTGAATTGCGCGTACGACTGCCGGATGGCTGCCGCCTTGGTGACAATGGTGCTCGCCGACGCGAATGTGGTGCTGATCGGCCCGACTGTTTCGGACACGATCGCGCCCTGTTTCGTCGCCGGGTCGACCAGGTCGTCAGCATAAATCTCCGTCGCCAAGGCCATCTGACCGGCTTTGATCTGAGGCGGGATCACGTTCGCCGGAATCTCCCAGCGCTGCCGACACACGCCGCCCCGCGGCCACGCCAAAGACTGCGTGGAATACGTGGCCTGCCCCTTCCAAGGCAGCGATTCCATCTGCAGTGCCGCTCGGCGCAGAAGCGCCTCCTGCGTCAGAATGTCATCCGGGATGGTCCGCCCGAAGTTCGCGGCGTAGGTAACGAGTTCGGCAGCCGTCGCATAGCTTTCGGCACCGGGGACAATGCTGCCGTCTTCGATTACCAGCGCCATGGGTTACTCCTGCGGCAGCAGAGCTTTCAGCTCGTCGAGCGAAGCGCCTTCACTGAAATCGATGCCCTTCTCGCGCAGTTTGGCCTGGAGATCGGCAACCTGCGCACTTTCGTGGGCTTGATCCAACAGAGCTTGCAGATCGGCTTTCGACGCGCCTGCCTTGTACTCAACACCCAAGGCATCAAGCTTCGCCTTGATGTCGGCTACGGAGCCTTCCTTGATCCCGCCTGCGGGATCGAACAGGGTGTGGATGCTCTCATCGAAGACAGATGCGTCGATCACAACGAACTCGCCCTGGTCCTTGCCCCACGGTTTAACTTTCAGCGTTTTGTCGCTCATATCCTTCTCCTTGAGAAGCGGTCAGCACCAGTGTGCCGACCGTTGCAGGTGGTGGGATTAGCCCAGCAGGCTGGCGATGTGCTCAGGCTTGACCGCCTTAGCGCCCCAGGCCAGCGACACTTCGTACTGCATCTGGCGGTACTGGGCGTACATGGCCACTTCGAAAGTCAGGCCGCTGATCGGATCGGTGATCAGGGTGCGGTCGATTGCCGAGTCGCCCTGTGGCGGCAGAGCCGGAGCGCGGGTTGCGAGAGCGATTGCCGAGCGCGCGAAGCCAGCGCTGCGAGTGCTCGCAGAGATGACGGTGATCGCTGTTGCTGCGGCAGGGATCGCTTTGCGCAGGCCAGGTGCCGCCAGAGTGATGACACCGCCATTCGACACATCGGTATCGCCTGCTGCCACCACATATTTGTTGGTGTCGCCTGCGAAGGTGATGATGTCGCCCGCCAGCACGCCGCCAGTGCCCGCCGAGGCGATGGTGATGGCGGTGGAGCCGACAGCGTAACCGGCGGTGTTGGTGGTTGCGGAAGCAGCGCTACCGATCACCGGGGTTTTGACCTGCGCAGACTCGCGGATTGCGAAGCCATGCACGTCCAGCAGCACGCCACGGCGCAGCAGGCTGTCGTCGTTGGCTTCGTTCGCCTTCGACAGTTGAGTCAGCGTGCGCATGTTGGCACCGGCCGAGGTGTCGATCACCAGTTGCAGGTCGCCCAGCGGTGCGCCGTTGTCGGCCAGGATCTGACGGACCTTGGCGCTGTCTGCCAGGTTGCTTGCGAACGGAGTGGTGCCTGCGGTGCCGTAGGCGCGAGAGGCGTTGATCGCAACCGAGGCGAGGTCAGCTTCGACTTCGTTCACCAGAGTGCGCATGCCCTGTGCCATCTGGTCACGAAGGATGACGTTGAACGAGGCGCCGTTGTTGTCCAAGCCCAGTTTCTCTTCGCCGTTCCAGCGAATCGGAACACGACGGGCCTTGTTGATGGTCATCGACACACTGCCGATGTTCTGGTCACCGTCGTTTGGCGGGGTAACTGCCGGGACGATGTCGCTGGCGGTTGCACCATTGGTCACCGGAGAGGTGACAGTCTGGCCGACAGCGGCACGCTCGAAAGTCATGTCCGAAGACACAGCCGGAATAAAGCCCACCATCTCCCGCGACACAACATCGAGCGCGTTGTACAGAGTTGGAATCAGGCCAGTAAGGGTGTTAGCCATTTGGATCTCCTAAGGATCGGCGTTTGGGGTTGGGTAATACGGGTCATCCGACCCAAGCGCCGATCCCCATCCGGGGACGCGGCAGAGATTGGCAGCGCGCCTTAGTCGCTGAGGGTGCCGCCCGAGCTCATGAACGAAGCGCGTTCAGCCGGGTTCATCTGCTCGAACTGCTGGCGAGGGATCGACTTTTTGCCGCTCTTGCCGCCATTGCTATTGGGCGCGCCACCACCGTTACCGCCACCGCTCTTGAGGATGTAATCCTTGTGCGGGTAGCGCTCGACAAGCACTTCCAGAGCTTCGTCGAAGTCAGCCAGCTCGCCCGCGCGGACGCGGGAGAAAATCTTGTTGCCGTCGTCGCCGTAGGCCACGACCTTGCCTTCCTCGACCTTGAAGGCCTTGCCGAAATGGGACTCGACCATGTCGGCCGGGATGGCGAATTTTTCGCTGATCAGTTTGGAACCCTTGAATGAACCGCCGATCAGCAAGTTGTGGATGGTCTGGTCACGCTCAGCCACGCCTTGCTGAGCCTTGGTGAGCTCTTCGGCGTGTGCCTTGCTTGCGGCAGCGACCTGGTCCTGAGCGGCCTTCTGAGCCGCCAACTTGATCTCTTCCACCTTGCCCGCGGCAATCAGCTTGCCTTCGTCGATGTTCTTGATGGTTTCCAGCGCTTTGCGGGCCGCCTCGCCATCCTCGATGCCATCGAACAGCTTCAGCTTGCCCTCGGCAGTTTCGGCGCGCTCGCGATGGGACTTCGCCTCACCGTTCAGGCGAGTGATGGTGTTGACCGTGCCGACAGCGTCGAACGGGACTTCTTTGCCGTCATCGTGGACGTAGACCGGCTTGCCGTCCTGAACAACTGCATGGCCTTGATCATCGACTTTCAATTTCATGTGGGACTCCGGGCATCCGCCCAGTAATGAGCGGCATCCGCCGCGGTGCACCCTGACTCATCCGAATCGCGGGCATAAAAAAGCCCCGGCGGGGGCCAGGGCTCGCAAGCAAAATGGTTGGGCTGAGATCTTATCGATGTACTCAGTTACAGAAGGTAGAGTTGCCAACTCGGCTACAGGTTGTACCGTCCGATCCGTAGACCGTGTTTCCAATGCGGGTAGCGCTCGATCCGTCCGAGTTGTACATCGTATTGCCTATCTGAGTGCTCGTTTCTCCGGATGAGTGGTAGATGTTGTTCCCAATGCGGGTGGAAGTCTGACCATCTGATCCGTAGGTTGTATTACCAATCTGGGTGTACGTAGTGCCATTGGAGTCGTAGACCGTGCTCCCGACGTTGCTGTAGGTCGTTCCAGGTTGGCCGTAAAGGTAGGTTTGTGCGCTGGCTGAAGAGGCCAAGAGAAATGAAAAGATAGCGAGGTAAGTCCGTTTCAAGATGAACGCTCCGACAATGGTGCCAAAACGCTACCAGATGCTAGATACACCGGGCAAACCCAATCAGACGAGCAGTACTCGCTCTCCTTTCAGCAAGCAGCCAACACACAGCAACTGTTTCGTACCACCCACAGGCTTGCCGTTTTTCATCATCACGCCAGTCTTCGTCTCGATGACCTCGCGCCCGCCGCACCGGTGACACTGAACCATGTAGGCAGGCTTCGGCATTGCGCGCACACGCTTGCGCACCTGCTCAGCCGAAGTATCCAGAGTGGGCGTGCCGTGAATAACGTGGAAGCGGTGTTTGTCGGTCATGCCCCCATCTTAGCGAAAGCCTTCGCGTCCCGCTCCTTCAATTGTTCGATGCTCAGCCATTCGCCCGTCGGGCTGTAGAAGCTCTCCAGGCTCTTGCCATCCTTGTACATCTGGTAGCGGGTCGGTCCAAGCACCTCGATCTGGCGCGCTGATGACTGACGCTCAAGCCACTGGCTGTAGTTCGTCTCGACCGGGACGGTGCCGTCCATACTCGTCCGCTGCTTGTCGGTCATCTCGTCAATCGGAATGCCCAACTCGCGCCACGATTTCGTGCGCGGCGAAGATGTGGAGCGGCAATTGAAGTGGAGTCGGCCCGGCCCTTGAAGCCATGGCACGGTGTGGCCAATCGGCTTGTGGGTGCCAACCTCGAAGGGAAGCTTGTCCCGGATTCGGCAGGGCTCGCTGGTCTTGGTGTCCAAGGTGCTAGTCCAGTCTTCCGCCTCGATCACATCAGAGTTGGCCTGATACAGATTCTCGCGTGCGATCGCTGCTGTGTGACTGACCGCAGACCGGATGATCGTGGCCAAGTCCTGCCGTGGACGCTCAAGGAAGCCGTCAGCGTAACCAGCAGTCCGAGTGCCGCGCACGCTGCGAATGATCTGGTCAGTGGTCTTGCCCTCAAGGTAACCGGTGCGGACCGCATTGCGGACCTTCACCATCCGGTCAGCCTCAATAGTCTTGGCCCAATCGCGAAGCAATCGACCTTGAAACGGCCTTGCCATCGCAGCGGCGTAAACCTGCTCAGCGCTGATCCGCACCAACGGGAATCGCACCAGTACCGGCTCCGGAATAGTGGCTTCTAACAGCTTTCGCTGCCAAGTCACCTCGTAGCCGGAAAGCTCAGTCAGGTCGGCCTGTAGTGCTTGCGTGATCTGAGCATAGGCGGATGCATTGATCTGCCGTACCTGATCCAGCAGAGTTTCCAGCCGCTCGACGGTGAATGATTCGGCGGGCAACCGCTCCAGCGCCCTGCCCAGCTCTTCCACCAACTGAGAATCCGACCGGTTCAGCAGCGCGATGATGCGACGAACCACTCCGACCTTGTACTTCTCCAGCGAGATAGCGTGCGCCACGCTCTCATCGGCGAGCAGTTCGTTGACGGTTGGCATTTACAGCGCTCCGAGTGCTGGCCCTTGGTCGGCGATCTTCTGCTTTTCTTCGTCCCATTTCAGGTCCGTAGAGACGACGCCACGGCGCTGGTACTCGGCGAACAGGGTCTGATCGGAGAGCCGACCTTGCGCAGCCATGTTCAGCAGCAGCGGCAAGGTAGTTTCCGGGGCGAAGTCGACGTCGAAGTTGCCGTTCACCTGGATATGACCGCCCTCGGGCTGGCCGATGTACAGAGCGAACAGTTGGAGCATCTGGTCAAGCGCATCCTCAAGCTGACCCGCCATCGTTTCCAGCGGGCTCATTTCCTGAGCGGCCTCCTCTTCGGCCTGCGTGGCCGTCTTGGTGACTTGCTTGTCCTTCTGCAGCAGTTTGGCGCCCGCGATGCGCATTTGATCTTCCAGGTCTTGCAGCGAGGTGCGACCGGCATCAATCGATTTGCCAGTGTGCTCGACCCACTTCATGTCGCCCTCACGGGGCAGCTTGGTCGCCGACGCGGTTCCGACCTTCAGCTCCCAGGTATCATCCTCGATGCCGACGATGGCCAGCATCGGCACCCGGGCGACGTGCAGGATGTTGTCCTGATCGCTTTGCGACTGCCAATGTTTGACGTTCAGGTGGGCCAGTTCCAGCAAAGGGGGCTTGGCCGTCATGAAGCCGGTACGGTGGGTGTAGTACGTGACCAAAGCGATGCTGCTGATGGAGGTCGAGCCTTCATCGTAGAGAAGCCAAGCCTCCTTACCCGCCTCCTTTTCCTTGCCCTTGCGGTAGGTCGCCCACCGGCCAGGCCAGAGCACACGGATCTGATCGATGGACTTTACGCCGAACTCCCCCTCGTCCTCGTCTACCGACTCCATGTACCGGAACTGGGTCAGGATGGTCTGACCACCCTCGCCCGTCGACCGCCAGCCGATTACCTGCTGAGGTCGGATCATCACAGCATATGGCCGGACCTTGGCTTTGATCTCGTCGGCCTTGGTCACGATGATGGGCTTGCCCTGCTCGTCCACCGTCTTAGGGTATTCGACGAGCACATGGCAGAGGCCATGCGAAAGCGCCGTAGCGAAGAAAGACTGTGCCCAGACCTGCAGGTTATTTCCTTGCCGATCGATGTCCTGCGCGAAGCCTTGAATAGCTTCCGGCACATCAGCCCCTAGCACCAATGGCTCAGCGAAAACACGCCCGGTGTTGTTCTTCACCGTCTCGCTGTAAGCCGGGAGCAACGTGGACTGCTTCAAGCGGACGTCATAAGCGTCATGCTGTTCATCAGGCCACTTAGGCAGCAGTGCCGTACCAGCTCGGCGCATATCGCTGGTGCCACCCATGAGCGGATCGACGATTGCCCAATTCTCACGCATGTCGTCGACAGCGCGTAGCGTTTTGCTTGGGTCATCGGACATATCAGAGTCTCAGAGCATGGGAGGAAGCGCTGCGCTTCACAATCGGGAATTCTTTATGGATGAAGTAACCGCCCGCGTCGTTCGCGTGGTCGTTACCCTGGGTCTTGTCGGGCTCACCGTTTGGCGCCCAGATTTGCTGCTCCAGCCCGTCAGCGTATGTCGGACAGGTGAAAGGATTGACTAGGTATCGCCGCTCACCCTGCGCGTTGCAGAACACGGCGTTCATGGCGTTGATCCGATCCTTCACGGGCGGGTTGGCTGCCGGGGCGATGACGTTGAAGCCAGCCTGCCTCAGCAGCGCGATGTCGGTCTCACTGGCATTCACCGACTTGCGAGAGTCGCCTGATGCGTCCGGGTAGATCCGGATTTCGCATGTCTTCTGGAACTGGTTGCCGTCGTGCTTCCAATACCGTTCTTTGATGCGGCGAATCATGTCAGGCGTGTCGTACCCATTCATGAGCTCGTCGACAGCTCGCGGCAGCCCATCACGTTTCACATGGACGACGGCCGCCATCTTGCCGACGTTGAAGTCCATGCCGATGAACAGCGGCTCACCTGCCTGAACCGTGTCCATGCACTGATTCAGCTTGCGGTCGTATGCGGTGTAGATAGACCCAGAGTTCAGGTTGACGAATCGGCCATTCAGGTAGGCCATGATCAACTGTTCGGGGTAGGACTCCATCAGCGAGGAGATGTAGTCGTCAGGCAGGTTCAACTCGTTGTCGAACGTGCTGGCCTGGATGAGCCCATACATTGAGCGCAGATGAGGCTTCTCGCGAAGCTGCTTCTCGAACTGCTGGTAGACGAACTTAAAGCCTTCAGGCGTCGTCGTCACGTCAACGCCGTTCTTCAGTCCGGGCACGTTGTAGCGCATCCGGGCAATGATCTTGCGCCAAGCCTGCTGGGCCTTGAGCGCTGGCAACACGTCGAGTTCGTCTACCAGCGCGTGACCAATCTTGAAGCCCACGATGGTCTGAGGCTTCTCCATCGAGCGACAGATCGTTGTGCTGCGGTACTGCTTCCCGCTGTAGAACTCGACCTCTTTGTCGCTCTCCTTCGTCTTGACCCTCAGGCCCCAATCGAACGCAACCTCTTCAATCGTTGGGAAGAAGATGTCGCGGATCTGCGGATAAGTCGGAGCGAAGTAACCGGAGTTGATACCAGGCCATTCCCAAACGTGCTTGCAGAGCGCTGCGCACCCTACCCACGTCTTGCCAGAGCCGAAGCCGGCGACGAACCCACGAAACTTGTGCGGCAGTTGCAGGAACTCAGCCTGGGGAACGTTCAGGCTCGGCATCCCGCTTCCTCGCATCAATCACTTGCACAGTTACGGAGGTCGGAACAACCGGCTCGCTCTCGTCGTCGGCTTTCTTCTGGCGGTTGACGTACATATCACCGGTTTCTTTGGCGGCCTGCTCCAATACCTGAAGCGCGAGTGCGATGTTCTTCATCGTCTCAGCCCTCTCAACAAACCGGTTCATGGCGCGCAGGCGAAATGCTCGGTTCGCAATGGGTATGTCTGCCGTCTCCTCACGAAACCTTGTCCGGCACTGATGAAACAGGTCAGCCCACTTCTGTCCGAGCTTTTGCCCGGCATACTTGGTCGGGTCGTGCGACTCGACTTGCTGGCGGGTGATATCGATCCCGAACTCTGTCTTGACCGATGCGACAACTTGAGACGGCGTGTCGAAGCAGGCCAGAGCCTGAACTATGAAGGCCTTGACCTCGCTTCGTAGCACTGCCATATGGGATTCATCCGTCAAAACCTGTCAGGGATTCAGGCCGACTTGAGCAGACAGGTTCCGCAGGCCCTCGAAATATTCAGTTTGCCCACCTCGGCGGGTTTGTTTGCAGCGTCGACCATTGCCTGAACTTCAGTGCTTGGGCCGTAGCGACGGACCACACCGACGAACTCCTCGACGTCGTGTCCTTGCAGCTTCAGCTTGGGCGCGCCTTCCTTGGTGAAGGCTGGAGCCCCGTACTGATCAGTGGCTTGAGCCAGGTGATAAAGTTCATGCTCGATGATGGCGCAGAACTCGGTGTCGGTACAGGTCGAGCAGTAATCGGCAGCGAGCGTGATGATGAACGTCGGTACATCACCGAACCAATCACGCATCTGCTGTTCCATCCGCGCTTTCTGCCAACCGCCTGCACGGAAGGCGACTTGCTCTGCTTGGCCTAGAACTATGCGCCCTGCCTTCTCGAAGCCGGACGATGCCCACATCACTGCAATGTCAGCATCGATCAGATGGGCATGATCAGTGTTATGGATGCTGCCAGTGTCGGCGAGGATCTCGGCTTGAATCCACTCCCACACTTCAGGTGCTGGTGCCAATCGAATACCAAGCAAGGCAAGGTCGGAAAGCTTCAACAGATGGTTTGGAGGCTCAGGCCTGTTCATAGGGTTCTACTCGGCCTGGATGAGCGGGGCGAAGAATGTGCCACTACTTGAGTGGCACGACGTTTAAGTATGTGAACAATAGAGCGGGCATTCACAAACAAGGAAACCTGCATGCCCAACCCCACGTCCGCTCTCTTCCATCTGTTTCTTGCTTACGGCGTCCCATTGATGCTCTGCGCGGGATCAAAGCGCCCTCGATTCATGACATACGCCCTCGCCATGCAAGCGCTGATGTTCTTTGTTTGGAGCCTGAATCAGTAGTAATCGCATGTGCCGCACTTACCCTGCGGCACTTCCGCAGCCTTCAACCTACTGACCAAACGCGGTCAGGATCGCGAGAAGTAGCTTCGGGAAGCTATCCCGGTAAGGAGCGAATAGGTCGAAACTGTTTTCACTACTGTCGCCATGCGTGACATTGTCGTCACCGTCGATTCGGAATTCCCAAACTGGACTCCATGTAGCACGGTCATATTGATCCCTTCCTAGCCGCTGAATCTCGTAGCGCCCATAGATCCCCCGCTCTCCGATACGAAAGGACAACTCAGCCCTGCCTTCGCCGAAAGGAGTGACTATTTTCGCGCTAGCGTTTCCGTCCGGAATTACCGAGATGCCCCAAGTCCTGACAATGAACTCGTCTGCACTGCTTTGCGCCAGCTTGTCCAACACCGTTGTCGCCCGACTCCGTATCGCTGCTATCCGCTCCACGGCGTAGCGCGAAGAATCCATCTGCTCTGAGAGAAATGCTTTGTGCCCCATACCCACCTCCTTTTGAATGAAGTCAGAGTATGGCGCGACGAACAAAGGTTATGTAGGGATGTTTTCTGGCTTGAATGACAGGGAGGGTATCCGAACCATACCGCCCGTACTCGTATCCCGCCTCTTCGCCATCTCCACCGCCTCAGCAGCAGTGGCGCCCATGTCCATGGCTGTTATAGCGTGATCAGATCCGCTGCCCATCACATACGGACGCTCGAGCCAGACCGGCGTTTTGCAGAGCCCGTGCTCGGCGTTGTACGCGGCGTAGCACAGCGATTTGCCGTCGAACACCAGAGTCGAGCACTCCACCCTTCCGGTTACCAGCTCACCGAACCAAGCGCCGAGCAGTTTCGAGTAATCGCACACGTAGCCAGTCATGACGAACTTTACGCCTTCGCGCTCATGGCACTTTTCGTAGTCGTCGTAGGTAATCGCGCTGCCGTTGCAGATGAGCGAGTCGTAGGCAATGACGCCGTCTTTGTAGACGATGGTCGTCATGCGGACCTCAGTTGAAAGGATCGTCGGGCTTGGCAATCGACCGTACGAACCACATGAAGCCTTGTTGGAGGTTGGTCTTCGCCAGAGCGAGCAGACGCGGATCCACGCCTTCGATCTGTCCGATCTGCTTAAACAGTTCGCCGGTGTCGGCTTCCAGAGCCTTGATTGAGTTCATACCGTCGATCTCGGACTGAGTCAGATCGCGGTAGCCGGTGATCTTCTTGTGCTGGTTGTCCATGGTGTTGCCCTCTGGGAGTACTCGCGCCACGAAATGGACGCATGCGAAATCGTGGCGCAACACGGCGGAGATATCAGAGAATTGCCCAGACCAAGCCAGCGCACACAAGGATTAAAACAGCGCAGCCGAAGTACTCCAGATCCGCAGCAAAATCCAATTCGTCATCCATCACAGCACCCTCCATGGGGATCAAGATGGATTGATTGATCTTGCCGGTTTTGGGGAGTTCAGCGAATTTTGAGCGAGAAATGATCGGTCTCAGTTTCGACCATGCGGTCAGTTCGTGCCGGTCGCTTTCTCTACTGCTTCGGTTGCCTTCTGCGCAGCCTGGTCGGCCTTGTCAGCAGCAGCCTGCACCTTGGGCGTCACACCGCGAATCAGGTCGATGTTCGACTGGTTGAGTTCACGAATTCGGGCAACGCGAATGGCGTCTTGGCGTTCATGGGAGTCAACCAGCACCTTCACTGTCTGCGCGGTACTGGCCGCATTGAAGGCGCTACCGGCCATGAAACAGCAGATGCCGACAAAGCACAGCAGCAACCAGCTACCGTGATGGTCCCAGAAACGGCGACCCCGGCTCATCCGGCGTTTAAGTTCTTCGTCACTCATTGAGCAATCCTCGATTGGATCTGAGTTTTGAGGCTCGCGATCTCTTCGGTGAGGTAGCCGATCTGAAGCGTCATCTTGGCGTTCTCTGCCTTGATGTCTGCGAACTCACGGATCAGCGCGTTGTTTTGATCCCGTGCGGCGTCGCGTTGGCTTTCGACGTCTTTTCTCAAGGCTCGCTCTTCGGCAAGCGCGGACACAAGGCGGTCGATTTCGCGGTTGTCACCACGACGCTCTGACCAAGCCTTGGGGAAGTACAGGACGGCCGTCACTCCGGCGGCAGCAACCCAACCGAGCCAGCCCGACAGCGTTGTTGGCAAGGTATCGAACATCGAGCGTCCTTGGTGAATCCAGTAAAAGGGTTATTGGTCGTCATAAAGCAGACCGCACCCACACCGGGCTCACGGACTTCGAAACAATTTAAAACGGGTAACTCATCAACTTGCCAGAACCTATTGAGATCCGGCTGGGTCGCATTTGGAAACTTACCGAGTGGTGAATGTAATGGCAGTAATCCTGAAGAAACTTGAAAACGATGAACGTCCTAAATATTTCCGGGTTCAGAAGGTGGAAACCGTATTTCAGGTCTCAGCGGCGGACGGCGAGGTCTTTTATCTGGATTCAGAAGAAGATGCTGCCGCCCTGGTTACCAAGCTCCACCTCAAGGATCAGCAAGAGGCGTCCGGGGCTAACTGATCCCATGCAAACCCAGAAAACGACAAAGCCCGGCATGATGTCCGGGCTTCTTCGGTTGGTGGATACCTACTGACCATTACTCGGGCATTTTTTCATTGCTCTCTTCGCCCGGTACCGCTTCGCGTGAAATCGGGTCATTGCTCGTCCGGGCCGGATGGAGCGGATCAACCTGCGGATCAGACACATCTGGCGAATCTGGGTCGAAGCCCAGGTCATCATCGGCGTCAGTCCTTGCAGTTCCATTGTCCCGATCTACCTGCGAGTCCTGGTCTGACCCGGGATTGCCAGGCGGCGGATTCCAATCAGCCGGTCTTTCGCCGTTTCCCTGTTTTGGCTCTGAGCTGGTTTGTTCCAGACCCGACCCATGATCTTCGCCCGTATCTAGCGTTTTCTCGTCCGGCCCCGGATACGCTGATTGGGGTCCATTGTTTTCGATGCTCATGATTCTCTCCCACGTCAGGCGCAGATTTTCCACGCATACAAGTGGGAAAAGAGTCGTAGTCGGGAGTGCGGAGCGATCGACGAGCGGGCGCCTACGCCATCCATTTGCGAGGCCGTCAAACGCACGGTATACGCAGATGGATAGAGCTTGTAATTCGATGTTTAAAAAAGGGAATTTTTTCTTTGTCGGACAATCTGTGGTGTGAACCCAACCACATGCCAAGGAGCGCCCGACATGGCACAGGAGCAACATTACAGGATCGACTACTTGCTGAACGGAGCCTACAAAACGCTCTACGTGCGTTCGGCAAAAATGGACAACGCTGAGGCGTGGCATTGGGCAAGCGTGGATTCTGGCTTTGGCCAAATTCCTAAGTATCGATTCGATCCCGCGCCGAAGCTCACCAAACCTCAAGTCGAGAAGTTTGGAATTTCAGACGTGGAATGGAAGAAAGCTTGAGCCGACCAGACCTCGTTTGAGCAAGCGAGGGTCTTTCCCCTCAGTCCGCCAAAGGCGTCACCATCGCTGGCACCCTGTTGCACCAGTCTCGACGGCTCACCTCGCGCAGCAGATGGAAGCATGAGGTCACTGCTCGCGGGCTGCCGGTGTTTTATGCAGCACGGCACTACCGGCTTATCCGTGTCCAGATGCCCCCCGAAGGGCTGCTCTGGCTGCAGGTCAAAAAAATCGGGTATAAAAAAGCCCCGCGAGTAGCGAGGCTTTTCCGACACAGGCGCTCAACGAAGCGTTATTTCGAGATGGCCATCACAACTCAGCAAGGCCTGTGCCTTTTTGTCGCTGTAATCGAACGGAACAACCCACCAGTTGTTATTGGAGTCATACCTGGCCCCAGGACGAAGTGTATAGCTTCCATTTTCGATAGCCTGTGGGTGTTTCACGAAATAACTGTCCAAGGATTGTGTGAAAAAGGCTTCACCTTCATTTGAGCATTCCTGCTTGCTTTTCTCCTCTCCACAGCCAGCCAAAACCAGACCAGCACAGAGCATTGCGAGTAGTCCATACGCCTTTTTCACAGAATTCCTTACCTTGTTCCGGAGTACTGAAGAGTCTGAGCACCCAAGATATTGATGTAATAGTCGGTGTGACCAAACGTATCGCCGAGCGCTTTCAAGAAAGTGGTCAGAGCCTCCTGGCCCCAAGTGCGATTGCTAGCATCGGCGTCATAGAAGTCACTGTTCAGCTTAAAGCTTCCGCTGAAAAAATACGTGCCATTCGGCTGGATATCAAGTGTTCCTTCAACAGTCCCACTCACCCGACCAAGCATGCCAGCAGCAGGCAAATTAACCGCCCCCTTGCTGAACGTGTTGTAACTGAACGGCTGATCGGCAATGACAAATCGCCCTACTTTCGATGGATCATTCAAAAGAGCCGTGATCGGAGGGAAGTCTTGAACATCCATTTTGAGGTTCAGCGATTCAATTCTCACGTTTCGTGGCTGACCGCCACCCCAAAGCCAGTAGGCGATCGCACCGAGAGGCATATTCGGAGCGCCATAGAAATCTAGCGTATGGGTTTGAAACGGAGTGCTGTAGTTGATTGGCAGCGCCCCAATCAGCACGTTTCCGTACACAGGCTCCAAAAAATCCCCACGACCATCACCAATGTAATATGGTTCGGCGTGAATATTTGGATACCAGCCCAACTGGAATTGAGCGGTATCGGCGTGAATTTTGAGCTGCTGAAGCACCAATTCCTTGGGCTGATTGCTCAGGCCTTTGAATGCCTCAGCCATCACCGTAAGGCTGTTGTTGGTACTGATCGCGGTGAAGACACCATCACCGTTCAAGATCATGTTGCGGCCAGCGGCGCCGATCATTTCGACCTCTGCCTGCTCGGCAGGGACGTCGATATAATCGTTTGCCCATCCGCTGTCCAAAGAATACCCACCTGGCGAACCAGGATCAAAGGGGTTGATGTACGTAGGGCCGATTTCGATTGGCATAACTTACCCTTGAGTCGAATGAATGGTCGCGGAGAATTCCGCTTTCATGTCGCTCAAAGGCGATAGCTCGGGGCTCGCGGCCCTCACATGATTCAACGTCCCGCACCGGGAACACTTGATCTGGAGCTGAGTGAACTCACCCACTCGGGCGAGAAGTCTTTTGCATTTACCGCATCTGCAATCTTTTAACATCTGCAAAGCCTTATGGTTTTCTGCTAGGCTCCGCCCCGCTCGCGCGAGCAGCGAGGGCCTTGGCTGGCTTGCAGGCTTGATCTGCTTGTTGGCGTCTCCCTTGGGTGTTGCTGCACCCTCTGGAGTCGCCCTCTCTTTTCCGCGCACAAATGAAAAAGCCCCGATCGATTCGGGGCTTTGTCGTTTTTGGCGGGCACAAAAAAACCCGCTCGATGGCGGGTTTTCTGTTTCGGTTCGCCAAAGGCGAAATTATCACTATGACGAAATAGTGCCAGAATGCTCCTCAAATCGTCAAGCGGCTATTTCATGGTCATTTTCTGACCCTTCACGCATTGCTGCAACGACTGCCGAAACAGGCTTGAGCGCTTGCCCGTCTAGCTTGTCGACGTGAGTGCAGAGTGCGTTCCAAATCTCTTCCCAGTCGCGCGCCCAGTTCTGCGGGTTCATCTTTTCGCCCGTTCTATCCTCGACGAACATGCAGACCGCACCCGGCCCCATACCCTGCCCGCCGTTGACCATCATTTTGTGGGACTGGAGAGCCGCCATCGCCATCCAGTACGCGCGTTGTTTCTTCCGGTCAGTCAGCGATTCCATACCGCTACCCAGCCAAACAAGCCCGTGAGCAATGCTGAGGTCGTTGCCGGTGGCCACGGGTGAATACATGAAGTGGCCGAGGTGACGGAGGGACTTTGGTAGCGTGTCGATGGCGCGAAGGACAAGGCCCGCGATCAGCATATGAGCGCAGCGCGATTCCGAGAGGCGACGGCCCGAGCGAGTTTCTTGGACGCCCTCCTTCCGAACCTCGTAAACCCGTGCGACCTCTTGGCCGTCATGGTTTTCCAGCATCACCATGATTTTGGTGTCGCCTGAACCGCTCTTCTTGCCGATCAAGGCCTGTTCAGCCGCCACGGCCAACGCGGATGGCCGGTGTTCGTGCAATGCGTCGTGCCAGGCTTGGCGTGCTCCAATGATTTTCATGCTACTTCTCCCCGTTTCAGCTCTCTGGTCAGTGCTCTGTAGTGCGCGGTCAGCGCCTTCAGGTCTTCAATCGTGTATTTCTTCGGTTCGTGTGGGCCTTCCAGCCAGGCGAGCTTTTCCGCTCCGATCTTTTCGAGCAGCCTTGGTCGATACCCCAACAGGTTCCCCGACTGGCCCATGTTGCAGTTGCGGTTGCATTGCAGATGGACGTTCAGCGGCTCGAATCGAAGCTCAGGAGCGGCGGCGGTTGTACGGTAATGCCCGGCGCAGTACTGGACGTCCGCCGTGGTGCCGCAACTGATGCACGGTTGGCCAGCGTCACGCTCACGAATCCAGGCATTGAAAGCTTTCTGCGTGTCCTTGAGGTGATCCGCCCTGCTCTTCAGCTTTTCCTTCCGGGCCTTGATCTCCCGACGCTCGACATCTGCAATTGCCTTGCGCGCCCGGTCTTGATTGGCAGGCGCAATAGCCAAAGCACACTTCGGACTGCACACCACCTGTGTCGTCGAGAACTCCGGTACGAACTTGGCACCGCAGGCTTTGTTTGCGCAGGTCTTGGCCTTGATCGGTTTGCGCTTCTGAATGCCTGAAGCCTTGATCACACACCACCTCCGTTCTGGAAATGAGATGTGGCCGGCTCGGCGTAAGCTTTGGCGAGGGCGCTGATGAGGGCCTGAATGGTCTTCATGCTGCCACCTCGCCGAGCAGGTCGCCGAAGTACACGCCCTTGCCCGTGAAGTCCGCGACAATGCGGTCGGTGTAAGAGATACCTTGGGCGCGATTGAACAGGCTCGTCACCGGGAAACCATCCGGCCCGAACAACTTGCAGTCGCCCATCAGGTCGAGCTTTTCCTCGTAGACCAGGTGCTTGGTCGTGCGGTGCCAGGCCGCGCGATAGTCCTCGTCTTCATTTATGAGTATCTGCACGCCGTGGTGAAGCTTGCAGTACTTGCGAGCGCCACTGGCGTCGCCGATCTGGGTCATTTCCGCAATGCGCTTGTAGAAGGCGAACCACAGGGCGTTCTGATCAAGAGTGCGATCTTTCCCTGGGCGCAGACTCACCACCACGAACTTCTTCTCGCGGTACATCGCCGTCATGCGAGTGATCGCTTCGGTGAGCTTCGACTGACAGTTGATGCTGATCTTGTCGGTCATCAGACGGGCTCCTTCGATTGCAATTGTTCTGCTTGGCGCTGGAGTAACGCCCGCCGGGCTGCCAGATCGTTCGCGGCTTCAATTTTCATTTCGAGACGGCGCTGAGCGTTCGCTGCTGTCATCGCGGTCATCCCGTCTTTGATCGCCTGAAGCTTTTCGCGGACGCGCGCACTGGGCCGGGTGACGTTGCCGGTCAGGAGCCCGGCAAGTGCACGGCCGTCTTCGGTGGTCGGTGCAATGCTCATGTCGGCCAGATAGAGTTGGCCGCGCTCTTGCGGGATGCGCTGTAGTTGAACGGCTTTGGTGATCGCTTCAACGCGGCGGTTGGCATCGAAGCCAATGGAGACGTGCCAGTTGACGGGCTTGCCGTCTTCGCGAGCCTGATTGACCAAGCGCTCGTATGCGCTGATGAACGACATCCGGGCGCCCACCTTGTCGCCGCCGTCGAGCACCGGTTTGGCAGCAGCCAGCGCGAGCTGGATTTCGTCGGTCAGCACGACGGTTTCGTGCTCGTCATTGGTGGTCAAGGCGATCGCCCATGCCTCGTCCTTGCCGGGGCGCCCGTCAACCGCCTGGATACGGCTCAAGATGGCGCCGGGTGTCAGCTTCCCGGTAAGTTCACGGCGGCATGCCTTGAGCGCGGCGGCGACGGTATCTGCTGGGTGCTCGGCAAGGTCCTCAGCCAGCATCTCTGCAGCATCAGAGGTCATCGACTGCCCCAACAACTCCGCCGTCGCGACAATGGCCAAGGCCAGCCGGGCGATTTGGTCCGGCTCCATGCGGTTAGAGGAATTCATTCGCCTGCCCTCCTGCGCGCTGCAAAATCCGGTTGGCAGCGTCTTGGCCCGCGGTGAGGTTCGCCTGCTTGCGCTCGATCTGCTGGGCCGTGGTGCCGGTCATCTGGCGATTGGTCGCCCACTGGGTGTGGTAGGCCTCTGCCTTCAGCAGCAGGTCGCCGATGCTGTGCATGTTCCCTACGACCTTGGCGTCGTTGATCAACAGGAAGTAGGCCGAGACGTGGTGAGCGACCTCGATGCCGAGGCGGTCAATGATCTGGCTCACCTGCCCTGCGACCTTGGCGTTCCAGACCGGCCATGCGCCGTGACGTTTACGGTAGGCCATGGCGTAGTTCGCCCAGGTCTTGAACGTCTTGCAGGTTTGGTCTTTCGGGCCGGGCATGTCGTCGGGGATTGCGCAGCGTGGCCGGTCACTGGGAACAAGCACCAGAGTCGCGGGTTGCGACGGCGTAGCCGGGGCGCCCTGCAAGTTCTGACTGGTATCCTGATTAGTACCCTGATGATTGGTATCCTGATTTGTCGGAGATTTTTCCGACCCTTGCTCGGATTTTTCTCCGACCTTGCTCGGAGAATTTTCCGAGGTAGAGCGGATTTTTTTCCGACCCTCAGTTTCAGGTGGGGTCGGATATTTTTCCGACCCATCCAGTTTCTGGTTCCACTCTGCAGCCTTGGCTGTCAGTCGGAAGAGCGTGATGTTGGAAGTGCTCGACAACTGGATCAGTCCAGCCTCTTCCAGAGCTTTCAGCATGCGATACGCGGTGTCTGGCTTATCCGTGAGTAGCGGAAGCTCTTCAATGATCTTCGCTTTGCTCAGCGCGAAGAAAACGCCATTGTCGGTGGTGACTGGCTTTGTCCAGCTCGGGCAGCCGTAGACGAACGCGAACAGCAGGGCCTGCTGAGAGTTCAGCCCCCACTCCAGCGCCTTCACCTGGTTGATAGATACCGTGAACTGCATGTCAGGCCTTCCCGACCAAAGCGGCCAATTCAAGGAAGCGGTCGACGTACCAATGAGGCTGAGTTTCGCGGGGGGATTGAGGGCTGGTGAGGTTTTTGCCGAAAGCCAGACCCTTATCAGTGATCGACCAGAAAGGCACGGTTTCCTGCTTGGAGTTCTTGCGCGTCAGCACTTTGAGGTAGCCAGCAGCCTCAAGCTTTTTGTTGAAACTCACGACGGAGCCGCCCAGGCCGAAGTCCTTGAGCAGAGCTGTAGCTGATTTGGTTGGCATGGAACTGCCGCCAGTCGCATCGGGCGCGGCGTCTACGGCATAGCCCGACAAGAACTTCGGATCGAGGCCGTTGTTCTCGGCGATCTTGGTCAGCATGAGCATCTGGCTAGATGGCGCAGGCTTCAGCAGGCGCGTGAAGCACTCCATGATGGCGATCTCGCCGATCACCTTCGTTCCGTTGAACGCAACCGCCTCGCGCGCGCCTTCCTTCTGCTCCAACTCAGCCCAACGGCGAATCACTGCTCGGCGCATCTTGGCGCTGTAGCCGGTCAGCAGCGTATCGGTAAGCTCCCGATCAAGGCGATATTCAATCTGTTCACGATTCTGACCGTCCAAATAGATGTGCTCAAAACTGAGCACATCTTCTTCAAGGTCAGTGAGCATGGAGACAATGTCGCGCTTCACGTTGTTGTGACGCTTGCCCGTGACATTCGCTATCTCACGCGAGGACATCGTGCGCGCCACGTTTTGCTGATTGTGAAAACGTGGCGCGACTTGCTGGGTATTGATCGGGGATTGGTGACTATGCATATAATTTCTCCACGCAAATCGTTGTTTTGAATTGGCCCGCCTCGTCCGCGGGCTTTTTCATGCCTCGTATTTCTTAGGGGGTTACTTCAGAGTGGCTTCGCATAGCCCCCTCTTTTGGCTGTCCGATCGTTAGATTTTTGTTTTCGGTCCTCCTTTTCCGCGCATGCGCGGAAATATCAGGCGACCTTCACGGACTGCTTGAACACTTCCAGGCTGACGATCACCTCTTCCGCCTCTTTCAAAAGCTCGGTCTTCTCACGCAAGCACACGCGGCCATCGGCCTGAGCGTCGAAAGCAAGACGGGTCACGTCTGCCAGATCGGCATGCAGGCGCAGCAGCGCGGAATTGAGGTCTGTAGGCGTAGGCTTGTCGCGGGCTACTAGGTCAAAACCGAAGTCAGACGCCAGCGCGATCAGCGGGCGCATATCGCCGGTGTGCAGCAGCACGCCGTACAGGTGCTCGATGGTCAGGTGGTGAGCGTCGTTGTCGGGATTCGCTCGCTGTAGCAGGCTCACATGCGGCACGCCCATCTTTGCCGCGAGCGCCTTCGGCTCATTGCCCTTCACCGCTGCCTGACAGGCATCCAAGAACTCTTCCATTCGTAAAACCTCGTTACGTTTTCCGTGGTGGCTCAGTGCCAACACAGCGATGATTCGGTTACCAACTGATCAGGACACATCCATGACCGACTCTTCCGAACTCCAAGGCGAGATAACCGCCCTCTGCTGCTTTGTGGGTGCCTTGGCATCCACCCTACCCCTGTCTTCTCAGTTGAGGCTCTGGCCTGCGTTCGAGCAAAAGGCCAGTCAGTTGCGTGATCAGTTGAGCGATGAAGCCCTGCGCGGGTTTGAGCAAGCGACGGTTTCGCTCAGCTCGAAGCGCGGTTAGGCGGCGGTTTTCTGTGGTGCGAGCTGGCAGGGAAACGGACGGATCTCTTCCGCCGTAAGCTTCCCGTCTTCATGCTCGATCACCAGGATTTCCCGAGCTGCCTTGAGGGCCTTCGAAATGGCCGGAGCACTGACGCCAAGACCTTTGGCAACTGCGGATTGACCAATTCGCTCGACCAGCTCTGGCAATGGCGTCTTTTTCATTTCTTTGCCTCAGCAAGCGATGTATGCCTGCGATATTAACCGGCGGTTAGCGTTTGATCAATACCGGCGGTTAGCGCAAACAACTTAACCAACGGTTAAATTTCACGGATGACGAAAAAGAAAGAGCTGTCCCCGGAACTAAAGGCTGAATGCGACGCCGCCAAGGCGCTTTTCGTGTCGAAGAAAAACGCCCTCGGCCTGACTCAAGCGAGCCTAGCTGAAGCGGCCGATATCTCGGCTGCAGCGGTTGCCATGTACCTGAACGGTACGAATCCACTGAACGCGAAGTTCGCCTCGGTTCTTTCTCGCGTGCTCGGCGTGCCGGTTGAAAAATTCAGCAAGCGGCTGGCGGTAGAAATCAGCGGTCTGACTGCCGCAGCAGAACAGCCAGCCGCCAGCGGCGAGCCAGCATCAGCCGCAGATCTAGTTCGACAGATGCTTGCCAAACAAGGGAAGAATCTTCCAGAGGAAACCCGCCAAGCCCTTCTCGCGGTGGCTGAGGGTGGGGATCCTGAAGCGTCGGTAAATTCCCTTGTGCACGATGCCTACAAACCAGGCGTGGTTGGTGATGAGGTTTGGATCGCTCACTACGATGTCAGGGGCGCGCAAGGTGGCGGCGAGGTCGTGCATGACTTCCCGGAGCTTCTTCAAGACTTACGGGTCAGCCCCTCACATCTCAGGATGATGGGAATCCAGTTTCGAGAGCACTTTCACCTCAAGATCGTTACTGGGTGGGGCCAATCCATGACCCCAACAATCAAGCACGGCGATCCGTGCCTAGTGGATGCCAGCATCAAAAACTTCATCGGTGACGGGATCTATTTCTTCTCGCACCAAGGCTTCCAGTACATCAAGCGCCTGCAGATGAAGGGGAAGGACAAATTCAAGATGATCTCGGACAATCGGAAGCACAAAACCGAAGACATCCTCATCGAGGAAACCTACATCCAGGCTCGTGTACTTTTCGTGTGGAATGGAAATTTGGTCTGAAGCGAAGATGCCCCCGTTACGAAGTTTCAGATAATAATCTGCTACGGGGGAATAGCCGACTATGTTACATGTGCAAAGACAATGCTAGGGACAGTTATCACAAATGCAAACACTCACAACAAATACACTCGAAAAACAATTTCAATTTTCAAACTCTGACTTTGAACCTTTTATCAGGCATATGAGGTTTCCGAAATATAAAAACTTGGAAGCGGGCCTCAGGATAGAGTTCTCCCATCCCATTACTGCTTTGGTTGGAGAGAACGGAACTAACAAAAGCTCTATTCTCAGAGCGTTGTATGGCGCTCCCTCCGACAACTCACCGGGGTCATTCTGGTTTTCAACTTCATTAGACCCAATTGAAGAGGATGGTGGAGCCCCTAATTGCTTCATATATGGATACTTTAATAGCTCAGCGGACGAGATTGTAGAGGTCTTAAAAACGAGATCTAAATACGACAAAACTGAAGCTGGGCAAAACCCTGACTACTGGGAGCCATCACGACCAATTATTAAGTATGGAATGTCGAGGATGCCAAAGATCGCACCCGGTGATCCTCTGCCAGAAGGAAGATCCAAAACAAGATGGAATGTGATTTCCAAAAATGTCAAGCTGCTAGATTTTCGAACTGAGCTTAGTGCTTATGACAAATTCTTTTATCATGGAGACTTTTTCAAAACTGACACGCTGAAAACCAAGCAAGATTTCATCAGGCATAAGTCTAGCCACCTTTTTCAAGCGATTGAATCAAAATCTCCCACTTATATTTATTATGGGAGGGAAAAGATCGAAGATAAGCTAAACAGGAATCTTACAAAAGAAGAGATAGAGGGAGTTTCTTATGTGCTTGGCCGTACTTATCTAAAGGTGGAATTGATCGGCCACAACTTTTTCAAAAACGCTGGAAAAACTGTGCGCCTCACCCATTCAGATATTCGTTATTCTGAAGCCTTTGCAGGTAGTGGGGAGTTTGCTGCAGTCATGCTAGTGGTAGGCATTCTTGAGGCACAACCCAATTCGTTGATACTTCTTGATGAGCCTGAGGTATCTCTGCATCCCGGGGCCCAAGAGCGCCTGATGAAGTTTTTAGAAAGCCAAGTATCGCAAAAGAAACACCAGGTGATTCTTTCGACTCACTCGCCTGCAATCATTAGAAACCTACCTTCACACGCAATAAAAACCCTGACGCTTGACAGTGCTTCGAACAAGGTCGTGTTAGTTGCGCAATCTTTATCTCCCGACGATGCATTTTTTTATATCGGCGAGCCGTCAACTAACATAATCACTATTGTAGTCGAAGACCGACTTGCGAAGGCGATTGTAGAACGAGCCTTGAAGTCGGACGGAGTCAACCTGGGTCGATACGACATAAAATACATACCCGGTGGCGCTGACACTTTATGGACGACATACATCCCTATATTCGCAGCTGCTGGCAGGAATGATATTTTATTCCTGTTGGACGGTGATAAATTTAAGCCAGCAATTCGCCGCTCGATTGATATCCCTGAAAGCGAAAACACCAAATTAGGCGACGAAATAAAAAAACTAACCGGATGCACAATATCCTTCAAAATTGATGGAAATGTTAAAACTGGCGGGAACAAAAATCAGCTATACAGCATGCAGCGCAATTTCATTGATTGGGCCTCCGAGTACGTCGACTTCCTCCCAATGAAAACCGCTGAAGATTTTATTATCCAGAATTCTAAAGAACTTGCAGCGAACAGCAAAACTCAAGACTCAAAAGAAATATTTAGAGATTTTGCGAGACAAAAGCTTGACAGAAAGCCCAGCGAAATAATAAAATCAGATGAAATATTTACCATTCAATGTATCGAACTCGCTACTGTACCTAAAGTCAATCAAGACTTTAAAACCATCCGCTCGAGAATTAAACGTATGAATGGGCCTTCTAAAACATGACTATAAACGTGTTCGATTTTTTCTCTGGCTGTGGCGGTACTAGCTGCGGCTTCCGGGAGGCAGGGATGAATATCAAGCTTGGGCTAGATGTCGATTCCGAGGCTGCGAACACTTATAGATTCAACTTTCCAGAAGCAACGTTTTTGGAAAAGGACATTCGTACGCTTCCAGCAGAGGCGCTGTCTAGCTCCATTTCTCAAACAGAGGGAAGGATACTCTTCAGTGGGTGCGCTCCATGCCAACCTTTCTCCAAGCAAAATCGTCATCAGAACGAAAATGATCCGAGACTTAACCTGCTGGGCGAGTTTGGGCGATTTATCGAACATTGGTTACCTGATTATGTTTTCGTTGAAAACGTGCCCGGGATGCAGAAGGACTGCATGAAAAGTGAAACTTTCCTAACCTTTACGAATCTCTTGAATAAGCTAGGTTATTCATTTGATGCAGCGATCGTGCAAGCCTTATGGTTTGGAGTGCCACAAACTCGTTCTAGATTGGTTCTAGTAGCATCTCTGCATGGGGAAATTAAAATACCAAATGCAACTCACGGGAATGGCTTGAACCCATACACAACTGTCAAAGAGTGGATCAAAGATCTACCAGCATTAGGCGCTGGCCAAACTGACCCCAGTGATAATGACCATTCCGCTATGAATCTGTCAGAGCTAAATCTCCGCCGCATCCAATCAACTTTGGAGGGAGGAGGCCGAGAGACATGGCCGGAAGAGTTGTTGTTGAAATGTCACAAGAATTACTCTGGGCATAGCGACGTTTATGGACGGTTGGCTTGGGACAAACCAGCTTCTGGTCTGACCACCAAGTGCCTAAGTTATTCAAATGGTAGATTTGGTCATCCAAGCCAGCCACGCGGCTTGAGCTTGAGAGAGGCTGCTTCATTGCAGACGTTCCCAAGATCATACCGTTTTTTTGGCTCGCTCCAATCTCGAGCTCGACAAGTAGGAAATGCCGTCCCGCCCCTAATGGCGCGCAGCATTTCAAAAGCATTTATTTCAGATGCGGCGACTTCGGTATCAGTGTAGATATCTGGTGTACTACAACTCGCAGATCGGATATGTGTTCGATAAGCCCGCCATCTACGCGGGCTTTTTTATGGGCGTAAGAAAGGCGCCGACTTCTCTGTTTCCAACGGCTCGTCACCTGCTCGGGCTTGGGCGTCTGCCTACTGCAACGTCTGCTTGGTCGGTTTTCTGGGTCGGCTGGTCCTCGCAGGATTCACCAAGGAGGCGTCGAGACTTCCTTCCCCGCCCTCTTTCGCAGCAACCAATGATACTCCCGTGACAGCGATAGCCAGACCAGGTAGTCCGGCACCCGACTGACCCGTAGGCGAAACCGTGGTGCCGGAGGCGTTGAAGTGCACTGTGAGACCCCAGTGGCCAGTGTGGATATTTTGGTCTCGCAATAAAGCGATAATTAGGTCGCGCACTGGGAAGGTCCTATCCTTTGTCGCCATCTGCCTACCTCCAATCAACAAAGCTGAAAGCGTAGGCGATATGGACCGCGGGCGCCTCGGAAGGCGCGAGGCTCCCGGCATCTATCCTTCAACGCCTGCTACGCTTCCCTCTCCACGCGGAGGGTTCGCCATGCGCAACTTGGACATGCTTCCTAGCCTACTGAAGGCTTTCAACGACAACCAGATCGCCCTGGCTGCGGCAATCGACGAGATTGCTGACTGGGCTGAGGATTCGGGCAATCTCGCCTTAGCTGCGAAGGTGCGGACCGCTCTGAGGCCCATCGATGACAACTTGAAACAGGTTCTGCTGACGTTGGTTCTGCTGGAGGACTGATTACCGTCTATTGCGTCCGCCAGTGCGCAGCGTCGTGTATCCGCCGGATTCCGCTCTGCACATCCTGCGCCATCTGCACGTTTTCAATGCGGAGCGCAGCTGGGCTGTCAACCAAGCCGCTTTGAGTGCCCTCACCTCTTGGGATACGAAAACGAGTAAGAGTTGCAGGCATCACCAACGCTTTTCCACGTTTTAAAATCGATGATGGTTTTCTGAGCGTTATAGGTCAGTTCAAGTCGACATTCCTTGCCGTAGTTCTCTGTGTAAGATCGCGGCGTCACCGTTACGCTTCCCGCAGTGGGTCCGGCTGATAATTCGTTGTATCCCTGGGTGCGGGAATATTGAGCTGTGTAGATCCACCTGGCGACAGGATTACCCTGTGCATCTTCCACCGTATCGCTCGGAGCACCAAACGTTTTGATGGCTTGCTGAAGCGGTTTCCCCTCCCAGTCTTTCGCATCCATCATGTCGGGGATGCTCTGGAAATAATGAGAACAGCCCGACAGCAGCGCTGCGGTGACCGCACCGACGAGCAGCAGAGATTTTGCAGACATACATGATCCCTCATACGGACTACTTTCCAAAGATCGGCCGCTTCCAGAGCGATGATGCCCAGTACGCCGCGACCACTCAACAATGAATATACCGACCGGGTAAGACCAACCGCAATTCCGCAAAGGATTGGGCCCTGGAAAGCCCGGTGCATGGCGGGCAGTAGACATTCAGAAAGGCGCTGGCTCGTCCGATTCAAATGGATCACCGACCTGAACTGACCTATCGTCGTCCAACGATGGCTCCCACCTCAGCGTCACCGATTCGTCATCGTTGAACGACATTTCGATTTCATCGACCTCCGATAGCACTCCCATCACTTCTCCCCACTCACGATCCCCGTCCGTATCCAAGCGATGGATCGTCACCCACCGCTGAAGCTGTGCGATCGGGTGATTGATCATGTTCGACACCCTCAGATTCAGCCGTTCGATCCCGGACAACTCAACGCGCTGGTGTTGTTTTTGTTGCTGTATCGCACCCATCTACTGCTCCTTGATAGCTGTACATCCATACAGTGTTAGAAAAAGCATACCGCAGCCGCCTGAAAAATAAATTAACCGCCGGTATTGACGATAAAGAAACCGGCGGTTAATTTACACCCATCGCAGCGACACACTGCTCCGAACCGCTCTTTAACAGTTAGCGCTTCAAAGAAATACCAACAGACCGCATTGCCTCTACCGGCGACCGGCGATCAGACGGGTCAGATAGCCCGCCCACGACAGGAACAACCTGTACGGCTGATCGAGAGCGAAATGCTCGAACCGAGCGAACGACCCGGCACGCAGTGCGCACCGCCATCCCGGCGGCAGATGGGAGAGACACCGTATTGAATTAGCGCCCCGAGCTTCGGCATTGAGGGGCGCCGGACCTCATGCACCCTGCCCCATCAACCGGGCAAACGAGCTGCAGCGTGCATGTTGTAGGGACCTGTGATCCAAGGCGAACAGATGCTGATTGACGCCATGGGGAGGAAGCTCACCGCCCAAACCTAAACACGACCGGCCAGCCCTGCAATCAACAGCGGGTAACTGGCCAACACCACTGACGCAGCAAGCCGCGACCGACGCCAGTAGCGGGTCGCGGTGCAACACAGAACGATTCACTGAACCACCTGGGCGACCGGGTGCTTTGGGAATCCACTGGGGGTATCCATGAAAAGAAAAACTCAAGGGCACACAAAAACGGAAACTCTGACTTTTAGGGTGAGCCCTCGAATGAAGCACCTGATGGACGTTATGAGCAGGCGTCAGCGCCGTTCTCTGACCGCCATTTCCGAGTGCGCTATTGAGAACATGGCTACCCAGGAGGAGCTGCGGATAGCCGATACCACTTGGTCAACGGATCAGCACGAACGCACGCTGAACCTCTATCGCACTGCTCCTAACCTCTGCACTTACGACGAAGAAATCGAGGCCAAGAAGCATTTGCCATGAACCAGGGATTTACTGATGCCGCTTCTATGAGGCGGCATTGGAAATCAACGGAGGCAATGCAATGCGACCAGTAATGACGATGAAGGCGCTACACGATGACCGAGGGCGCCGGACAGGTCTTGAAGATTCGGCCGAGGGCAAATTTCACGGCTGGGGCGTTGAATACGAAGAGTTCGAGAGCGGGCCAGGCAACTACACCGTGGCCATAGTGGAAATGGCTGACGGAAAGGTTCAGACCTTACCACCGTTTCTTATTCGGTTCATCGACAGCGACATCGCAAACAATGAAGCGATGGATCACGCCTTCGCCAATCCAATTATTTGCGGCTGATCCAGTGATCTTCACGTCAGCGCCTGCATCAGGCGCTTTCGGAAGACAACCGGAGGAGCTCCCGATGAACGAAGCACAAACCGCAACAGCCGTTAACTGCACCCGCTGCCGTCAGCCGGTCGAGAAGCCGATCTATCGGACAATCATCGATCAGGCTTGGGACCCGGTACGCCGCAAGAAATACGTTCGCAGCCAAAGCCTTCCGTTCTGCAGTGAAGAACACTACAGCCATGAACAGATGAGCCGCGAAGGCTGAACCATTCAGCGCATTTCACAGCCCGCCGTGGAGTAAACACAGGAGCATACCCGATGCAGATCAACCAAAAGAAAACCGTGCAGGTCGACGTGACGTTGCTCAATTTGTGCCTCAAGGTAAGCGACCGCTTCAGCGCAGATCTGGTCGACGCCCAAGGCGAAAAGGTCGGAAGTTATGAAGGCTATGTGCCCAACTTCTTCCCCGGCGATCACTACGGCGACTATGTGGAGCTGGATATCGATCTGGAAACTGGCCAGATCAAGAACTGGAAGAAGCCAGTCGCCGCCGACATCGAGAAGATGCTCGAACCGGAAGAGGACTGAGAGGCTCATAGAAGCTCATATCGGCTCATAAATTCATCACTCCTGCGCGTTCTCAGAGCGCGCAGTGGGGTAATCGCCCAGGTAGAAAAAATGAATTTGTGACTTGCCCGTCAGGTCAAGAATTATGAACGCAGTAAATCTGACGAGGTGACAGTAATGACTATCCAAGCAGAGACACTCGTACAACTGACCGAAGCGCTACAAGAAAGAGGAATGAATCTGGTTGCAGATGTTCACTTTACTCGAGCGCCCTACCGGCAAAATCATCGCTGGATCTGCATCGTAGAGTGACACTGCTCTCTGCCGGTGGCTCGGACTAAGACTGCACCACCGGCCCCATTCTCCGCTACACCGTTTTCCCCTTCCTGTTGCATCAACTGAATAACCCCACTCCCTGACCGCATCAGCAGGTGCCAGGCCAGTCGTCGTTGGCTGGGTTTGGTCACCCGCGCCTGGCATCTGGCTAATGCGGTCTCAGCTCGCCATGGAGGCGATCATGAACGTAGCAACAAAGGTTTTCCCTATCGCGCTTCGTCCAGAAGTGCCAAGTACTCCGGCTGAGGCTGAGTGGATCGCCGACGCAGCAGAACACTTGCTCAATCGCCGCGACGTTCAGTTCAAGCGTCGCCTCCACAGTCCGCAGGGTGTGTCCTTCGAGCGATTCGCCTTGGCGGTTGACGAGCACATCACTGACCGCCTCATGAGCGCCATTCAGAGCAACTCGGTACTGGGCCGACTGGCGATGCACTCACGCTGCAAGGCTGCATCTGACGCCGCTACGGTTGCTGACGAGCTTATCGGTCCAGACCCGGAGGAAACACTTCGGGAAATCGCGACGAAGCTGCTCAAGCCGTTGGCTGCTGATGCGCTGATCGCCCAATTCGAGGATGCAGATTCATGAGTCGATCATCCATCGAGTCCGCAATCGAGGCCATCACCACTCACGACAATCCTGATATGGCATCTGGTCTGGCTGAGGGCTTGGTGATCGCGTACTTCACCTCCTCAGCAATCACTGCTGACGAATTCAAATCCTACTGCGCTCGGATCAGGGATGTGTACCTGGAGCGGACTGCAAGGAGAGCGGCATGAGCAGAAGCGGATATAGCGACGACAACGACAACAACTGGTCTCTGATCTGTTGGCGCGGCGCTGTAAACTCAGCATTGCGCGGCAAGCGCGGGCAAGCATTTTTGAAAGAGCTCGCCACGGCCTTGGACGCCATGCCGGTCAAGCGCTTGGTTAGCGAGCAGCTACAGGCGGATGGTGAGTTTTGCACGCTTGGAGTGGTCGGACAGGCTCGCGGCTTAGACATGACGGTCATCGATCCTGACGACGCCGAGGCTGTAGCTGACAGATTTGGCATAGCCTCGGCCATGGCTCGCGAGATCGTTTGGGAGAACGATGAACACCCAGGCGTCTACGACCCTCAGCAGGGATGGCGGCGCGAGAATCCCGAAGAGCGCTGGACTCGCATGCGCAAATGGGTTGATCAGCAGATCAAGAAGGTTGCCCAGTGAGTACGCCACTCGTTCCATCCCTGATCGACGAGCAGCTTGCAGAACTACCTGATCACCTGGCTGTTCCTGCTGATCGTGTGCTCATGGTCTTCAAGGGCCGGACCATGCTCGAAGCCATGCAGGCCGCCGAGCGCGCTCACATCTCCAACCCTGAAGCATGGAGCCGCCGTGCCTGCCTTTGTGGTGAGTGGACGCTAGCTTATGAGGTGCGGGCATGAAGCTTGAGCGCTCAATCCTCATCACCCTGGCGGCGCACGAAAGCGCACTTCAGCGAATCAAGTCGCTGACACGCGCTATCGGTGAGCATCTTGGCCAATGCGAAAACCGTTTTGATCAGCTCGGCCCAAAGCCTGTCAACGCGTTCCCCGAACTGGGCGAACTGCCTTGGCCCAATGGCAGCGAAGAGCACTGGCGAATTCTCTACGACGAGAAGAATCACCGCAAAACGCACTTGTGGGAAGCATTTCAGATGTGGGCAGACGACGAAGACCGCAGACTGAATGACGATGAAGTGATGGATAACCTACTCAAGCGAGGCTGCGTCCACTGCACTCGCGCTTGGTACTTTGCCAGAGAGCGCAAGAAAGCGCGGCTGGCGCTTCGCGGCTTCAGACTTTCTTTGCGCGCGCTTGGCAAGTCTGCCATTAAGGCGTTGGAGCCAAAGCGATGACCCGCTACCAGCACGCCAAGCGCATCGCATTCTGGCGCGGCAGCTTCATCACCCTTCTCTTCTGCACTGTGTGGATGCTGGCCAGCGCCTACGCACCGCACTGAACCCCTACCCAATTTAATCAGCGCCCCGGCAACGGCATGGCGCAAGGAGCAGTCATGTCTACAGATACGCAACTGGCCGCAGTTCCGCCCAAGGAAACAGCGCTGAAAGTGTTCAGCACTGACAAAGGCTTGGAGCCATGGCTGCAGCAGGTCAGGACGAAGGTTGATGAGTTCCTAAAAGTTCTCCCGGAGCTCAACACCGTGAAGGGGCGCGAGGCCTACGCATCAATGGCCTACAAAATTGCCAAATCAAAAACCGCCTTGGACGCTCTCGGCAAAGATATTTCTGCTCAGCAGAAGGAAATCCCCAAGAAGATCGATGCCGAGCGGAAGCGCGTATGGGACACGCTGGAGCTGTGGCAGAAGGAAGTTCGCAAGCCTCTGGATGATTGGCAAGCGGCAGAGGATAAGCGCCTTGATGCGCACAATGCCCGGCTGGACTTGCTGCGTCAGATGCCTCTAAACCTCGTAGGCTCCACTTCCGCGCATGTGCAGGGCCTTATCGACCAGGCGGAAGCAATCGCCATCGACGATTCTTGGGAAGAATTCAAGGCGGAGGCAGGTCAAGCGAAAGACCTGACACTCAAGGCGCTGCGAGACATCCTCGCCGAACTGCATCGGTATGAGGCTGAGCAGGCTGAACTCGCTCTGCTCCGCGCTGAAGCAGAAGCCCGCGCCAAAGCAGACCATGAGGCCGCCATTGCCCGCGCAGCAGCGGAGAAAGCTCAGCGCGAAGCAAATGAGCGCGCCGCAGCCGAACTGGCAGCCGCCGCAAAGCGCGAGCAGGACCTGAAAGACCAGGCGGCAGCCCAGCAACGTGCCGCCGAACAAGCCGCGCGCGATGCGGAAGCCGCCGCCGCGCAGCAGGCCCTGCAACTGAAACTTGCCGCTGAACAGGCCGAACGCATTGCAGCCCAGGCCGAAGCCAATCGACTCGCAGCCATTCAACAAGCCGAGCAAGACCGCATTGCCGCCGAGAAGCGTCAAGCCGAAGCGGTTGAGCAGGCGCGTCTGGCTGAGATCGCCCGCCAAGAAGAAGCTCTGCGGGAAGAGCAGCGACTGGCCGCAGCCCGCGAGGCAGACAAAGCCCACAAGGCAAAGATCAACCGAGCGGCGCTAGATGCCTTCATTGCAGGCGGCATGACGGACGAATGTGCCCGACAGGCCGTCACCCTCATCGCCCAACGCAAGATCCCCAACATCGCCATCACCTACTGAGGCAGCTATGAACGAACTCATCCAAATGCCGGTTCGCGAAAGCGCTGGCCTCACCGCCGCTGAGGTTCATCGCTTCTCGGCCGTCGAAATTCGCCAGCGAGTGAACCTGGTGCAAGAAGTGATGCAAGGCATCATGAAGCGGGACACGCACTACGGCACGATCCCCGGCACGCCGAAGCCAACCCTCTACAAACCCGGTGCCGAAGTCTTGTGCGTGACTTTTCGTGTCGCGCAGGAGTACCGGATCGAAGACCTGTCCACCGACAAGGTCGCCCGATACCGCGTCACCTGTGTTGGTCGGCATCAGACTACCGGAATCGCCTTGGGCGAAGGCGTTGGTGAATGCTCGTCCGGTGAAGAAAAGTACAAGTGGCGCGGATCGATCTGCCAGGAGGAATTTGAATCGACGCCAGAGAACCTGCGCCGCATCAAGTTCTCGAAATACAAAGGCAACGTCGAGAAGAAGCCGCAGGTTCGCACGGAGGCTGCGGACTTGGCGAACACCGTCCTGAAGATGGCCTGCAAGCGCGCCATGATCGCGATGACTCTCAACGTCACGGCCGCATCCGACATCTTCACGCAGGATATCGAAGACCTGCCTGAGGAGCTTCGGCACCAAGAAGCCAGCCAACCTGCAACCGACCCTGAGCTGACAAAGAAATGGGTCGGTGCCGCCATGGCCGCCGAAACTCAGGAAGCTCTGACCGCCCTCTGGAGGGACGGCGTCAAAGAGCTTCAGGAGGCGAAAGACATCCCGGCGTACAGCGCTTTCAAAGCTGCAGTTGGCGCGCGCGGCGAAGCGCTGAAGGCAGTTGCAGAAGCTAAATCCGACCCAGAACCGCAGCCTGAACCAGACCCCGCCGCATCCACCGAAAGCCAGCCCACCGATGAAACGGTGGAGTTCGAGGAGGTTTCCGAATGATTATCGTCAGTTGCGCTCAAGGCTCCCCGGAGTGGCATGAGGCCCGCGCGGGCGTCATCACAGCCAGTATGTTCGGCGATGCCCGGGCAAAGCTGAAATCTGGACCCAACAAGGGCGAGCCAACTTCAAAGGCACTCGACTACGCCTTCAAGCTGGCCGTCGAGCGGATCAGCGGCAAGCCGCTGGATAACGGCTTTGAAACCTGGCAGATGAAGCGCGGCCACGAACTCGAGCCAGAAGCTCGCATGGAGCACGAAATCCAAACGGGTCTGATCGTTACCCAGGTTGGTTTGGTGAAAACCGATGACGGTGCATTCGGCGCCAGTGCGGACGGCTTCATCGGCGACGACGGCGGCAGCGAGTACAAATGCTTCCTTGCCCCAGAAAAACTGCGCTCCTTCCACATCGACAACGACGCCAGCGAGATCATGGACCAGGTGCAAGGCTGCATGTGGATCACCGGGCGCAAGTGGTGGCACATCGGGATGTATTGCCCCGACCTTCGCCCCGCTGGCCGCCAGCTCTGGTGGCAGGAGTTCAAGCGCGACGATAACTACATCGAAAAGCTTGAGGAAGACCTATGGCAATTCAAGCTGCTAGTCGACTCATACGAGCAGAAGCTGAGGAGCAAAGCGGCATGATCAGCCTCGAACTCAGCAGCATTCAACACAATCGGGTCGAATCGGCCCGCCTCGCCCAGGCCATGGCCGAATACGAGGCCCGCGGCGGGCGCATTACCCAGGGTGCCTGCTTCACCGGCAACCCCATCCCGCCCAAGCGGCGGGACTGGATAGATCCTGAAACGGTCCTGAAGCGAAAGACGCGCCATATCTCACCGGCAGGACGCAAACAGCTTCGGCAGATGGCGGACGCATTATGAGCAAACGCAAACCGTGCAATCGCAAAGTCCAGGTGGAGCGCAGCATGCGCGCCCTGCTCGGCCCCAACCATGCGGCAGTGATCAGCATCGACCCCAGCGGCTTGCAGATCATGATCAACTGGAAGAACGGCAAGCAGATCCGTTCCCTTCCGGTGGCCGACGCCCTCTGCGATCTCGCCCACCGCTGGACCATGCACATCGCTGGCATCTGCGTGAAAGACGACGGCACCGAGTACATCAAGATGACGGTGTTTACGCCTGACGGCATCCACCGCGTGGCAACGCTCTCCGACCTGGTCGAGCACTTCTATGAAGAGGTGAAGGCCGAGTGCAATCCTAACCACTTGGTGGGCATGGGCTGGCTCGCGGTGCCCGGAGCGGTTGAGGTCAGCGACGAGCAGGTATCGGCACTGCTGTCATCATTCGGCGCCTGGAATCAGGTAAAGGTCGCGGCATGAGGCGGATATTGAAAGCGCCCCAGCGCCGCAAGCGCGAAGTTCAGCATCATTTGCCGCCGAGCGGCTTGAAGGAGCCAGTTCATGGCAGTGGATCAGAAAGAGCGCAGCGCCAAGTCGGCGAAGAAGCGCGAGCAGTACGATGAGAAAGAACTGCGCCACCGGCTACGGCTCGGCACCCGACAGAAGCTTGAAGAGCTAATGGCCTGGAACGACATCGAGGAGATCAGCGAGGCGGTGCAGAACCTGATTCTGAATGCTCATGCGCTGGGGCCGACACTGTCATACGAAGCGGTGGGCAGCCCGCGCCACAAGGTCACGATTAGCGAAAACGTGGCGCGTCAGCTACGCGAACTCGGAATGGCGGAGAAAGACCCGGATGCAGACGAAGAATGAACTCACCCTGGCGCAGGCCGAGACGCTGGCTTTCATCAAGGCGCACATAGACCAGCATGGCTACTCGCCGACCTTCGCGGAGATCGCCAAGGCAGCAGAGGTCAACGTGAATGCTGCCGGCCAGCGCATCGCGCAGATGGTTAAGAAGGGCGTCATCACCAAGGCCGATGGGATCGCTCGCAGCATTCGACCAGTCAGGTAAAAAGAGCAATGATCGAGATTATCAAGCTTACGACTGAGATCGGAACTGCAAGACCTTCGTTCTTGTTACAAAACTCAAGAAACCTGTCAATGGGGGTCATAGCTGCCCTGTGGTATCCAGCCTCTGTCAAAAAGAACGACATTTTACCGTCGAAGCGCACGTAACCGCTGGCTTGCAGCTCTTGCATAGTGTCGATGAAAAGATCACGTGCCATCAGACCTTGAACCTCTCTCATCTCGGGAATTTCTGATAAGAAAACCTCAGAAGCAGTGATGAGCACAGGGTACTCGTTGAGGTTTCGCACACCTCGGCCAAATGTCTCGACATATCGGCGATAAAGAATTCCGAGCAACTTTTGCTCCATGCCTTTCTTCAGCTTTTTCGTTATCACGAACTCTCCTTGACCCGGCCACATGCCGGTCACCCTTGATACCCCATCCCTATACAAATTGCCACCATCCCACATGCATGGAGCTTTGCCATGGCCGATCAATTTTATTTGCAGGACAGCCGCAGCTATGTCGGCGACAACCTGACGTTCTGGGCGAAGGACGGACAGGGGTACGTCACCGACCTAGACAAGGCCGAGGTATTCACCGCTGAGCAGGCTACAAGCCACCGCGACACCGACGTTCCATGGCCGAAGACCTACATTGATGCGCGCTCCCACATCGGGGTCGACCACCAGTACCTGCGTCTGGAAGATGCGGCTGAACAACTGGTGAGCGGCTGCCCTTGCGTGCTTCAGGTGGTTGGCGAATGGAATGGAAACGATATGGTCTTCGCCAGGAAAGTAATCGGCCGCACCGCCGACTTCAGCCAGGCTGCCCAAGTTTCCAAGGAGCAGGCTGAGGCGCTTGGCAACGACCCAGCCGAAATAACCTTGTGGCCAGCAGCCTACGTCGAGCAGAAGACAAGGCGCGTCGTTCGTCGTGACAGGCTTGCTATCAAGGAAGCCCTGCGCGGCACCGGCATCAAGCTGGCCAAGCCAAAGAAGCCGCGGGAAATGATGTTCAACTGTCACGGATGCGGCCGGTTCATTTCTGACCGCCAGCGGTTTCATCATGACTGTCTGAACTGCGGTGCTGACAACCGCCCCTGATTACCCCCGCCGGAGCGAAATAATGCCCGACTCATTTCAGAGCATCAGCTTGGTGAAGGCGCGCAAGCCCCACAAGTGCGAAAGCTGTCGACGCCAGATCCAACCGGGTGAGCGGTACGCGGCAATCGCGGGCAGGTTTGATGGCGACTTCTACGCCGCCAAGCTTTGCCAGGGCTGCGAATCGTTATGGGAACTGGTCTGGCAGTTTGACCGCGAGCACAACGACTGGCTGAGTATCGACGGCTTGGAATTCAACCAAATCATGGAGACGGCCGAGGAATTCGAGTTGATCTGCATGGTGCCGCTCACCGCACCGCAACCGCATCAGCCGCCACCTCAATAGCAATGACAGCCTCGGCTACGTCATCTTGCGTGTAAGCAATGTCGTTGAGCATCAGCTCAATCGCTGCCTCTGACAGCGTGTCGACGGCGAGTCCCTGATCAACCGCCGCACGCAACACTGCGCTCAGCGCCATCCGAAACACCCTTTCCCTGTCTTCGCTCATGACCGTTCCCTCCCTGTAGAGCGGTAAGCGTAGGCCATTTCAACTCGCATGGAATCGAACCATGAGCCAGCAGCACCAGATACTGGTTGGCGACTGCATCGAGATGATGCGGACGCTACCGGACAAGTCAGTACACACTTGCCTGACGTTACCGCCCGACTTCGGGCTTCACGTCCGACCGGACTCCGAGGCCTGCGCCAAGGTGTAATTCTCGCTGAACACACCTGCTCAGATAGCTTGATCAATGCGGCGCAAGCAGCCGGTCAAACTCGCCTCCCACATCTATACGTTGGAATGCAGATACAACAAGCCAGAAACAAATGAGGCGACACCAAGAAACAGTGGAAGGCTGATATCAACGAATAGAACCCTCAGATTTTGGGATGCTATAAGTCTCCAAAAGCAACTATCAAAGCGATACAGAGAATCCTCAATCCTGCTGCTCTTCATAAACTCCGCTTGATTCTTTACGGTCACATTCAAATTATCAACAGAGCTACGAAGGGTTTCCAAAATCACCAGATTGAGGTGACCCGTAGTTGCCAGTGACTCTTTTATGGCATCGTCAACTTTCTTTTGTATTTGTTGCAACTCCAAATCTATATTTTTTATTATCTCTTCTACGGAAACCAACGCCCCACTTCTCTCTTTCCACCAGTTATATAGGGTGGATTGTTTAGGGGAGGCTGGCGACTCCTCTTCACCAGAGCCGAACGTCGCGGGCCCAATCGAATAGGCAACGCGTAGGCCGGTGATACGTAATCGCCACTCCCTGAATGATTCAATCGAGTACCAGAAGTAATGGACGGTGACCCAGCCAACTGCGACCAATAAACCCGAAACCATCTTGTTAGCGGTTATGCCTTCAAGCGATATGCCAAGAAAGCTAACAGTTTTACCGACTGACACCCCTCCGACTACCATACACAGCAGGACTATAGAAACACCTAGCAGCAGATTTTTAACTTTCAATGCAGGTTCAGATATATCGAAGCCTATGGGCTCACCCATAACCTTCGCTAGCGCTTTGGATCGTTCCTCGTCCGCAAGTCTTGAGGCTTTCATTTTTGAAAACATCAATCTCCCTCCCTGAAAGTAAAACAGCGTCGGTTTGATTGCTGTTCATACTCCATTTCCACGAATCACGCCACTGGCGAGGATCCCGCATGACCGCATTTCAGCGTCGGCTCGCGAGCGAGCAATCCCCTTCCTTGGCTCTGCCGTTTGGGCAAGAGCTGATCGTTGACCTATTCGCCGGTGGTGGCGGCGCCAGCTCCGGCATTGCCCGGGCTTGGCGCGAGCCCGATGTCGCGGTAAACCACAATGAAATCGCCATCGCAGTGCACCGCGCCAATCACCCGCAGACCCAGCACTATGTCGCGGATGTGTTCGAAGTTGATCCGCTGCTGGCCACCCGCGGCTTGCCAGTGGCCCTGCTCTGGGCGTCGCCGGACTGCAAGCACTTCAGCAAGGCCAAAGGCGGCGCACCGCGCGACCGGAAAGTACGTGGGCTGGCATGGGTGGTGATTCGCTGGCTGTACGCAACACGCCCACGCCTGATGCACCTGGAGAACGTCGAAGAGTTCTGCGACTGGGGTCCAATCGACGACAACGGCCTACCCATCAAGGCTGAGCGCGGCCGAACCTTCCGGGCGTTCATCGCCGCCATGAGCACCGGCCTCGCCGCCGATCACCCCGACATGCCGGAAATCCTCGATGCCATCGGCGAGTTCGTACCTGTAGACGCGCTGGTTCGCGGCCTGGGCTACACCGTTGACTGGCGGGAGCGTATTGCGGCCAACGCGGGCGCGCCAACAATCCGGAAGCGTCTGTACCTGGTAGCGCGGCGCGACGGCCATCCAATCGTGTGGCCAGCGCCTACACGGCACAAAGACCCGAAGACCAATCAAGACGCATGGCGCAGCGCTGCCGAATGCATCGACTGGTCGAACCTTGGCCGGACGATCTTTCGCCCGAAGCCCATGGCCAAGAACACGATGCGCCGGGTTGCAAAAGGCCTGTGGCGGCACGTCCTCACCAGCGCCAAGCCTTTCATCGTGCCGATGCGCGGAACCTCGGATTCGCATACGAGCACCCACGGCGTAGGCGAGCCGCTTTCTACCGTCAGCGCAGGGGGAAATCATCACGCGCTAGTGCAGCCGGTGGTTACGCCATTCCTCACCGAATGCGCCAACGGATCATCGCAGCGGAACTTCGATATCGCCGAGCCGCTTCGCACACAGGTCGCTCAGGTAAAAGGAGGTCATTTCGCCATGGTTGCTGGGCACATGACGGCGTTCGGTCAAAACGCGGTGGGCAGTCTGCCGACTGAGCCACTACAAACGGCAATGGCAGGTGCAACACGACACGGCGTCGTCGCGGCCTTCTTCGAACAAGCCAATGGCGGTTTCTACGATGGCGACGGCCGGGCAGCGAACACGCCACTGTCGACGATATGCCAGTCCGGCGCCAATCAGCGGCTGGTGAACGCCTATCTGGTGAAGTACTACGGCAACGAGAAAGACGGCGTATCGCTCCGGGAGCCCATGCACACCTTGCCGACAAAAGATCGCGTAGCAGTCATCGAGGTCGAGCGCGTCATGAGCAGCCTGACGCCGGAACAGTTTGAGGGCGCCCAGCGTTGTGCCGCTTTTATGCATGAGCATTTGCCGGAACACTTCAAAGAGCCGGCTGATCTGGAGATGCTTGATGGCTACGTGTTGATCGACATCACCCTGCGAATGCTCAAGCCACCAGAGCTGAAGAAAGCCCAAGGCTTCAGCCATGACTACATCATCGACCGCGGCTACTTCGTCGACCCTGAAACCGGCACCGGTGAGTGGCGGGATATCAATGCCACCGACCAGGTGAAGCTGATTGGCAACAGCGTCTCCCCTTACGAGGCGTATGAATTGGTCAAGGCCAACGCCGCCCCTCTGATCGACCTCTACCGGCGCCTCGCCGCCTAGTCAGCGCCAGAATGCTGATGAGGTCGTAATGACCGGGGCATGGACTCCTTTCAAACGTTCTGTAGCAAACCAGAGCCTTGTCTGATCAACAGAAAATGCTCTCGGGTTAGATAACTGCTCAGCGAGCAACGTACCACTCAGCACATAAGGACCGCAGTCAGCACAGTCGTATGCATCGCCGTCGCGCGTTGTATCAAGAGCCTGAGCTGGAGCACCGCAAATACAACATTTCATAGGTTGGGTCCTCTGTTGATCAAACAACTGTAGCTGATCGACATCGCCGCCGCGTGAGCGAGAGCAACCAAAGGAATATCAAATGACCGTCTACGTCGACAACGAACAGATCCCGTACAGGCGCATGAAGATGTGCCACATGCTCGCGGATACTGAAGACGAACTGCACGCGATGGCCGACAAGATCGGTGTGGCGCGCCGCTGGCACCAGTTTCCCGGCTCCGTGAAGAGTCACTACGACATCTGCCAGAGCAAGCGCGACCATGCCATTCGCCTAGGGGCAAAGGAAATCGACCGGCAAGAGCTTGGCGCAATCATCAAAGCGCGGCGGGCCGCGGTTATCGCGAAAGCGCAGGAGGGGTTATGAGTCAGGAATTGAAGCCGTGTCCGTTTTGTGGCGGAACGAATTTGCAGGTCACCGAGGCATCCTCCTATGTGATGTGCTACGGGTGTGATGCTGATGGACCAGTTGGTAGGCCTGCTGATGCAGCTATTGCAGCCTGGAACAATCGTGCCGCCCCTGTGCCGCCTGCTGGCGGGGAGCCAAACCTAAACCGAACTCAGGAGCAATGGCGGCTCGTCGACGCAAAGCTCTGTGCCAAGCAAAACAGCGAAGCAGCCAATGAGTTTCTGATTCTTGATGCGCAATACGATATCGCTATTCTCGGGTCGTATGTCACCCGGTTGCAGGCCGAGGTCGCAGCCCTGCAAGCCCGCCTCACGGTTGCCGATCAGCGGGTTGATGATCTGGGGAGCAAGGCAAAGCTGTATGACCAACTGCAGAACGGTGCCGAACTGCTGCCAAACGGCTGGGTTATCACGATTAAGATAGAGCGCGATGGTGGCGGGGTGACGCTGATCGATCCCCAGGGTAACGATATCGATTATCCATCGAACCGTGAGTCGATGGGCGACGAGATCGAAGACGCCATCGAAGAGGCCTTGGCCCTGCAGGGGGAATCATGACCGGGCAGACACTGTTGCCCTGCCCATTCTGCGGCTGCCCTGCCGGGGTAACCTCAAACCGGGACTGGCATCGAGTGATCGTAGATCATGGCGAACATTGTCCGCTCAAAGACTACGACGACCTCATGATGACGCCTGCCTCGGATGATCAGCTTCTGCTGGTCGTTCGAGATTGGAACATGCGCGCCACGGCTCGGCAGCACCAGAAACGGCCACTCTTGTCCGCATTCATCCAGCCCCACCCGCCGCGCCACAAAGGATTCCTGCAACCTGATCGCGAAGTACCAGGTTTCACGCTGGAGCAGATGAAAGAGTACGGCGCAGCGTGCGTTGCTGGTTTCATCGAGCAGAACAAGCTTTAACCCCTCCCCACCCTATCCATTGCCTGCTGCGCGAGCGCGGCGAGGACGAAGTCATGCCTGAAGAAAAGCAGAAGATCATTCGATTGCCGGTGGAACGCGACGAGTACGGCCAGTGGACCCACCCAGCATGGCCAGATGACGGCGAAGAAAGTCAGCTTCCCTATAGCTGGTTCGCCGAGCATGGCCTTGAGTTCACGATCGTTGAAATGGAAAACGACGGTCCGGAAGAATTAGTTGCGGCATGGTTTGGCACTGGGGAAACCGACTGTACGCCGTGGGAGCCGACCAAACCATCCGGCGAAGGCTGGTTCATTTTCTCGATCCATGACACTGAAGACGGCCCGATCTGTGTCTGGGTGCGTCCGCTGGTGACGCCATGACCGACGCCACCAGCTATGGGAAACATCTTTGGCTGATGCTCGCCCCGACTTTCGACGAAGCGACATCGCTCGATGGATTCGGCCAGCATCCTGAAAAGGCTCAGGCCTATCTTGGTTTCATCGCTGCAGCCTGTGGCGCAATGTTCGCGGACACAAGTCGAGACGCCGTCATGACCATGCTTGCAGCGATTGCTCAGCAGGTTGAGAGCATGGAGTCGAAGCCAGAGGTGAAGCATTGATGACCATCACCCGAATCATCAAAGGCCCGTACCGCTTCGCCGGTTTCTTCTGGGTTGACGTCGAGTGCGGAGGGAAGATTCAGCACCTGATGCGCTCTACCGAGGAACTGGCTAAGGCCATTTGTGTTGGGCAGGAGGCGGTATGACCTGGTACACCGAAAGCTGGCAGCGTATGGAATCAGTGTATTCGCGCTGCAAGGCCGAAGGTTTGGATGCCGCCGCGATCAGCAAGGCCATCGACGACTCTTACCCCTACAATTCGCGCAGTGGCTGGGCATACAAGGCGTGGCTCGACGCGCGCCGAAACTTCTTCCCGAAACATAACATCCCGCTTCGCCGGGCCAAGCGCCCAGAACCTGAGCTGTTCGCTTAACCCCTTCCCCATCATCCACATGCCTGGTGGGCATAGGCTCACTTATTGCGCTGCGTCCACCCGATCAGCATAAAGACCAACCCTGGAATCAACAGCCCGGGGGCCATGTAGGCGAATGTCCGTTCCGAGATCAGGCCATTTAGCCCGAAAGTAAAACCACAGATCACAAGCGGAATACCCACAACGAATAGTGGTTGTTTGAAAGCCTTTTCCATAATCCATCCTCCTGAAATTCAAACCTATTTAACCATATGCTCGCCGGTATGCGGCGGGCGAGGTATCGCTATGTCTCGAAATATCCAAACCCGCGAGGGCTATGAATTCTGGGATCGCCTTAACGCAATCCCGCACTATGGATTTTTGCTGAACCAACAAGGTAACGGTGTCGTCCGGGCTGAAGGCGTTGGCGATTGGATCGAGCGGCATGCCGCGCAGGTTGTCGTCGATGATGCCCAGTCAGAAGTGAACGTCCTACGGGAAGCAAACGCCAAGCTCCAGGCCGAGGTGACCGCGCTGAGCAAAAACGTTGTCGAGTTCACCCGGGAGGACTTCGACGCCACGTTGAACAACCTGCGCCGGATGGGGGCAAGCATCGACGGCGATAACGCCTACAAGCGGGATCTGTGCGACTCCATTACAGGCGCGATGGCCTTTGGTTGCCAGAACACGAATCCGCCACCCGAGGACCATTGGGCGAAACGGTTCTGGGACATTGGCCGGGCGGAAGGTGCGTCTCGCGAGGCTCTTACCGCAGCGTTAAAGCTGACCCGCGAAAACCTGCGCGCTTGCCAGGCCACGATCCATTTGCACGGCGGGTTCGACCCCGCTTATGTGAACGATGCTCAGGCAGCTATGAAGGTCGCCGATGAAGCGCTGGCCAAGTACTCACCACTCAACCCCGCATAGACCCGGAGGAAGCAAACATGAAGCGCGAACTGATCAAAATCAGCGAATTCCAGCGCCGCCGGTGGGGTGAAAACGGCACGCCGCCCTGCTCTCAAGCGATCCGCAACTACATCCGTGACGGCAAGCTTCCGGGCGAGCAGATCGGGAAACTCTGGTATATCGACTGGGCGGCATTTAATAAGTCCGCAGGAAACGAGCTGGTCGCGATGGTATTGAAAGGAGCTGCATGATGGTCCCACGGCCGCGCAACAAGTCGAACAAGGGCTTGCCGTCGAACCTCTACCTTGATGGGAGGCGCGGCACTTACCGATATCGTCGCCCTACCGACGGAAAGTGGTTCCCGTTCGGGGCCGACCGGGTAAAGGCGGTGGACGCGGCCAAACAGCTAAACCTTGCATTCATGCAGGGCGCAGACCTGGTTGGTGCCGTATTGGGCGAGTCAGCAGAGCTGTTCACCTCATTCTTGACGCATTACGAGGAAAAGATTCTGCCTCCGCGCGAACTGGCGCCGGGCACGCTCGGGCTGTATGCCGTGCACTTCCGCCGCTTTCGTAAGCATTTCGCGGGTAAAGCGGTTGATCAGATCACCATCCGCATGATCGCAGAGATGCTTGATGATTTGACGCCGCGCACTGCCAACCAGTGCCGAGCCTTGCTGATCGACATTTTCAACCATGCTGCCGCCAAAGGCCTTTGCCCGGACAACCCGGCAGCAAGCACCATCAACCGGATCGAGAAGAAAGCCCGCAAACGCCACACCGTTGAAGGTTTGAAGGCTATCCGCGAAAAGTCGCCGGCTTGGCTACAGAACGCCATAGACCTCGCCCTGATTACCGCTCAGCGACGCACCGATATCCTTGCGATGAAATTCGAGGATCAGCACGATGGATACCTGTATGTCGTCCAGCAGAAAACGGCCAAGGCCAGTGATGCAGCATGGATCAGGTTCAAAGTCACCGATGAGCTTCAGCGGGTAATCAGCAGATGCCGCGACAATGTCGTGTCGCCTTTCCTGATTCACCGTCGGCCGGATCGTAAAAAACAGAAGCAGGCGGAAACGAAAGAGCACTGGACCAAGATCGAGGAGCGGTATCTGACCAGGGCTTTCAAGGAAGCGCGGGAGGCAGCTGATTGCTACAAGGGATGGAAAGAGGAAGAGATGCCGGGCTTCCACGAAGTCAGGGCGCTATCACTGCACCTGTACAAAAAAGCCGGAAAGGACGGTCAGAAGATCGCCGGTCACGCCAGCGAGGAGATGACGAAAAACTACCAGAAAGATCACGCCGAGGTGGTCTGGTCTGACGCAGTTCCAGACCTCGATATCAGCGAGTTCGCCGTATAGTTTTGCGCCAGTTTTGCGCGGATTTTGCGCCGAGCGAAAACGAAAAAGGGAATCAAACCTGTAAGTGGCTGATTCCCTTATCAAAATATGGTCGGGACGGAGTGATTCGAACACTCGACCCCTAGCACCCCATGCTAGTGCGCTACCGGACTGCGCTACGCCCCGACTAGGCGTGAATCTGTTTGGGCTTCTTGCGAAAGCGTCGAGGAATATACCCTAACCTTTTGAATGATGGAAGTATTTTGATTGGCTGCGTTATGTACGCAGCACAACCAGTACATCTTCCAGCTCCACGATCATCTGCTTGATCAGCTGTTTGTATTGCAGGGAATCGTCCTTGACCTCATCACTGGACATGCGCAACCGCGCACCGCCAATGGTGAAGCCCTGATCATAAAGCAGCGCGCGGATCTGGCGGATCATCAGCACATCCTGGCGCTGATAATAACGGCGATTTCCGCGACGCTTGACCGGGTTGAGTTGAGGAAACTCCTGCTCCCAATAACGCAAAACGTGAGGTTTTACCGCGCAAAGCTCACTGACCTCACCAATGGTGAAGTAGCGTTTGCCTGGAATGGGCGGCAGCTCGTCGTTATGACTTGGTTCCAGCATAAGCCTCAACTCGGGCCTTCAGTTTCTGCCCTGGACGAAAGGTGACCACACGGCGAGCCGTAATCGGGATTTCTTCCCCTGTCTTGGGATTTCGACCCGGTCGCTGGCGTTTATCTCGCAAGTCAAAATTGCCGAATCCGGACAATTTGACCTGCTCGTTATCCTCCAGAGCGTGCCTGATTTCCTCAAAGAACAGCTCAACCAGTTCCTTGGCTTCTCGTTTATTCAGGCCTAGCTCTTCGTACAGACGTTCGGCCATCTCAGCTTTCGTCAGAGCCCCCATACGCTACTTCCTTAACGTGGCGTTTAACCTTTCCTCAAGCGAGGTGAGAATTTGCTGCGTCGAAGCGTTTACCTCATCGTCAGTAAGAGTGCGCGATGGATGTTGCCAGGTCAAGCCAACCGCAAGGCTTTTTCTATGCGGATCAATGCCTTTACCCTGATAAACATCAAACAGGCTGAGGTCTGTCAGCCATTCCCCTGCATTTTCACGGATTACGTCCAGTACCGACGTTGCTGAAACCTCTCGATCGGCCAGCAATGCCAAGTCTCGACGAACCTCCGGGAAGCGCGACAACTCGTGGAATTTCGGCAAACGCCCTTCCACCACTTCAGCCTGCACCAGTTCGAACACGAACACCGGGCGATCAAGCCCCAATGCCTTGACCAGCTCCGGGTGCAGCGCACCGAGGTAACCCACCTCGCGGCCATCGCGTTCAATACGCGCTGTCTGGCCGGGATGAAGTGCGGCATGCTTGCCCGGTACGAAACGGAAATCATCCAGTGCACCCGAGAAGCCCAATACCGCCTCCACGTCAGCTTTGACGTCGAAGAAGTCCACTGCATCGCGCCCCTGCGCCCAGCCTTCCGGCAGACGGCTGCCGCAGATCACACCTGCCAGCATAGGCTCTTGTTTCAAACCGTCCAGTTGGCCGACGAAACGCAAACCACTTTCAAACAGCCGTACACGAACCTGCTGACGGTTGAGGTTATGCTGCAATGCCTTGACCAGACCCGGCCACAGCGACGCGCGCATGGCCGCCATGTCGGCAGAAATCGGGTTGGCCAACAACAGAGGCTCGACACCCGGAGTGAACAGTTCGAACCATTTCTGATCGATGAAGCTGTACGTAATCGCTTCCTGATAGCCACGCGCAACCAGCAGGCGGCGCAGCGCAGGCAGATCAGCACGCGCTTCGGCACGGGCTTGCGGCGCGAGGCGCGCCTGGGGATAACGGACCGGAAGGCGGTTATAGCCGTAAAGACGCGCTAACTCTTCGATCAGGTCCACTTCCAGACTGATATCGAAGCGATGGCTAGGCACCTCTATCCGCCATTGACCGGCCGTTTCGGAGGAAACCTTCAGACCCAATGCCGTCAGCAGACGCTCAACCTCTGCCGCGTCCATGGTCATGCCAAGCATTTGCTCGATACGATCAGCACGCAAGGTGACCGGCGCAATCGATGGCAGATGCTGCTCACTGACCGTCTCAATGATCGGCCCGGCTTCGCCCCCCGTGATTTCAAGCAGCAGACCGGTGGCACGCTCCATCGCTTCGCGGGCCAGTTGCCAGTCCACACCACGCTCATAACGATGAGAGGCATCGGTGTGCAAACCATAGGAGCGCGCCTTGCCTGCGACCGCGATCTGGTCGAAGAAAGCACTCTCCAGGAAAATGTCACGGGTGGTCGAGGTGTTCACACCGCTGTGCTCGCCCCCCATCACGCCAGCGATAGCGAGCGCGCGTTGATGGTCTGCGATCACCAGCGTGTCAGCGCGCAGAGTAACTTCCTGACCGTCGAGCAGCACCAGCTTTTCGCCCTCTTCAGCCATGCGCACGCGGATCCCGCCATTGATTTCGGCGAGATCGAACGCGTGAAGCGGCTGACCCAGTTCGAGCATCACGTAGTTAGTGATGTCGACGGCGGCATCGATGCTGCGCACCTCGGAACGACGCAGACGCTCGACCATCCACAGCGGCGTTGGACGCGACAGGTCTACGTTGCGAATCACACGACCCAGATAGCGCGGGCAGGCAGCGGGCGCCAACACTTCCACAGGAAGCACTTCATCATGCACCGCAGGCACCGAAGCAACGTGCGGACGCGTGACCATGGCGTCGTACAGCGCACCGACTTCGCGAGCCAGGCCGGCGACAGACAGGCAGTCGCCACGGTTTGGCGTCAGATCGACCTCAATGCTCGCGTCGTCCAGTTCCAGGTAGGCACGGAAATCCCTGCCTACTGGCGCGTCAGCGGGCAGCTCCATCAAACCGTCGTTGCCCTCGCCCACCTGCAGTTCGGCCTGAGAACACAGCATGCCGTTGGATTCGACACCGCGCAGCTTGGCCTTCTTGATCTTGAAGTCGCCCGGCAACTGCGCGCCGATCATCGCAAACGGAATCTTCAGACCGGGGCGCACGTTTGGCGCACCACAGACGACCTGAAAGGTTTCTGCGCCATTGCTGACCTGGCAAACACGCAGCTTGTCGGCATCCGGGTGCTGCTCGGTGCTCAGCACCTCTCCCACCACGACACCGCTGAAAACACCGGCAGCCGGGGTCACGCTGTCGACCTCCAGACCTGCCATCGACAGACGAGCCACCAGCTCGTCACGGGACACTTGCGGGCTTACCCAGCCACGCAGCCATTGCTCACTGAATTTCATCCTGCTCTCCTAATAAGTTCGTGACGGCGACCTAGCGAAACTGCGCAAGGAATCGCAAGTCGTTGTCGAAGAACAGGCGCAAATCATTGACGCCATAACGCAGCATGGCCAGACGCTCTGCGCCCATGCCAAAGGCAAAGCCCTGGAACTCTTCCGGATCGATCCCGGACATGCGCAGGACGTTCGGGTGCACCATGCCGCAGCCCATGACTTCCAGCCAGCCGGTCTGTTTGCAGACACGGCAGCCTTTGCCGCTGCACATGACACATTCCATGTCGACTTCTGCCGATGGTTCGGTGAACGGGAAATACGAAGGACGGAAACGCACTGCCAGTTCTTTTTCAAAGAACACGCGCAGGAACTCTTCGATGGTGCCCTTCAGATCCGCGAAATTGATGTCGCGGTCGATCAGCAGGCCTTCGACCTGATGGAACATCGGAGAGTGGGTGATATCGGAATCGCTACGGTACACACGACCAGGGCACACGATGCGAATCGGCGGCTTGTTCGCCTCCATGGTGCGGACCTGTACCGGCGAGGTATGGGTGCGCAGCAGCATGCGGGCATCGAAGTAGAAAGTGTCGTGCATCGACCGGGCCGGGTGATGGCCGGGGATGTTGAGCGCTTCGAAGTTGTGGTAATCGTCTTCCACCTCGGGGCCTTCGGCGATGCCGTACCCGATGTGGGTGAAGAATTGTTCGATACGTTCCAGAGTCCGCGTGACAGGATGCAGACCACCTGTGGTCTGACCGCGGCCAGGCAGGGTTACGTCAATGGATTCGGCAGCGAGCTTGGCGGCAAGCTCCGCCTCCTCAAACGCAGCCTTGCGCGCATTGAGAATCTCTGTGACACGCTCCTTGGCAACGTTGATCAGCGCACCGACTTGCGGACGCTCTTCAGCCGGCAAATTTCCCAGGGTCTTCATCACCTGAGTCAATTCACCCTTCTTGCCGAGGTAGTGAACCCGGATTTGCTCCAGGGCGTTGATATCTTCAGCGCTTTGCACAGCCTCAAGAGCTTGCGAAACCAGCGCGTCCAGGTTTTCCATGTACAGACTCCAGATACGAAATAGGGGAAGAGCTTACAAGGCTCTTCCCCTATTTATGACGTTTAACACCGAGCTCCGAAGGGAGCCCGGTGATTGCCGGGGGACTTAGGCCAGAGAGGCTTTAGCTTTCTCGACAATCGCAGCAAACGCCGCTTTTTCGTTCACTGCCAGATCAGCCAGAACCTTACGGTCGATTTCGATCGACGCTTTTTTCAGGCCAGCGATCAGACGGCTGTAGGACAGACCGTTGTTGCGAGCACCAGCGTTGATACGAGCGATCCACAGAGCGCGGAACTGACGTTTTTTCTGACGACGGTCACGGTAGGCGTATTGGCCTGCCTTGATTACCGCTTGCTTGGCAACGCGGAACACGCGTGAACGCGCGCCGTAGTAGCCTTTAGCAAGTTTCAGAATTTTTTTGTGACGCTTACGGGCAATGACGCCACGCTTTACACGAGCCATGAGTAACTTCCTCTATCTTTGATCAAAATTAACGAAGGCGCAGCATGCGCTCGACTTTTGCCACGTCAGATGCGTGCAGCAGGCTGCTACCGCGCAGTTGACGCTTACGCTTGGTCGACATTTTGGTCAGGATGTGGCTCTTGAAAGCGTGCTTGTGCTTGATGCCATTCGCGGTTTTCAGAAACCGCTTAGCTGCACCACTTTTGGTTTTCATCTTTGGCATGTTCGGATACTCCGCATTCAGTTGATAAACATAACCGCAAGGCCTGCCGTGCCCTGGTGGTTACTTTTTCTTTTTCGGGGCGATGACCATGATCAGCTGGCGTCCTTCCATCTTAGGATGCTGTTCGACCGAGCCGTATTCGAGCAGGTCAGTCTCAACCCGCTTCAACAACTCCATCCCCAGCTCCTGGTGGGCCATCTCACGACCGCGAAATCTCAAGGAAATCTTGGCCCTGTCCCCGTCACTCAGGAAACGTACCAGGTTGCGTAGTTTTACCTGGTAATCCCCTTCCTCCGTCCCTGGACGAAACTTGATTTCTTTGATCTGAATCTGCTTCTGGTTCTTCTTCGCTTCGCTGGCCTGTTTCTTCTTCTCGAAGAGGTGCTTGCCGTAGTCCATCACCTTGCAAACCGGTGGGTTGGCATCAGCGGAGATTTCTACCAGATCCAGCTTCGCATCTTCAGCAATTCGAAGCGCTTCATCAATCGAGACGATGCCAATCTGCTCGCCGTCAGCGCCAATTAACCGAACCTCGCGTGCCGAGATATTCTCGTTGATCGGGGCCTTCGGTGCAGTTCGTTTATCCTGTCTCATTTCACGCTTAATAATAATTACTCCGAATCTTGGCGACCACGCCGGGAAACCGCTTGCGCGAGTAGCTCCATGAACTGGGCGACCGGCATCGAGCCGAGGTCAGCGCCTTCACGGGTACGCACAGCGACAGTTCTCGCTTCAACCTCCTTGTCTCCAATAACGAGAAGATAAGGAACCTTGAGCAAAGTATGCTCGCGGATTTTAAAGCCGATTTTTTCATTTCTCAAGTCAGACTTGGCACGAAATCCGCTTTCGTTCAGATTTTTTTCGACCTCGAGGGCGAAATCGGCCTGTTTGTCAGTGATGTTCATGATCACCGCCTGGGTCGGCGCCAGCCAGGCAGGGAACACGCCAGCGTAATGCTCGATCAGCATGCCGATGAAGCGTTCGAACGACCCCAGGATGGCACGGTGCAGCATGACCGGACGCTTGCGGTTGTTGTCTTCGGCGACATAGCTGGCATCCAGACGCTCCGGCAGGTTCGGATCGTACTGCAAGGTGCCACACTGCCAGTTACGGCCAAGGCAATCACGCAGAGTGAACTCGATCTTCGGTCCATAGAACGCACCTTCACCCGGCTGGTATTCCCAATCCAGACCCGATTCGTTGAGTGCATCGGCCAACGCGTTTTCAGCACGATCCCACAATTCCTCGGAGCCGACACGCTTGGCCGGACGGGTCGACAGCTTCATCGCGATATCGGTGAAGCCGAAGTCCTTGTAAACATCCAGCGTCAGCTTGATGAAGTCAGCCGCTTCCTTCTTCACCTGCTCTTCGGTGCAGAAGATATGCGCGTCGTCCTGCACGAAACCGCGCACACGCATGATGCCGTGCAACGCGCCTGACGGCTCGTTGCGGTGACAGGCACCGAACTCGGCCAAGCGCAGCGGCAGATCACGGTAAGACTTCAACCCCTGGTTGAACACCTGTACGTGACATGGGCAGTTCATCGGTTTCACTGCGTAATCGCGGCTTTCCGAAGACGTGGTGAACATGTTCTCCGCGTAGTTGGTCCAGTGACCGGAACGCTCCCAGAGAATGCGGTCGACCACTTGCGGGGTCTTGATTTCCTGATAGCCGTTCTCGCGCTGCACCTTGCGCATGTACTGCTCAAGCACCTGATAGACCGTCCAGCCATTGGCATGCCAGAAGACCATGCCTGGCGCTTCTTCCTGCAAGTGGAACAGATCGAGCTGCTTGCCGATCTTGCGATGATCGCGCTTTTCCGCTTCTTCGATGCGCTGGATGTACGCCGCCAACTGCTTCTTGTCAGCCCAGGCCGTCCCGTACACGCGTTGTAGCTGCTCGTTCTTCGCATCGCCGCGCCAATAAGCGCCGGACAGCTTGGTCAGTTTGAACGACTTGAGAAAGCGAGTGTTCGGCACGTGCGGACCACGGCACATGTCGACATATTCTTCGTGGTAGTAAAGACCCATGACCTTTTCGTTCGGCATGTCCTCGACCAGACGCAGCTTGTAGTCCTCGCCACGGGCCTTGAACACCTCGATGACCTCGGCACGAGGGGTCATCTTCTTGATGACGTCGTAGTCCTTCTCGATGAGCTGCTGCATGCGCTGCTCGATCGCTGCCATGTCATCCGGCGTGAAAGGACGCTCGTAGGCGATGTCATAATAGAAGCCATCGTCAATGACCGGACCGATGACCATTTTGGCCGTCGGATACAATTGTTTGACGGCATGGCCGACCAGATGCGCGCAGGAGTGACGAATGATCTCCAGGCCTTCCTGATCTTTCGGGGTGATGATTTGCAGGCTCGCGTCGGCATCAATGACATCGCTGGCATCGACCAGTTGACCGTTGACCTTGCCCGCCAGGGTGGCCTTGGCCAGACCGGCGCCAATGGAAGCAGCGACTTCGGCTACGGAAACCGGGTGATCGAAAGAACGTTGACTGCCGTCGGGAAGAGTAATAGTTGGCATGGCGCCTCCTCTCCTAGTGGTGACCCCTACCAAAGGTCACGTGGGTTGGGATAGAGCCAGTACGCGATTCGGCGGTGTACCTGCCTCACAGTGGCAGGAGCCCAAGGGCCAACCCGATGACCGAACCAGAGTGACTGGAATATACTAAATCGACAGGCCTCATACGCAATCTGGCCCGCCCCGCGAGACGCGAGCGAATCTGCAGGACGGGCATCCTAGCACAGCCTTTGCGCTCTACGTCAGGGCACAGACCATCGATTACGAAGAAACCGGCAGACAGTTTTTGTGGGATTCGTCCGGATACTGAACTGGCAGTCGCCACTGCCGTCAGATAAACCGAGACTTCCGTTAAGACCCGCCCACTCCGGGTCCCACAGACAAGAAGGAAACCACCATGAAGCTTCTACGTGTTGCCGCCCTGCTCGCTCCGATGGCGCTGGCTCTTCCACTGAGCGCTCATGCCGCCATGGACGCACAGACCAAGACCACTTACATGAGCGAATGCACGGCTGCGGCGGCTCAGAACAACCCCGGGATGGATGCCAATGCCGTCAAGGCGCATTGCGAATGTGGCGCGCAGCAGATCAACAAGAATTTCTCCGACAAGGAGATCGCATCACTGAGCGACAAAACGACGCCTCCCAGCACTGAGATGACCGCCCGACTGCAAAAAGCAGTGGGCGAAAACTGCCTGAAAGGCAAAAAATAAAAAATTTACATTGCGGGACCGAAATGAATGGGCCGTCATCCCTCCAGACGGCCCACATTTCGCCGAACCCCCCGAAATACCGGGGTCGCAGCAGCACCAACGCCTCACTCGCAGCGGCTCTTTTTTGCGGAAGACGCTGCGAATAACGGCATCATATGCCGTATCGTTTTACGGCACTGGCGCAAAGTTCTTATCGAAAAAGTCCTGCATTCACACAATTCGACTATGATAGCCCGCGTGTGCCCAGTTGGCCTGAGCAGCACAGCACTACTGAAAATTATGTTTCTGGAGATCCACCATGTCTAATCGCCAAACCGGCACCGTAAAATGGTTCAACGATGAAAAAGGCTTCGGCTTTATCACTCCACAAGGTGGCGGTGACGACCTGTTCGTTCACTTCAAAGCTATCGAAGCTGACGGTTTCAAAAGCCTGAAAGAAGGCCAGACCGTTTCCTTCGTGGCTGAGAAAGGCCAAAAGGGCATGCAAGCCGCTCAGGTTCGCCCGGAGTAATCCGAGCGCGCTGAAAAACCCCGTCACTGACGGGGTTTTTTTATACCGACTGAAAATCGTTAACCGCAGTTCACACGGTTGATAGTGGCACTTTGATCGGTATTGAGGTTCAACCGATCGGAACGGTACTCCAGCGTGACCATGTCGTGAGGACCAAGAATCCGCGCCGTTTGCGCACCCGCCTTGACCCTCGCCTGCTCCAGCAACGCTGCAGAAGCCGGTTTTCCAACCGCGAACTGGGCAGCGGCAGCATCGCAACGGGATTGGCCAGCGTCCGAAGCCGCAGGGTTCGCCGACGGTTGTGTCGACTCGGATGTACTGCTGCAACCCGCCAGTACCGCTGCGACCAGAACCAGACCCGATGATGCGTGTTTCCAGGGCATACCGCCTCCTTGTGCTTAACGTAAACCAGAACTTCTGCGACAGCGCTCGACCTGCATGGTTTCCTAAACGGTCGCCGTACAGGCCTCGGCTTTGTCGAGAATAACGCGCAAGTCTGCACGAGCCTTACGCCGCAAAGGCAAGCAAATCGTCACAAAACATTTGGCATGCTGAGCACCCCGAAGACGTTTTTTTTCAAGGAAAGGAACAGGCACGTTATGGCAATCGTATCCATCGACGCAGGCATCAAGGCCAGATGGGCACAGGGACAATGCGCCCACAGCCCCGGCAGCGCGGAAGAGCTGGCAATCATCGCGATCGACTTGCTGGTCAGAGAACTGGGCACCGAAAGCGCCCAGAACTTCATGAATCAGATAGGGCTGCGTCATGCGGCAGATGCGCTGAACAGCGCCTGACTATTTCAGGCGCGCCAGACGCTGGGTCAGCAGATCAAAAAAGCCCTGTGCATCGCCGTTTTCAACCCAGAACACATTCTTGGGCTGTCCCAGCGTGTCGTACCAGTCGGCCACCGTCTGGCCCATGGTCAGCCCTTCTCGGCTGTCGATCGCGAGATTGATCGCCTTGCCGCTGAACAGCTCCGGCTTGAGCAGCCAGGCGATGACACTGGCGTCATGCACAGGCCCACCGGGCAGCCCGTAATGCACCATATCCCCCTTGACGTATTCATTGAGGATGTCCCCCACCAGCTTGCCCGCCTGGTTGTTCAGGCCCTCAATGTTCTTGATGCGCTGATCACTGGTCAGAATCTTGTGCGTCACATCGAGCGGTACGTAGGTCAGTTTCACCCCACTGGCCAGCACGACCTTCGCCGCGTCAGGATCGGCATAGAGATTGAATTCGGCCACCGGCGTGATGTTGCCGCCATTAAAGTGCGCACCTCCCATGACCACCACTTCCTTGATGCCATGGGTGATTTCCGGCGCCTGGATCAATGCCAGTGCGAGGTTGGTCTGCGGCCCCAGCATGGCGATGGTAATGCTGTGAGGAGGCGCTTTGCTCAATGTGTCTATCAGGTATTGCACCGCATTGCCTTCGGCCAGACCACGCTTGGGTTCATGCACCGGAATACCTGGCAGCCCTTCCTTGCCATGAATGTTTTCGGCGTAGATGGGCGTGCGCACCAGAGGCCTCCCTGCGCCCGCATAGACCGGGACCTCCTCTCGCCCCGCCCACTCCCGCGCCAGACGCGCATTGCGCGAGGTTTTGTCGATCCGCACGTTGCCGGCCACGGTCGTGATCGCCAGAACGTTCAACTCCTGCGGCGACGCCAGCGCCATTAACAGCGCAACGACATCGTCCGCCCCCGGATCGGTGTCGATGATCAGGTCACGTTTTTCAGCCCCATGGGCCGCTGTACTGGTGAGGATCGCCAACAGTGCAAGACTCCTGATCAATTGAACGATGAAGTGATGGCCGGGTTGCATTGGAAACTCCCTGTTTCATGGCTGTTAAGGTACTCGAAGCGATCAGAAGACAACGCCCGATACCAGCGCAATGTTGGTGTATGGCTGACATTCGCCCGTGCGCACGATGGCACGAGCGTTGCAGCTCAGTTGCTTCAACGCGTCGTGACTGACAAACCGTTGCTGCCCCAGTTGCCCCTTGGCGTTCAACGTCTCGATCACGGCCAGCGCAGGTGGACGCTTTTCATTCATTTCGTCCGCAAGCACGTGGCTTTCAACCTGCATTTCTGCCAGCACCGTGTTCAACACGCTGACGAAATCCGGCACTCCGGGGGTGACCGCCAGATCAATCAGTTCCACGCCGGATGGCACCGGCATACCCGCGTCCACGATCATCAGGATGTCGCCATGCCCGAGGGAGGCAACGACCCGCGACAGGGCAATGTTGAGCAAGGGTGTCTTTTTCATGAGGGATAGCCCTGAACATCTTCAACGGTGGGAATGGAAGGCTGTGCGCCGGAGCGGGTCACCGACAATGCGGCGGCCACTTGCCCGAAACGTATGGCTTCGGCTTCGGATTTGCTCTCCGCCAGCGCGGCCGCGAAGCCCCCCACGAAGGTATCTCCTGCTGCCGTGGTGTCCACCGCCTGCACTTTCGGTGCGGCGAAGTGCTGGGCACTCGCTTGAGTGGCGAACAACGCCCCCTGCTCGCCCAAGGTAACGATCACCTTGCCCACGCCAGCCTTCATCAGCGTAGCCGCAGCGGCTTGGGCAGTGGTCACGCTGTCCACTGGCAAACCCGTCAAAGCAGTGGCCTCGCTTTCGTTGGGGATCAGGTAATCGATCCACGGATACCAGTCGTCAGGCAACGGCCCCACAGCCGGTGCGGGATTAAGAATAACGATTTTGCCCAGTTCCCGACTGCGCTTCAGGACATGTCCGACCGTCTCGACCGGAATTTCCAGTTGGCAAATAACGACCTGCGCCTGACTCAACAATGCGTCAAACCGATCCACTACCGCTGGAGCGACATGACCGTTGCCCCCGGCGACAATCACGATTGCATTCTGGCTGCTGTCGTCGACCACGATCAGCGCAACCCCCGTGGACTCGGCAGCGACGGTGGTCACTGCCCGACAGTCGATCCCTTCAGCCAGCAGCGCTGCGCGCAACTGTTGGCCGTAGGCATCATCACCAACACACCCGATCATCGCGACCTTTGCCCCCAGGCGCGCGGCGGCGACGGCCTGGTTCGCCCCCTTCCCCCCCGGCACCGTGACGAACGATTGCCCGGCCAGGGTCTCCCCCGCTCGCGGCAGGCGCGGCGCACGGGTCACCAAGTCCATGTTGAGGCTGCCCACTATCACTACGTTTGCTTGCATGACGTCTGTACTCTTCTCTCCGGCCCTTTCGCGGCCCGGTTCAGCGAAATTCGTTGAAGGCATTGGTAGGCGGCGCCGTGGATTCTCGCAACACGATGCTGGGCGCGACGATCAGCTGCTGCACCGGGCTGTCACCTCGTGTCGAGATCCGCCGCAGCAGAACCTCCGCCGCGCGCTCGCCCAAGTGCAGAATGGACTGCCCCACTGTCGTCAGCGCCGGATACACATACTGACTCATCTGGATATCGTCGAAGCCGATCACCGACAGGTCTGCCGGGACACGCACATTCCGCTCAGCCGCCGCGCGCAGCACGCCGATACCGACCATGTCGTTGGCCGCGAAGATGGCGGTCGGGCGCTCCCCCCCCAACAACTGCCCGGCCGCCCGATAACCACTGGGGCCGGTAAAGTCACTCTCGACCACCCAACTGTCGCGAACCTCGACACCTGCCTCCTTCATCGCCCGCCGATACCCCGCCAGACGCATGCGCGCCACGCTGGTTTCTTCAGGGCCGCAAATGCAGGCGATATGGCGATGCCCCAGTTCAAGCAGGTGCGATGTCGCCAGGTAAGCGCCCAGTTCGTGATCGATGCGTACCAGATCCGCACTGATGTTTTCCAGGTCCCGGTCGACGATGACCATCGGGGTACGCACCGCCGACAGGCTATCCACCAGACTGTCGCCGCCGCCCACCGACGACACGATCAACCCATCGACACGCTTTTCGAGCAGCACACGCAGGTAGTTGCGCTGCTTGTCCAGGTTGTCGTCCGAGTTGCAGAGAATCACGCAGAAGCCGTTGCGCTCGCAGTAATCCTCGATGCCCCTGGCCAGTTCGGCGAAGTACGGGTTGATACCGTTGGGAATCAACAGGCCGATGGTGGCGGTGGACTTGGCCTTGAGTGAGCGCGCCACGGCGCTGGGCACGTAATCCAGTTGCGCAATGGCCGCTTCGACTTTCTTGCGTACCTCGTCACTCACCGGCCGCGTTCTGTTCAGCACGTGGGACACCGTGGTGTAGGAAATACCCGCGATGGCAGCAACATCCTTGATGGTCGCCATATCAGCCGCGCCGCCGTGCGCGATGACTGCGATAGGTGTCCAGAATGACTGCAACCACGATCACGGCGCCAGTGATGATGCGCTTGGTCGGTTCGGTAGCACCGATCTGCGCGAGCCCGGCGGCCAGCACCGAAATGATCAGCACACCGAAGAATGTGCTGATGACCGAACCGCGCCCGCCCATCAGACTGGTCCCGCCGATCACCACCGCCGCGATGACCTGCAATTCAAGCCCGGAGCCCGCGTTGGGGTCTGCGGCTTCCAGACGGGAAATCTGAAACAGCGCCGCCAGCCCGGCCAGCAGTCCCATGAGGGAAAACACGAGAATCTTGTAGGGCTTCGGATTGATACCTGCCAGACGCACGGCCTCTTCGTTGGTGCCGATGCCAATCAGATAGCGACCGAACACGGTACGGGTCAGCACCGCTTGAGCCGCGAAGATCACGACCAATGCAATGACGAACGACGGCGAAATCCCAAAGGCAAACGGATTGGACAGCCAGGCGAAAGAATCGCCAATGTACGCCGTGCGCGAATCGGTCAGTTGATAGGCCACGCCGCGAGCCATTTCCAGCACGCCCAACGACACAATAAAAGAAGGGATACGCCACGCCACGGTGATCGAACCGGTCAGCGTTCCGGCCGCCGTGGCGCAGACCATTCCCAGTAGCGCAGACGGCAACACGCCCCAGCCCCAACCGAGCATGGCGACACTGACCGCCGAGGCCGCAAGCGCCAACACCGAACCAACGGAAAGGTCGATGCCGCCGATGATCAGGATGAACGTCATGCCCACTGCCAGCACCATCAGGTCCGGAATCTGGTTGGCCAGGGTGCTGAAGGTTTCATACGACAGGAAGTGATCACTGAGCAGCGAGAACAGCACGATCATCGCCAGCAACGCGCCCGCCAGCCCCAGATAGGTGCCGAGGCCGAAATAGTTGCCGCTGCGCTTGCCCGGCGAAGGCAGTGCGGCGGGAGTGGTTGAAGTTTTCATCAAGAATTCCTGGGCGCAGCGTCGGACAGCAGCGCATCACGTTTTTGATAGCCCGCAAAGGCGGCGGCAAGCAACTCGTCCTGAGTCCAGGTGTCGCGTTCGAAGGTGTCGATCAAACGCCCGGCGGACAACACGCCAATACGGTCGCAGATCAGCATGAGTTCGCGCAGATCACTGGAGACCACCAACAGCGCCCTGCCCTGACGGGTCAGTTCGCCCAGCAGCGTGTAGATGTCGAACTTGGCGCCGACATCGATGCCCCGGGTAGGCTCGTCGAACAGCATCACCTGGCAGTCACGCTCCAGCCAGCGCCCGATCACCACCTTTTGCTGGTTGCCTCCAGACAGCTCGGAGACCAGTTGCGTGGGGCTTGAACTGCGAATGCGCATGGCCTCGACTTGCCGTCTGGCCAGCGCCATTTCCGCGTTGCCGTTGACCACACCGGAACTGGAAATCGCATCCATGTTGCCCAGCGCGATGTTGGCACTGATCGACTGCGTCAGCAGAAGGCCTTCGCCCTTGCGATCCTCCGTGATCAAGGCAATGCCGTGACTCACCGCATCCACCGGCGAATTGACCCGCACCGCTTGCAGCGGGCTGCCCACTTCTACGGTTCCGCTGTCGGCGACATCGGCGCCGTAGATCAACCGCAACAGCTCGGTACGACCGGCACCGATCAGCCCGGAAATACCGAAAATCTCTCCGGCGCGCACCTCGAAAGACACATCGCGCACCTTGTCGGACCGACTCAAGCCCTTGACTGACAAGGCCACGTCGCCAATCTGTCGCGCCCCCAGATCAATGTGCTCGCCCAGTTCACGCCCGACCATCAGCGTCACCAGTTGCTCGCTGTTGTAGTGGGCCATGGCATCCACACACACCAGCTTGCCGTCGCGCAACACCGCGATGCGCTGGGCCACTCGGGCCAGTTCTTCCAGACGGTGGGAGATATAAACGATGGAAACACCCCGCTCCTGCAGACGCGTGATCTGCTCGAAGAGCATCTCCACCTCACGGGCCGTCAGCATCGCGGTCGGCTCATCGAGGATCAGCACATGGCAATCGCCGATCAGGTTGCGGGCGATTTCGACCATCTGTTGATGGCCGATGCCCAACTCGCCGACCAGGGTGTCGGGGTCGATGGCATCCAGCCCCACCTGCGCCATGGCCTTGATTGCGTCTTCGCGGAGTTTTTTGCGGTTGATGAAGCCTGCCCGGCTGGGCAAATTATCGAGAAACAGGTTTTCGGCCACCGACAGCGTCGGCAGCAGATTGAGTTCCTGCATGACCATGCGCACGCCCAGCTTTTCGGCCTGAGTGCGACTGTCGGGCGTGTACGGCTGCCCCTGAAACTGCATCTGGCCGGTGGTGGGCGTGACCAGTCCACCGATGATTTTCGACAGGGTGCTTTTACCTGCGCCGTTTTCCCCGGTCAGCGCCAGCACCTCCCCACGCATGAGCGTCAGGTCGATGTCGCCGAGAACAGGTTGGGCGTAGGTTTTGCCGATGCCGCTGACAGATAGAACAGCGGCCTGAGCAGACGCTGACATAACGCTCTCCACGCGCCTGCCCTTCCCATGAAAAGGAGGGCAGGCAGCATTCACGGATGTTTGAAGGTAAGGCTTACTGCGGCTTGGTGACCAACTCGACCGGGGTCTCGATGACGCCGTCCTTGATGTCGAGCTTGTCGCCTTTGATCATCTTCAGCGCAGTGTCGATGCCAAACACGGCCTGACGCGCGGCGAACTGGTCGGCGGTCGCCAGGACACGGCCATCCTTGAGCATCGGTTTGATGGCATTGATGTTGTCGTAGCCGACAACCTGCACTTTGCCCGTTTTACCCGCCGCACGTACGGCAGACACGGCGCCCAGCGCCATGCTGTCGTTACCGGCCAGCAGCGCCTTCAGATTCGGGTATTCATTGAGCATGGCGGACGCGACTGCGTTGCCCTTGTCGATTTCCCAGTTACCCGATTGCGTGGACACGATCTTCATCTGCGCAGCGTCCATCGCGTCCTTGAAACCGGCGGTGCGCTGCTGTGCGTTGGTGGTGGTCGGCACGCCTTCGATGATGCCCACCTGATCGCCTGCGGTCAGCTGTTTGGCCAGGTAATCGCCCACCAGCTTGGCCCCCTTGCGGTTGTTGGGGCCAACGAACGGCACTTCGATATTCTTGCTTTTCAGCACATCGGCATCGAGCTGGTTGTCGATGTTCACGACCTTGATACCGGCGTCCATGGCCTTTTTGATCACAGAAGCCAGGGCTTTCGAGTCGGCAGGCGCAATGACCAGTGCATCGACCTTCTTGACGATCATCTGGTTGACGATGTCGATCTGCGCAGCCGTATCGGACTCGTTCTTGATGCCGTTGGAAATCAGATCGAAATCAGCGGAATGTTGTTTCTGGTATTCCTTGGCGCCGTCTTCCATGGTCAGGAAGAATTCATTGGCCAAGGACTTCATCACCAGCGCGACCGTGGGCTTTTTCGCGTCGTCGGCGTAGGCGGATGAAAGAGGCAGGGTAACGGCGCTCGCGGTGAGCATGGCAACAGCAAGAAGACGTGCAGCGAATGGCAGCTTCATGGGATCACTCCGACATTATGATTATTGTATCGGCACCGTACGGGACTCGATTCGACGCATCGAACCAGTCGCAAACGTTTGCGTGAGCGAAACTATGGTAATCAACACGCGCTTTGTCAACTTCCCCGAGCAATGACGTGACGGTTTGTGTATCCCTCTCGCTCCTCCCGCTGCCCGTCCTGCGCCGAGAAAATACCTGGGGGACTGCTTGTCAGTTCACACACCACACTAAATTATCGCGCTAATGCACTGTAATGCTTGAGGCTGCGCTAAGATGACGGCCATCTGACATCGCCATTTGTCACATAACGATAACCATGTTTACCGATGGACTGCGGGAGTAAAAATGACAGACCCGGCCGCAAAGGATATTCGGGCAGAGGACGGATCCGATCCAGCCTCGGACTTCGTTCAATCCATGATCTCTGCCCTTCCCGGCTCAAGCCCGGTAGGAAGGAGTCGAGAAGCCCAGCGACAGTGGTATGAATCGTTGTCGGAAGAAGAGCAGATGATGGTGCGCGACAAGATTCGCGCAGAGATTTTTCGCATCCGGTCGGAGTTCGGACGACGCTCGAACGCGGTGTCTGCTCACCCGTTCCGACTTCGGGATCATGGCTGACCGCTCAATGCGTCTGTCGAACGGTCATGACGCCTGATCGAATGCCGTTCGATCAGGCGCGTCCCTCTCAGTCTTCTGTTTTGACCGTTGCCACTTCGTCGGCGCGCACCCTGACCGTTTTTCCGGAAATATCTTCAAACTCATAGAATCCATCCTTGCTCTTGGTTTTGGGCAAGTCCTTGGTCACGTATTGCGTACCGTTTTGCAGCGTCACCACGGTTGCCGTCGAGCAGCCGGCCACCCCGAAACAACACAACAGCGCTACGTACAACCCCACCCCTTTGATATTCATGCTGACTCCTTTTTTCTCTGGACCACTGCGAACCGATTCGCCAACAGAGCATCTGATCGGTGCGAGCCGTTTTGGTTCGCATCCCCAGCGAGCGTCAGAAGAATCAACAAATTGTTCCTCATCACGTTTTTCCCTACGTCAGAGTTGCGAAACGCCCTACAGTAAAATACTGTATGCACATACAGCATAAAACAAAGGATCTTTCCGTGTCTGACAACACCGCTTCCGCGCCCGTCTCTTACGAGCACCTGGCCACGCGCATCCAGAAAATCATCAACTCGCCTACCGCACAGCGGTCACGTTCAGCGTTGATTTTCCGTCTCGCCAACGAACAGGAAGATGACTGGAATCAGTTGCTGGAAGAAATCGCCGAGAACGACAACGTGACACTGGCCTGGCGTGATGACGGTGGCGTGCAGATTTTCTGGACCGTGCCCAAGGAAGACTGATTCCCCTGACGCCTCACTGATAGCAGCGAGCCAGACTGAATGGCTCGCGTTCGTTTCAACCCGCTCTAGTTGGACTTCATGCTCAGATTTTTCGCCTCTATCCTGCTGACGCTTTCTCTGCTGCAAAACGCTTTCGCTGACATCAACATTGGCACCTGGAACCTGGAGCACTTGAGTGTGCGCCCTAACAAGGATTTCCAGGCCATTGCCAAAGTGGCCCAGAAAGTCGACTTACTCGCCGTACAGGAACTGATGAACGAAGAAGCGCTTCAAGCGCTCGCAACCGAGCTGACCCGCCAGACGGGCAAACACTGGAGTGCGATGGCCTCACATGCAGTGGGACGATCTTCCTACAAGGAAATGTACGGTTTTGTGTGGCGTGACGACGTCATTGCCTACGAAGACGGCGCAGTCACCTACCTAGACCGGGGCGATGCGTTCGAGCGCGAGCCCTACTCCGCCCGCTTCAAGTCGCTCAAGGACGGCGCGACATTCGTAGTCGCCACCGTGCACATTCTTTATGGTAAGAATCAGGCGGATCGCGCGTCCGAAATCACCGCGCTGTCGAGCTACTGGGCCTGGCTGAAAGACACTTATCCGGGCAATAACTCGATCATGCTGATGGGCGATTTCAATACCCCGCCTTCGTCCCCGGCCTGGGACAAGCTTGACGCCAGTGCCAGACCGCTGATGCTCGAAGGTGCGAGTACGCTGTCGACCACCGACGGCAAATTCTCCAACCTCTACGACAACATCTTCGTCAGCCGCAACTCTGCCATCAAGGTGAATGGCATCCAGGTGTTCAACTACCCGAAATTTCTGGGGTTTAGCCATGCGCAGGGCCGAGACAAAGTGTCGGATCATGCCCCCATCTTTCTCAGCGCCAGTCTGAGCGGCGGCAACCCGGGCAACGCTTCCGTAAAATCAATGTCACCCAATCCGATGAAGCCTGTCGCAGTCGGCGATGACAGCGCAAAGAACCTGACCGTGGCGATCCGCGGCAACAAGAAGACCATGATCTACCACCGCCCGGATTGCCCTTCGTACAACAGCGTGTCGGAGAAAAACCGCGTGGAATTCGACAGCACGGCCGCTGCTGAAGCGCAGCATTATCACCTCGCGGGCAACTGCCGCTGACCGCAAAAACACAAAACGGGGCGCGGTTGACTGTGCCCCGTTTTTCGTGTCATTTGCGCGCCAGATCGTGCTGAATGCAGCCCTCATAATATGTTTGCTTGACGGCCGCCGGTTTCAGGCGAGACGGGCTCTTGTAGGTTTGCTCGGTAATGCCCAGCGCCATTTTGCGCATCCAGGGCTGAGCGTACTTGCGCGATTGCAATTTCTTGCGGGCGCTGTAAAGCGTCGTACCCGATAACTTGGATTGCTGCGCCGCCCCCGCGACGCCTGAACCCCACTTGCACACCTGAACATCATTTTTGCTGATATCACGGGCCTGCGCGGGCATCACTGCCACCATCAAAGCCAATGCCGTCACGCCCAACCCAATACTTCGCATACGCTTTGCCCCGGAATTCCCTGAAAGAGAAGGATTTTTCCAGAAATGAGGCGAGGCGCGGGCCATCACATTGCCCCTACCTGAAAAAAACGAGCATGCGGACGCTGCACCGAGTCGCGCAGCGATCACCGACGCTCCCCATCCATTCAAAAACATGCAATGCCAAGGCGTTTTTTAGCAGGCGAAGTACGAGCACACTCGAACAGATATGGCACATGGCCGCTCATCGGCACAAGGTGCAAACAGCACAAAAACAATGCAATTCTCTGCCGGTCAGTAGCCGGTTCAGTCAACGCAGGTTACTCGTCTCAGGCAGAGAAAACGCACCACGATCCAAGGCCGGAAAACGCTCCAGCAGCCTGCATCGATCTCGAAATGAAGTGACAGCATCGCCGATGCATTAAGCGACCACCCTGTCAGGTACATCAGGAAGTACTCAAATTTCAGACCGGCGTACACGACGCCCAACAGGCCCATGATGATGAATGACTCTAAGGATTTTGAAATTCATTACCGTTTTCGAGGCGAATCCCGACAGTTTTCCCATCACGCCAAACACCTGTGCGAAAGCGAAGCATTGCACTTCGCCACATTGCACGCAGGCGTCGGCAATCTTGAAGGCAGCATTGCCACAGGGCCGCTGCGTCTGGCGATGCTCTATGCTGAAGGCCTGGGCGTGACTCAGGTACAGTGGAAACGCACCTGAGCACGTAAAAACTCAAAACGATCCCTGTATCGCGTGGTCGGTATTTACAAGCAGCGCTCATCAAACCAGCAAAGCGAGGAAAATATGACCATCGATAACGCACTCAAGAACGAGGTGCTGACCCGGCTCTTGCACGCTCACCCGGTCGGACTGGGCAAAGAAGTGTTGGACAATTACCGGGGCGAACACGCCGTCGCCGACACCCTGGAACATCTACAGAACGCGGGCCTGATTCACGACGGCTGCGTCGACCACCCCATCAAGGGCGAGCGTTCATTGCGCTACCCGGTCAAGCTCAGTTCGGCGGGGGTCGAGGCTGCCAAGCACTTGCAGAGTTCATAATCACCCCCCTTAAAAAACCGGCTCAAGCCTGATGCCTGTCAGGTAAGACTGATGTTTAGCCTGTGAACCGCAAAATCCGATGCCTGGAAACGAGCATCGGATTTTTTATGCGCCTGTCAAAAGCGTGTCCCTCGGGCGTTTTTTATGGGTGACGATCCGCCTTGAGCACGGCATTACGGGGAAGTGCGTACAAAAAACCGCCTTTTCACCTGACAGTTCGCTGACATGTGTAAAAATAGCCGCTTTTGACGGCGGTTCCCCGGCGCAAGTCACGTCGCCTTGGGGCATAATGCCGCCTCATGGTTGGGCTATACCTTCATCTCAAGGAACGAGATCTTTTATCAGTTCCGGTTCATGTTCAGGTCACGAGGGAATTCACCCCCTCATTGTTTCCCCTCTTTTGCAGTAGGGTTTTATTGAATGATCAAGTCTTTGCGTCCGTTGTTGCTTGCCACCCTGCTTCTTCCGATTTCCTTGTCTGTTTCTGCCGCACCGATCAATACCGCGCTGCCACCAAAAGTCGAGGCTGCGCTCAAAGCCAGCAAACTCGACAACAGCGCCCTGTCGCTGGTCCTGCTGCCGCTGACCGGTCCTGGCACCCCCACCGTCTACAACGCCGACGTCTCGGTCAACCCGGCCTCGACCATGAAGCTGGTAACCACCTACGCGTCGCTGGAAATGCTCGGCCCGACTCACCAGTGGAAAACCGAGTTCTACACCGACGGCATCCTGAGCAACGGCGTGCTCCGGGGCAACCTCTACCTCAAAGGTGGCGGCGACCCGAAACTGAACATGGAAAAACTCTGGTTGCTGATGCGCGATCTGCGAGCCAACGGCGTGCAGCAAGTGACCGGCGATCTGGTGCTCGATCGCAGCCACTTCATCCAGCCACAACTGCCGGTTTTCGATGACGACGGCAACGACAAGAACAAACCATTCCTGGTGCGACCTGACTCGTTGATGGTCAACCTCAAGGCCTTGCGTTTCGTGACCCGCAACGACGGCGGCAAGATTCTGGTGTCGGTTGAACCGCCAATCGCGGCGATCCACATCAACAATCAGGTCAAGGCACTGGCGTCGAACAAATGCACGGGCGACGTGCTGTACAACCCGGTCCCCGACGCAGATGGCGGCATCACCGTGACGGTGTCTGGCCAGTTGGGCGATGGTTGCAACTCCCAGACCTACCTGTCGCTGCTCGACCACCCGACCTACACCGCCGGCGCCGTGCGCGCGATCTGGCAGGAACTGGGCGGCACCATTCTCGGCAAGGACCGTCTGGACGTCGTTCCCGGCAGCGCCAAACTGCTGGCCAAGGCCTACTCGCCGGACCTGGCGGAAATCATCCGCGACATCAACAAATTCAGTAACAACACCATGGCCCAGCAACTGTTCCTGAGCCTGGGGGCGGAATTCCGCAACGAGGCCGACGGCGATGACGCCAAGGCTGCACAGCGGGTGATTCGTCAGTGGCTGGCGAAAAAGGGCATTACCGCGCCGCACCTGGTGATGGAGAACGGCTCGGGCCTCTCTCGCGCAGAGCGCGTCAGTGCCCGTGAAATGGCGCAGATGCTTCAGGCCGCCTGGAACAGCCCCTATCAGGCCGAGTTCATGAGTTCACTGCCGCTGGCTGGGATGGACGGCACCATGCGCAAACGCCTCAAGCGTACCGCGCTGCGTGGCGAAGCCCACATCAAGACCGGGACCCTGAACACCGTGCGCGCCATCGCCGGGTTCAGCCGCGACAGCAACGGCAACACCTGGGCGGTGGTTGCGATCCTCAACGACTCCCGTCCATGGGGCGCATCGTCGATCCTCGATGAGGTGCTAGTGAGCATGTTCAACCAGCCGAAACTGGCCAACACCACCCTCTCCCTGCAACAGCAGTAACGCTCAATGAAGCGCGCACGGTCGTGACGACGACCGATGCGCGCTTTCGTTATTCGCTCGTCACCAGCTTTCGCCCAGTCCCAACAACCCCAGAATCTGTTTGCGCAACTGCAGCAGGTATGGGTCGTCACGATGCCGGGGATAACCGCGGTCGATGGTCAGTTCGGCCTTGATGGTCGCAGGCCGGTCGCTAAAAACAATCACCCGATTGGCCAGCAGCAACGCCTCTTCCACATCGTGGGTCACCAGCAGCGCCGTGTAACCCTGACGCTGCCAGAGGTCGATCAGCTCTTGCTGCATGGCGATGCGAGTCAACGAATCCAGCTTGCCCAATGGCTCATCGAGAATCAGCAGACGCGGCTCGTTGACCAACGCTCGCGCCAACGCCACACGTTGCGCCATGCCACCGGACAACTGCCGGGGATAGGCACGGGCGAACGGACTCAGCCCCACCTTCGCCAGCGCCTGATCGACCTTGTGCCCAGTGGTCTTGAGCAAGCCTTGGGCTTCCAGGCCCAGCGCGACGTTGTCCCAGACCCGGCGCCATGGGTAAAGCGTCGGGTCCTGAAACACCACCACGCGACTCGGATCAGGCGAAATGATGTCAACGCCATCGGCCTGCAACGCCCCGCGATCAGCAGTTTCCAGACCTGCCACCAACCGTAGTAACGTCGACTTGCCGCACCCTGAAGGCCCCAATAAGGCGACGAACTCCCCAGGCGCGATACTTAGAGACACCCGCTCCAGCACCGGCAGTCGATGCCCTTCCAGCGAAAACCCATGGCTGAGGTTGTCGATCCGCAACGCCAGCCCCGCTCCCTGCCGTGCGTCATTCACGTAAGCGGTGTTCACCATTTCATTGCTCCCTGCTGCCAGGCCAATAACCGGTCACGAATCAAAAACAGGCCCGAAATCAGCCCCGAACAGGCCAGCGCCATGATCAACAACGCCGCATACATGTTGGCGTAGGCGGCCCAGCCCTGTGCCCATTGCAAATACCAGCCGATACCGGATTTGACGCCCATCATTTCCGCGACGACAAGGGTGGAGAACGACGCCCCCAGGCCCATGAACAAACCGACAAAAACATGGGGCAGCGCCGCCGGAATCGCCACGTTGAAGATCAGAAAGCGCTGCTTTGCGCCGAGGGTGCGGGCCACGTCGTAGTAGGCCTTGTCAACGCTGGACACCCCGGACCAGGTCAGCACCGTCACCGGAAACCAAGTGGCCAACGCAATCAGAAACACGCTGGCGCTCCAACTGCTGGGAAACAGAAAGAAGCACAGCGGCAACAAGGCCGTCGACGGCACCGGCCCGAGAATGCGCAACACCGGGTGCAGCCAGTAGCCGATGCTGCGCGACCAACCGATCGCCACCCCGGCCACAAACCCGGTGATCGCTCCCACAGCCACACCGCTGCCCAGCAGGATCGCCGAGTGAAACAGACTGTCGGCCAGGCGCGGCCAGTCATCGAAATACACATCGAGTAACGCTTGAGGTGGCGCGAAAAACGGCACCGGCAGCCAGGCCAGTTTGGCGGTGAACACTTCCCACAGGCTCAAGACCAGCGGCAAAACGATCAGCCACGGCCCCAAGGATCGGGCGCGCCGCCCCAAACGCGCTGACCATCGACTGCCAATCACCGCACAGACAATCAGCGCCGCCACCGCCAGACACAGATTGGCCAGCCCTTGAGTCATCGGCCAGCGCCGCGACACATCAGGCCACCAGACAATCAACGCCGCCGCAGCGATCCACATCCCGGCAGCGACCAGTCCCTGTACCCAAATTCGATGGGGTTGTACGCCCTCCGGCTCATGTACATCGACCAGTTCAACTGAAGACATCGGCAGTGATCTCCCCGGCAAAGGTGGCAGGGTCGGTGCTTTGGCGAATCACTTCGACGGTTTTCAAATCCCGCACGTAGGTGGCGATCTCGGCGGTCAGTGCCGCGCCGACCGCGTGATGACCATGGGTGTGATCGTGCAGGATCGCCACCACTTCTTCGGTAGTGGTGTTCAAGGCGTAGGCCTGGAAACCCTTGGCGACTTCTTCGGGGTGTTTGACCGAGTAATCGTGGGCTTCGAGAATGGCCTGCGTCAGTGCCGCGACCACTCGCTTGTCGTCCCGTGCCAGCTTGCCCGTGACGCCGACCACGCAGCAGCTCAGGTTGGCGTACTCCTCGACCAGATTGGTCGACAACTCTCGCGCCTTGCCTGCATTGATCAGGCGATACATGAACGGGTCGCTGCCGCTGACCGCCTGCACTTCGCCACGCTCCAGCGCCGTGCCCAGCAGGTCAGCCGGATACAGCCGCCACTCCACGTCGCGCACCGGGTCCACACCGTGCTTTTTCAGCAAAATGGAGAAGAAGTTGCGATCCGGGCTGGCCATGTCGGTCACGCCGATGGCCTTGCCTTTGAGGTCTTCCAGTGTGTTCGCGCCGCCGTTCGCTGCCGTCAACAAACGCAGGCAGCCACCATGGGTACCGGCGGTGAGCTTGACGTCGAAGCCCTGCTCCAGCGCCTTGAGCCAGCGTAACGCCATGCCGATGCCTGCGTCTGCCTTGCCGGTGGCGATGGCCTCCAGCAAGACCTCGGTGGAGTTACCGAAGTTGACCAGCTCAACGTCCAGATTGTGCTTTTTGAAGAAGCCCTGACCGTGGGCGATCACCACTGGTGCCAGACACACCGCGTTGAGATTGACCGCCAGCTTCAGCGCACGAGGTTGGTCAAGACGGATGAAATCTCCCGTCCCGGCAGGCTCGGCACCTGCGCCGTGCGCCTCATGGCCCGCGTGTTCATCCGCAGCCCAGACGCCTCGCGGCAATGACAACAACAGCGGCGACGCCAGTGCAGCGCCCACCAGACCCAGCGCGCGACGGCGGCTTAGATGATCGAAAACGGCCATGGGTGTTCCTTTACCAGATGAATGAAATGGACGTGGTCATCTGGGCCGTTTTAATAACTGTTACGGAGGGTTCCAGCGACTGTTTAAAACCTTATCACCGGTTTTTTAATTACATAAATTCATTTTAATTCTAAATCACTATGCAAATAGTCTATGTATAGGCCTGCATGGCACGGCATCATGCGCCCTCACACACTCCCAACCGAGTGTTCGCTTTCTGACCGGGATGTCATGAACTTCTCCGGCCGCTGGCGCTAAGCTCGACACTTTAAAATCGAACAGACCACACAGGACGGCGACACCCATGAGAACCACAACAGGCAAGCGACTGCGTGACACCCTGCTGATTTCAAGCCTGATGGCATCGGCGCTGATGATGACCGGCCCCGGACACGCCGATGACGCCAAACCCACCCGCGTGCGCGGCGCCATCACGGCCATCGAAGGGGATTCGCTCAAGGTCCACAGCAACCGCGGAGAAGACCTTCAGGTCAATCTGACCCCAAACACACAGGTACGCGGCGTGACCTTGGCGCAGGTCTCGGAAATCAAACCGGGTAGCTACGTGGGTTCAGCGGCCATTCCGCAGGCTGATGGCACGCTCAAGGCGCTGGAAGTGCACGTCTTTCCACCGGAAATGGCCGGCACGGGAGATGGGCATCGGGCGTTCGATCTGGGCAAGGACAGCACCATGACCAACGGCTCGGTGGGTGATCTGGTGACCAGCAACGGGCGCACCATCACAGTGAACTACAAAGGGGGCCAGAAGAAGATCGTGGTTCCGGACGACGTGCCCATCGTCAATCTGGTGCCGGGAGATCGCAGCCTGCTCAAGCCGGGAGTCAAGGTGGTGCTGCAAGCGCAGCCCGGTGCCGATGGCGCGCTGACGGCGCTGTCGATTTCAGCCGGGGAGAATGGCGTGACACCGCCGATGTAGTCATCGGGTGCGTAGATATGAAAAATCCCTGAAGGCACGCGCGTGTCGTGCTTTCAGGGATCGCTGTCAACCCATCACAAACAGGTCGCGACCACCGCGCCACGCTGATCGGCCACCTTTGCGCCAGGCTTGGCGTAGAAGTTGATGGTGGTGGCACCGCCCTTCCCGCTCACGTCAGCGAAATATTCGCTTTCAGTGGTGTAGACGGTGAAGTCGCCAGCCTTGCCGTTTTCCATGAACACATCGGCCACATCGCCGAACAGTTGCACATTCGCCCAGCTCACCTTGATGCACTCGGCCACTGCAGCCGCGGGTTTCTGGCTCGAATACACCTGCGCAGGCCCGGCCGAACGCATTTGATCCATGCTCACGCAACCCGCCAGCATCGCCAGCGCTACCGCTCCCGCCCAGTGTTTCATGACAGTCCTTTCGATCGAAAAGGAGCGATCTTACCAGCAAGGACCCATCGGATGCTCAATCATCCAGGCCGGCAGGCGGTGCAGCGGCTGCGCCTTTGCCTGCCTTGCCCGGTTTGCCCCCTTGCCCGGCGGCTTTGGTTTCAGCGGCAGGGGCGACCGGCGCCGGGGCGGCGGCCTCTTTTTCAGCCATGGGCATCTGATCGATGGTGCTGAAAATCTCCTTGGGATCGATAGGCCCCTTGTGGTCGATCTTTTTCTCGCCGTCCTTGCCGACCAGAATCACTTGCGCCTGCTCCTTGTCCAGCACACCCAGCTTCAACTCGCGAATCAGGGCCATGGTCGACTGCGCGTCCATCTCCTTGCCGTTACGCTGCCCGGCAAGACCGACAATGGTGTAAAGCACCATGCTGCGCTTGGCGAAGCCTTCTTTGTTGGCAGGTTCATCGAGCTGCTTCTTGAGTGTGGTCAGCGTCGAATCCACGGAACTGGAGGCAATGATGATCAACGGACGGGACCTGCCGCGCTCCTGAGCCAGTGGGGTGTCTCCATCGGCAGCCATCAGGGGACTGGCAACCGCCAACAGAACGGCAAGGGTCAGTGACCGACTTAACATACGCACCTCCTTTCGATATCCATGCACTGATGATCGCGCATCGTGGCAAAAGGTCCAGCCGATGGCTTGAAAAATCAGGATTTTTTTCGAGGCGGCGTCGAAGGCCGCATTAACAAATGCAGCGCAGAAGACCGAGGCACGGGCCTGTAGATGCGAAACGGGACACATAAAACAAGCGCAATAAAAAAGGGCGAATCTTTCGATTCGCCCTTTTCGTCACCGCCCAGCAGAGCGGATTTGTTTGGTAGGCGCGATTGGACTCGAACCAACGACCCCCACCATGTCAAGGTGGTGCTCTAACCAACTGAGCTACGTGCCTGCTGTGAGGCGGCATTCTACGGATATTCAAAAGTGTGTCAACGTCTTTTTTCACACTAAGCCTATGAATATGCGAATTTTTTGCGCAAACCGGCAAGCGACGCGGCTCGCCCCTTCGCAGCCCAGCACTTTTCGCTGCCTATACTGCACAAACCCGCCGCCGATACGCCGTCCGACGCCACCGGGCAGACCTTTCTGCAACGCCAGGGATAGCCATCGTGAACCTGCGTGCACCGAGCTTGTTATTGCTGCTGGCGTTGGCCGCGTGTACTTCGGCACACAAACCCGCGCCTACAGTCATCGTGCCCGTTGCCCCCGAGACCTGGCATCAGGTGGATCAGGAGATCCTCGACGCGTCAAAAACGCCACCGCCCCGGCCCGGCAATACGCCACCGAGACCATGGACCGCTGGATGGACAGCGTCTACCAACGCACGGAATCGGATTTCATCCCTTGGTTCACCGGTTACTGGACCCAGCAATGGCTGACCGCCAAGGTCAGTTGGTACAAGCTCAGTGCAAAGCAAGGCGAACAGACCGCCGCTCAACGACTCGATGGCTATCTTCAAGAGCAGTATCACGAGCGGGTTCTGGACCCGGTCGCGAAAGAAATCGACCCTGAAGCGGTCACCGCCCAAGCGACCGCTTACTACGTGCAGTTACTTGGGCAGCAATTGCCGTCCATCGCCAGGCACTACCGTATTCCCGACGAACAGTTCGATGCTCACCTCAAGCAGATCCCGGCCATCACCCTCGCCCCGCCGTCCAGCCGCAACGCCACACTCTATGAAGTGATCCATGCGGAGCCGCTGGTAAAAATGCCCGCCTACGCCGCTTTGATCGAACAGATTCACACTGCCGCCACAGGCCCCGACGCCGGACGGCCGGACGCGGGCATTTCGGCGGTGGCGATTCGCTCCAGTGAGAAACTCGAAGCCAGCCTTGCCCCACGGGGCGCTGCCAGTGCCGTTGCCGCTGCGGTGGGTCGCGTGGCCGGGCTGATGATCTCCGTCGGCACCCTTGGCATTGGCGCCCTTGCCCATCAAAGCCAGCGTGCCGACATGGAAGAGCAGATGCGCAGCAGTCTGTATGCGGCGCTCAACGAGAAAAAGCGCAGCCTGATCGACAACCCGGATTTCGGCGTGCTCGCCGGGGTGTATTACGTGGCCGGACAGATAGAAGGCAATCTGGGGGACGCACCGCTGCTGCCCTCCATCCTCGACAACGTTTCGGCCCCTTGAACGGCAGATGACTGCCGCTGGTCGCCATGATGGCACTTTGTTTGATGATCGACTGCCCAATTTCAGGACAGGATTCAAGACACGGAGATCTCCTGATGAACAGATCATTTGCGACAGTGGCGCTGGGCTGTGTTCTGACATGCGCATCGATTACAGCGCTGGCCGGGGCAGCCACCCCTGAAATGGGCGCGCCCCCTTCTCAAACCGGCATGGACCCAAGAACCCAAGGCAACGATGTGCAACGCCAAGGCACCGACATGGACAAAGGCGATCCTGCCACGGGCATTCGCCGGGGCATGAACAATGGATCGATGAGCAATGGGACCGGTGGCAGCAACGGCGTCGACCTGCCCGGTGGCGAGCAAACCGGCTCGGGCTCCACTGGCAGTGGTTCGAAGGGCTCGTCCGGTAGCTCGTCGAGCGCAGGTGGCGCCGGAGGATGATCCAGGAGGGGGGAGCGGTTGAGACGACCGCTCTCTGCTTTACCCCTCACAGTTATACCGCGTGTGCACCAGAATCTGGATGAAGGCGGTGCGGCCCTGGCGCCTTCCAGCGTTTCGCGAATCCAGCGCCCAGCGGCGGCTGTCTCGCCGACGAAGTCATGGGAAATCACGTAGTCCATCACCCCGCTCTCGAGCATGGCGCGAGTGTGGACGGTCAACTCATGGCCCACAAAAATGGGCCGCCGCTCAGCGGTGACCCTGCTCAACGCTTGGGCCACTCCCCGGCTTGCACCTGCCACGTTATAGATCGCTGCCGGGTAGTCGTGTTTTGAGAAGTAACGCATCAGATGCTCGGCGGTGGTCTCCGGACGATCGTCGGACATCACGCGCTCATCGATTTTCAAGTGCGGAAAATCTGAACGCAGCACACGCCGAAATCCCATTTCCCGCTCCTGCTGGCAGCGAAACGGCACGCTGGTCACCAGCAGAATCGGCCTTGTCTCGCGGCAACGCATGGATTTCTGCGCGAGAACACCTCATGTAACACCTACGTTACGCCCCAAAAGCCCTGTGAGACTGGGCTTGCCCACGAATACGCTCGTGCCGCGACATCGGTAGCGGCTGATAGCACCCTTTCGTGAGCAAGCTCACTCCCACTGACGCCCGTGCTGGCTGACCAACGTCATGATCGGCCTGTTCTTCCCGAGCATGATCGCGACCCTTGGCATCGGCCAGACCTTTTTCGTATTCGTCGGCGCCGGAGTGCTTTCACTGATTTTCGTCGCTCGGTGGGTGCCGGAAACCCGAGGCGCCACGCTGGAAGAGATCGAGCATCGGTTGTATGACTGAGCCCTGAACGCGTCCCTTCGGCGGGGCATTCACGGCCCTGCCACCCCATCCATCATCAGTTGCCGTATCAGCGCCGCATCGGCCTCAGTCGCCGGGTTATAGACAATCATCCCCAAATCCGGGCGACCGTCCACCGCGAACCCGGAATATTCAAGCTCAATCACGCCTTGCGCCGGATGGCGCAGGCGCTTGGTGCCCTCGCCATGAACCCGCACGTCGTTGTCCCGCCAGAAGGCGGCGAATTCCGGGCTCAGCACACACAACTCTTCTGCAAGCTGGCTGACTTCGGACGCCGCCCCTGCCCGAATCGCATCGGCACGAAAGGCCGCCACCAAAAAGCGCGCCATGCTTTCCCAATCGGCCTGCCGCTCCCGCACGCCGTCGCCACAGAACATCAGACGCAGGATGTTGCGCTGCTTGATTGGCAGTTGGCTGTAATCGGTGAACACCGCTGCGGCAGCGCGGTTCCAGGCCAGTACGTCCCAGGTCGCCGTCTTGATGATCGCCGGACTGTGGGTGAACGTGTCCAGCACCCGTTGCAGGCGCGGTGTCACCCCTTCTGGCGCGCGATACACCACTTCAGGCGGATGCCCGAATGCCAGCATGAAAAGGTGCTCCCGCTCAGGCTCGGTCATCAATAGACTCTGAGCGATGCGGTTCAACACCTCGGCAGACGGCGCGCCGCCACGCCCCTGCTCCAGCCAGGTGTACCAGGTGGCGCTGATGTGCGCCCGCTGCGCCACCTCTTCGCGGCGCAACCCCGGCGTACGCCTGCGCGCGCTGGAAAAACCGAAACTGGCCGGGTCAAGCCGCGCCCGGCAATCTTTCAAATACGCGCCCAGCAATTGCACCGACTGACCTGACATCGTCCTACCCTGTTAGTGTTTATACCCTGATAACGCCACGGCTTTAACCGGATAAACACTACGCGCAGGCTGGTGCTTTCCGCAAAGAGAGAATGACCCCATGCGCGTATTTCTGACCGGTTCCACGGGCTTCATCGGTGCTCAAGTGACACGGGAGTTGCTCGCCGCAGGCCATCAGGTCCTGGGCATGACCCGCTCCGAGGAAGGCGCCCAGGCTCTGCACCGGCTCGGCGCCCAGGCTCATCACGGCACCCTCGAAGATCTGGCCAGCCTGCAAAAAGGCGCCGAGCACTGTGACGCCGTGATCCACACCGCCTTCGATCACAACTTCGCCCACTTCGCGGACAACTGCCAGAAAGACGCCCGCGTGATCACTGCGCTGGGCGAAACACTGGCAGGCTCGACGCGCCCCTTGATCATCACGTCTGGCACGGCCATGGGCGCCACCGCGTCGGAGCCGCTGGCCGATGAAGACCATTTCGACCCTCATCACACCAACCCGCGCGTGGCATCGGAACTGGCGGGGGAAGCGTTGAAGCAGCGTGGCCTCAACGTGGTGGTGATGCGCCTGTCGCAGATCCATAACCCGCAACGACAAGGGCTGGTCAGCTACCTCATCGACCTGGCGCGGCAGACCGGTGTGTCCGCCTACCTCGGCGAGGGCCTCAACCCGTGGTCGGCCGCCCACTTGGCCGACACCGCGCACCTCTACCGCCTGGCGCTGGAGCACCACCAACCCGGCGCCCGCTACCATGCCACCGCCGAACAGCACATTGCCGCCCGTGACATCGCGCACGTTATTGGCCAAGGGCTTGGCGTGCCAACCGTCTCGTTATCGGAGGCAGATGCCGCGGCGCATTTCGGCTGGCTGTCCGTGTTCGCGGGTCGAGACTTTTCCGCGTCCAACGAGAAAACCCGGCGCCGGTTGGGCTGGACGCCGGAGGGGCCGGGGTTGCTTGAGGACGTGAGGGTCTGTCTTGCGTCGGGGCAAAGTGACGGCAGGTCAACACATTGATCAATGTGCAGTCACTGGCGAGTGGTAGCTCACACTAAAAAACGGATAGAACCGTTTGGATAGTGCTAGGTTTATCCGCTCGCCCTCAATACAAGACCGAATCATGCCGATTTCCAGCGACCGTCTGATTTGCCGCCCGCCTGAACCGAGCGATGTGAATCGGTTGTTCGAGATTTACAGCGATCCGCAGACTCAACTATTCAATCCCGCAGGCCCGATGAAAAGTCTGGGGCAGGCTCAAGCACTTTTGACGGGCTGGGTGGAGCATTGGAACGAATACGGTTTCGGCTGGTGGGCGATCGCGGAAGATGCATCGCCTGAACAGGTGATCGGCTTTGGAGGTGTCGGGCTGTACGATTTTCTGGGCGATAGAAGACTGAATCTGGGTTACCGCTTCGCCAGTGATGCCTGGGGTAAAGGCTATGCGACGGAAATGGGCCGGGTTGCGCTTGAGAACACCTTCGCCAGACCGGGTATCAACCGTGTCTGGGCCGTTGTGCGCCCTGATCATGCAGCCTCGATCAAGGTGCTGGAAAAGCTGGGAATGCAACGGTGCGGCTTGCTGGACGATGTGCCCGGCCAGAAGCAAAGCCTGCTATTCAGCATCGAGCGGTAACGTAGAACCACGACAGCCGCCCCCCCTCGGCTATCGCCTCCTGTTCACGGCCGGTCAGGCGACTCGTACGGTATCGCTGGCACTGGCGCTGTTCCTGATCATGTTCAGCTTTTACTTCATCACCAGTTGGACACCCGTGCTGCTGACCCAAAGCGGCTTCTCGGAGAAGGACGGCGCGGCAGGCGGCGTGCTGCTCAACCTCGGCGGCATGTTGGGCGCGCTGTTGATGGGGCTGAGTGCCAACCGTTTCGGTTGCGCCAGGCTGCTACCGTTTTTTTTGCTGGTCAATGCGGTGTTGATGACGTTGATGGTCCCCGCCACCCACCTGGCCTGGCTAGCCGTGACCATGGGGGTCAGCAGCGGCTTGCTGCTGTATGGCGCCATCGCCGGGTTGTTCACCCTCGCGCCACAAGGATTCGCCACCGCGATTCGGACCCGGGGCGTCGGGTTTGTACTGGCCACCGGTCGCGTGGGTGCCATCCTCTCCCCCCCCCGTGGCCGGTCTTTTGCTCGACCATCGCTGGACAGTGCAGCAACTGTTCACGTTCTACGGGGTCAGTCAGCTACTGGCGGCGCTGTTGATCTGGCGCTTGCGCACACCGGAATGAAACACTTCACCCAACACCTAGGTACTACCGTCAGCACCTAAACACAGTGCTAGAGTCGCTGACCATCGACCACTCGAAGCGGAGAACACGCCAATGAACATCGGTTTTCTGGGGCTGGGCAACATGGGCCAGGCGATTGCAACGAATCTGATCAAGGGCGGCCACGCCGTGCGCGTCTGGAACCGTTCACCCCAGGCCACGCAGCCGCTGGTGGAACTGGGTGCCACGGCAGTGAGTGAACCGGCCCAGGCGTTCGCTGCCGATGTGGTGTTCAGCATGCTCGCCGACGACAAGGCTCTGCGTGCCGTGCTAGTGGATTCGGGGCTGTTGAAGCAGCTCAAGGCGCCGTTGATTCACGTCAATCTGGCGACCATCGCCGTGACCTTCGCCGACGAACTGGCCGACCTGCACCGCGCCCAAGGCATCGATTACATCGCCGCACCGGTCATGGGCCGTCCCAATGTCGCGGCGGCGGCGCAACTGAACATTCTGGCGGCGGGTTCCGAGCAGGCCATCAATACGGTCCAGCCATTATTGGACCTGATCGGCCGCAAGACTTGGCGTCTTGGCGAAAAAGCCTCGGCGGCCAACGCGATGAAACTGGCCACCAACTTCCTGCTGGTCGCCGCTGTCGAGGCCATGAGCGAGGCTGCCGTACTGGTGAGTCGACACGGCCTGAAGTCAGCGGATCTGGTAGACCTGGTTTCCAGCACCATCTTCACCGGACCGGTGTATTCGGGCTACGGCGCGCTGATCGGCGAGCGACGCTATGAGCCTGCTGCGTTCAAGGCCGTGCTCGGACTCAAGGACGTCGACCTGATCCTCGCCGCTGCCGGGCAGGTCAACGTGCAGTTGCCCGGCGCCGAACTGATTCGCGGGCATCTGCAAGAAGCGGTCGATCACGGCGAAGGCGAGATGGACCTGGCAGTGCTGGCCGAAGTCATCGAACGGCACAACCCGGCCTGACCGCTCGCTTAATGCTCGTGCGCGTCGTCCGGTTCGCTGTGCACCACCACCAGCAATTGCGCCTGAACGCCGCCCAGCGAACGCAGACGGTGGGGTTTCTGGGCGTTGAAATGCAGGGCATCGCCGCGTTCGAGGATCACGGTTTCGGTCATGAAATCCACTTCGACCCGGCCCTCGTGAACGAACAGGAACTCTTCGCCCACGTGCTCCTTGAACGTGGTGCCTGCGAACTCGGCAGGCGGAAACATCATGAACGGCAGCAAGTTGCGGTCGCTGACCTGATGGGCCAGCACCGCATAACTTGAGCCTTGCTCGCTGTTGGTCAGCATCTGACGCTGGCCTTGGCGCACCACGCTGTAGCTATCCAGATCGGCTTCGGCCTCGTTGAACAGCTCTTCGACGTTGACGTGCAGCGCCTTGGCCAGTTTCAACGCCGCCGCGATGGACGGCGTATTCAGGCCGCGCTCGACCTTGGACAAGTAGCTTTTGGTCATGCCGGAGCGCTCAGCCAGGGCTTCGAGCGTGACCCCCATTTTTTTGCGTAACAGCTTCAAGCGAATGGACATGGATAAAACATTTCCGTCGGCCGGTAAACCCGTGCATTGCTAATGACACTTTGTGTCATTAGTATTATTTTGTGTCATATGCAGCGCGACCGCCTCACGATCACGCTGCCTTCACCCTTGCGAACCCAACTGCCGAGGACCGCTTCATGGCCACGACTCTGGAACTCTCCAAAGACCATCTGATGACGCGCTCCAACGCGCAGATGGATAGTACGTTAAAAGACAACACCTGGACGCTGCGACAGAAGCTGGCGCTGACCTGCCGCATCCTGTTCGACAACGGCCATGACTCCGGTCTTGCCGGGCAAATCACCGCACGCGGCGAACAGCCCGGCACCTTCTACACCCAGCAGTTGGGGCTGGGCTTCGATGAAATCACCGCCAGCAACCTGCTGTTGGTCAACGAAGACCTCGAGGTGCTCGAAGGCCATGGCATGCCCAATCCCGCCAACCGCTTCCACACGTGGGTCTACCGCGCACGCCCCGATGTGCAGTGCATCATCCACACCCACCCGACCCACATCGCCGCGTTGTCGATGCTGGAGGTGCCGCTGGACATTTCGCACATGGACCTCACCCCGCTCTACGAGGACTGCGCGTTTCTCAAGGACTGGCCAGGCGTGCCGGTGGGCAACGAGGAAGGTGAAATCATCTCCGGCGCCCTGGGCGACAAGCGCGCCATCCTGCTCTCTCACCACGGCCAACTTTCCACCGGCAGCACGGTGGAAGAAGCCTGCGTGATCTCGGTGCTGATCGAGCGGGCAGCGAAACTGCAATTGCTGGCGATGTCCGCCGGGCAGATCAAGCCCATACCTGCCCACCTGGGCAACGAGGCCCATGACTGGGTGTCCCGCCCCAAACGCCACAGCGCCGCCTTCAACTATTACGTGCGCCGCACCCTCAACCAGCACGTCGACTGCCTCGTCTGATCCATCACCCCTTCAGGAGCATTGCCATGTCCACCGCCATTCACGGCATCATCGGTTACACCGTCACCCCCTTCGACGCAGACGGCAAAGGCCTGAATCTCGCCGCACTGGGGACTTCCATCGACCGCTTGATCGATGGCGGCGTCCACGCCATCGCCCCACTGGGCAGTACCGGTGAAGGCGCTTATCTGAGCGATGCCGAATGGCAGGAAGTCGCCGAATTCAGCACCGCATACGTCAACAAACGGGTGCCGGTAATCGTCAGCGTGTCCGACCTGACCACCGCCAAGGCCGTGCAGCGGGCGCGCTTTGCCGAAGCCCGTGGCGCCGACGCAGTGATGGTGCTGCCCGCCTCGTACTGGAAACTGAGCGAGAAGGAAATCCTGCAACACTACACAGCGATCGGCGATGCCATCGCCACCCCCATCATGCTCTACAACAACCCGGCCACCAGCGGCACTGACATGTCGGTGGATCTGATCCTGAAAATTTTCCACGCTGTCGAGAACGTCACGATGGTCAAGGAAAGCACCGGCGACATTCAACGCATGCACAAGCTGCATCTGTTGGGAGAAGGTCAGGTGCCGTTCTACAACGGCTGCAACCCGTTGGCCCTCGAAGCGTTCGTGGCCGGGGCAAAAGGCTGGTGCACGGCTGCGCCGAACCTGATTCCGGCGCTGAACCTGGACTTGTACCACGCCATTCTGGAGGGCGATCTGCCCGGCGCTCGCGAGTCGTTCTATCGGCAGTTGCCAGTGCTGGACTTCATCCTCAAGGGTGGCTTGCCCGCGACCATCAAGGCCGGGCTGGAACTGACCGGACTCAACGTCGGCGAACCGCGCCTGCCGGTGTCCGCCCTTGACAATCAGACGCGAGAGCATCTGGTCAAACTGCTCGCTGCGGTGCTCTGATCGTTTGACGCCAATGCGTGTGCGCTTCATCCACGCCAGCCCGGACACCGCCGAACGCCGCCGCGTACGGCGGTGTCCGGGCTAATTGAGTCTGGAACGCAGAAGCGAGCGCGCTGCAAGCTCACCCCTCAATTGGCCTCCTCGTCAATCACATGATTGGATACTGGCAATTGCTCAAGTCCCCACTACTATGGCAACGGTTGAAAAGACGATCTCGTTGCGACGGAGACATCCGCATGACCCAGGAAGTAGCCTCTAACACCGTTAAAATCTACGCCGCCCACGGCCGCTCGAAAGAGCTTGGCGAGTACCTCGCTACCGTCGTGGAGCGCCTGCCCGACCTGCCGGGCTGCCTGAGTAGCGGGCTGACCCACGATGCGCAAGATGCCGACCTGTGGATCATCGACGTGCACTGGTCATCCTGCCAGGCGATGTCCGAACACTTTGCCAAGCCCAGTAACGAAGGCCTCAATGGCTTGCTGAACAACTGCTTCGTTCGCAGGGTCGCGTTCGACAGCGATACCGAACGCTGCGATTTGCCAGGGGCCATTTGATCGTTCGAGCTGGTCATGTTTGAACCTTCACTTTAACCACGCGCTTTAATTGCCTGTTAACTAAACCAATCGTCTGAAAAACGACCGTTGGGAAGGCAATTGTGCGCGTAAAGTGGCGAACTCACTTTCAGGTATTACGCTTGGCGACGTGCAGGCAAGTGGGCGTTATTACCCTCATCGGTAATAGCACCTTGCCTCAATCTCCCAGAGGTCATGCCATTATGAGAGTGATAAGTCTGAGTCTGATCGCGTTGGCGGTGTCAGCGGGATACGTCCGATCAGTTGAAGCAGAAGCCTTCGTCAGTGATCAAGCCGATGCCAAGGGCTTTGTCGAAGACGCGAAACTGGATGTGTTGTTACGCAACTATTACTTCAATCGCGACGGTAAAAGCGGTGCCAGCGATCGAAGGGACTGGTCTCAGGCCGCGATGGCCAACTTCAGCTCCGGCTTCACGCCGGGCACTGTCGGTTTCGGCGTCGATGCCTTCGGTTGGTACGGCCTGAAACTCGACGGCGGCGCCGGTCACTCCGGCACAGGCAATATTCCGGTGGACAGCAGCGGCAACCCGGAAGATGAATTTGCCACCGCAGGCGGCGCGATCAAGGCGCGCATATCCAAAACCGAACTCAAGTGGGGCACGATGCAACCCACCGCTCCCGTGTTCGCAGCGGGTGGCACGCGGCTGTTTCCGCAAACGGCCACCGGTTTCAGCCTGCAAAGCAGCGAAATCACCGGACTGGACCTTGAAGGGGGCCACTTCACTGCCGGTAATGGTCCGCAACACACCAGCGCCAGTGGCGAACTGTTTGCCAGTTATGCCGGGGTCACGACCAACAGTGTCGATTTCGTCGGCGGCAAATATGCGATCAACGACAGTTTGTCAGTGCAGTTGTACGGTTCGGAGTTCGAAGACGTCTGGCGGCAATATTACGCCAATGCCAACTATGTTCTGGCCATGCCCAGCGATCAGTCGATGACGTTCGATTTCAATATCTATCGCACCAACGACGAAGGTCAGGCCAAAGCGGGCGAAATCAATAACACGACCTGGTCGCTCGCTGCCGCCTATAACTTCATGGCCGGTCATACCTTTACCCTCGCCTATCAGAAAGTGCACGGCGACGAGCCTTTCGACTATGTGTCGTTTGGCGATAACGGGCCTGGAACGACAGGCGATTCGATCTTCCTCGCCAACTCGATTCAATATTCGGACTTCAACGGCCCCGGCGAAAAATCCTGGCAGGCACGCTATGACCTGGCGATGAGCGCTTACGGCATTCCGGGGCTGAGCTTCATGGCGCGCTATGTCAACGGCCGCGACATCGACGGCACCAAGATGGCCGCCGACAGCCCCTATCGGGCCTATGGTTATGGCGAAGACGGCAAACACCATGAAACCAACCTGGAAGCCAAGTACGTGATTCAGGACGGGCCGGCCAAGAATCTGTCGTTTCGTATCCGTCAGGCCTGGCATCGCGGCAACGCTGATCAGGCAGAAGGGGATCAGGACGAATTCCGTCTGATCGTGGACTACCCGATTTCCATTCTCTAGGGAGGCAGACGGCGCAATTGGACTCTTGATCTTTCCGCGGATTGGCGGTGTGACGGACGGCACGTCAGGCATAGCGTGTCGTCTGTCACTTCCGAGGTTTCATCATGAAAGCCATCTCATTGCTCGCTGTCGCCCTCCCCTGTCTGACGCTGGCGCTGCCGTTCACCTCCAACGTCCAGGCCCATGACGAGGCCCATGAAAAAGTCACCGTGCTGGAAAATCACCCGATGCTCAACGCGCCAGGCAAGAAAGCCATGGTGCTGACCGTCGATTACCTGCCTGGCCAGGTCTCGGTCCCTCACAGCCACAGCGGCAGCGCCATCGCCTACGTGCTGGAAGGCCAAGTCATTTCGCGGGTCAACGACGGCAAAGCCATCACCTACAAAGCCGGGGAAACCTGGTACGAACCGGCAGGCTCCAGGCACTACGAATCGCGCAACGCCAGCGCCACGAAACCCGCGAAACTGCTGGTGTTCATCCTGCTCGACGACAACGGCGAAATCCTCACGCCACTGCCCAAATAGCCTGACAATGGCGCTGCATCGCCGCTTGGGACAGCCCGCCGCCGGTCCGACGCGAACACCCGAGACCTCAACATTTATCGAAAACTGTCGATAAGCCATCAGTAGTGCCCGAATAACGGGCCGAATCGATGAATCAAAGGCACAGGTATGTACGACATTTATCTGCTGGTGGAACATGGCCGCGAACAGGGCGAGGTGTCCGTTCTGGGCTGGTTCGACGACGAACGCGCGGCGAAGGACACCGCCGAAGCCATGGAATGGAAAGCCTGGCGCGAGGCCTCGAAACGCCAGCAGCAATGGTCCAGCCAACCGTTATTGCCGCCGGACCAGACGCCCCATCGCCGGTTCTGGGTCAAGGGCATTTCAAAGTTCAGCCATCCCCCTGCACCGCGGTCTTGGGCGTTGCATTGAGCTGAATGATGACGCCGCAGCCAGACCGGCAGTCCGAGGATATCCGGAGTAGCACGCTCGCCATCACAGTGAGCGGACTCGTCAACCCTGCAACGCCTTCGCCGCCGCCAGCAGCCCGTTGAACTTCGCATACCGTGCTCGCAACGCAGGTTGCACCGACACCATAGGCCGGTAACGGGCTTTGATCGGCAAGCCTTGCGCCAACGGGTCAGTGCCCTGCCCGATGGCCAGAAACCCGAGTTTCGCTGCGCCGATACACGCGCTCAACTCACTGCCCTGCAACGTGAACACCTCGCGATCCAGGACATTGGCCAACAACTGCGCCCAGTATTCGCTGCGTGCGCCGCCGCCCACCAGGGCACAGGCATTGACCGAGGCGCCCGCAGACAGCACAGCCGTCATGGCGTCTCGCAGCCCGAACCCCACCCCTTCGAGCACGGCATAGCCGAGCATCGCAGGCGTGCAATCGTGCCCCAGGTTCATGAAGCCGCCTCGCAACAGCGGATCGTTATGCGGCGTTCGCTCGCCCGCGAGGTAAGGCAAAAACAGCGGCTGCGTCAGCGCAACGGGCTGATCGAGCGGCACATTGGCGCGCACCTGATCGAGCAATGCCTGCTCGTCGGGCTGCCCCAGCAGGCGCGTCACCCAGCGCAGGCAACTGGCGCCCGCGAGCATCGCGCCCATGGTGTACCAGCGCGCAGGTAGCGCGTGGCAGAAACTGTGCACCGCGCTGGCCGGGTTGCCCGCCGCGTGATCGGTGATCGCCACGAAGGCCGCACTGGTGCCCAGCGTGACGAAGGCATCCCCGACATTGACCGCGCCGATACCCACCGCCGACACCGGATTATCACCGCCGCCCGCTGCCACCGGCAGCGCTTCGCGCAATCCGAGTACCTGCGCGGCCTCCGCCGTCAGCCGCCCCGCGAGCTGATTGGCCTCCAGCAACCCCGGCATCTGCGCCCGCGTCAGGCCGCACGCCTGCAGCATGGGCTCGTACCAATCGCGCTTTGTTACGTCCAGCCACAACGTGCCAGCCGCATCGGACACATCACTGAGACGCTCGCCGGTCAGCAACAGACGCAGGTAATCCTTGGGTGACAGCACACAGGCGATACGGGTGAAAACAGCAGGCTCGTGCTGCTTGAGCCACAGCAGTTTGGGCGCCGTGAGGCCTGCCATCGCCAGGCTGCCGGTGACCTGCGCGTAGGCCGGGAACTCCCGGTTCAGGTGTTCTGCCTCAGCCAGCGCCCGGGAGTCATCCCAGAGGATCGCGGGATACAACACCTGTCCTTCATCATCGAGCAGCACTGCTCCATGCATCTGTCCTGACAACCCGATGCACTCAATACGCCCCCACGCCTCGTACGCGTGACTGCGCAGTTGCGCCAACGCGCTCACGCAGGCCTGCCACCAATGCGCCGGATCCTGCTCGGACCAGCCGCTTTGCCTGCGGGAAACCGTCACTCGCACCCCGGCCTGTGCCAGCACCTTCCCCTGAGAGTCGAGCACAATGGCCTTGAGTTCCGAGGTGCCCAGATCAATGCCCAGTGAAAGCGCTTGCGCCATATTGATTCCTTTGAGCGGGACGCCTCACGGGCATCCACATGAGTTTCGAATACGCAGCGTCGCCGCCAGCCGCTCTGACTGCCGCTCCTCGTCTGGATGATCGATGCGTCGTAACAACAATTGCACGGCTCGCTCACCCAGTGCCTTCACCGGCTGGGCGATCACGCTCAGGCGCGGCAGGAAGAAATCCGCCCAGTCGAAGTCGTCGAAGCCCACCAACGCCATTTGCTGCGGGACAGCAATGTTCGCCTCTCGCAACGCGTGCATCGCGCCAATGGTCATCAGGTTGTTCGCCGCCATGATCGCGGTCGGCGGCGCTGGCAAAGCCAGCAACGCAGCCGCCGCAACCCGCGCCGACTCGCTGTTGGATTCACCGTTGACCAGCAGACTGTCTTCGAAGGTCAGGCCGGCCTCCGCCAGCGCATGGCGATACCCTTCGATACGTTCCTCCGTCGTGCTCAGGCCACGATGCCCGGCGATCATGCCAATGCGCCGATGACCGTGGCCGATCAGGTGCGTCACCAGCTTGCGGGTCGAATCTCGATTCTCCACGCCCACTTGATCGAAACCCTGCGCCGCCAGCCGGTCCACCAACACGGCAGGAATGGCGTTGGCCTGCAAGTACGCCAACGCTGCATGCTCGGGATCGCTGCTCGGCGCCAGCAGTATTCCGTCGACCCGTCGATGGTGTAGCGCCTCCACCACCCGCAGTTCCTGAACGGGATCATCATGGGTGTCAACGAACAGCATCATGATCCCGTGACGCGCGCATTCGGTTTCGATGGCATGTACGGTTTCGCTGAAGTAGTGGTTGGACAGCGCCGAGATCGCCACCCCGATGGTGTTGGTGCGCGAACGGGCCAGCGAGCGCGCGAGGGTGTTTGGGATATAACCCAACTCACGCACCGCCTGCTGTACCGCGCCCACCGTTTCCGGGCTGACCTTGCGTGTGCCGTTGAGCACATGGGACACCGTCGACGTCGACACCCGCGCCCGCCGCGCCACGTCCTCCATCTTGACCACCGCGTTCGCTCCTGCGCCCGACGACTCAGCGTTTGCTCGACCAGCCGGTGTAGGACCCGATGTTGTCCCGGGTGATCAACTTGGGCGTGAGCTGGGTCACCGCCTCAGCGGGTTTCTTGTCATTGAGCAGGTCGTTGCCGATCACCACCGCTTGCTGCGCCATGGCCCATGGGTCCTGACTGGCGGAGGCCTGGATCAGTGAATCGGATTTGAGTGCATGTTCGATGTCCGGCGCGCCATCGACCGAAGTGATGATGATCCCGCTGCGCTTGAGCTGTTTGGCCGCCAGATCGCTGCCAATGGCTTGCGGGTCGTTGATTGCGAACAGGCCGTCGATTTTCGGAAAGCGCGTCAGGTAACCCTGCATCGCATTAAGGCCACCGTCGCGGGAGCCTTTGGCGTCCTGATCGTCGGAGAGAATCTTGATATCCGGTGCGGCAGCGAACGCAGCTTTACACCCGGCCACTCGATCGGTCACCGCAGTGACTTGAGGGCCGTTTTCAATGATCACGTTGCCCTTGCCCGAGAGCTTGTCGACGATGAACTGGCAGGCGAGTTTGCCCGCCTCCACGTTGTCGGTCTGTACCGTGGCGTCCACGGCAGCGGCGCTGACGTCGACGGCGACCACTTTGACTCCGGCGGCCTGGGCCTTCTTGATCGCCGAGGCAATGGCTTTCGGGTCAACGGCGTTGATCAGGATCAGATCCACCCCCGCCGCAATGAAATTGTCGATCTGCGAGAACTGCTTGCTCAAATCGTAATCAGCCGACACAGAGGTGACCCTGGCGTTGGGATTGATCTCCAGCGCTTTGGCCCTGGCGCCTTCGGCAAGGGTCACAAAGTAGGGATTGCCCAGCGAACCGAGGCTGATGCCGACGGATTTCAGTTCGCGGGCCTCGACGCCTTGGGACAGCAACGCCGCCAGGCACAGGGAGACAACGGCAGGGAATTTGCGTTTGAAGTTCATGGCTTCTCTCTTGTGGTTATTAACGCGTGCAACGGGTATCGAAACGTTCGCTCAGACGATCACGTCCGCGCGCCGGACTGGCGATAACGGTCCAGCGCCACCGCACCGATGATCACGATGCCTTTGATGATGTACTGCCAGATGTCCGAGACACCGAGCAGCACCAGGCCGTTGGTCAGTACGGCAATGATCAGCGCACCGATCAACGTGCCGCCAATGGTGCCGACGCCGCCAGTGAAACTGGTGCCGCCAAGAATCACCGCCGCGATGGCATCCAGCTCATAGGATTGCCCCAATTGCAGACCATTGGCCGCAAACAGACGCGACGCACTCATCACCGCGCCCAACCCGGCCAGCGCGCCGGAAACGGCGTAGACGAACAGCAAGACCTTCCACACCTTGATCCCGGACAGCCGCGCAGCTTCCGGGTTGCCGCCCACCGAGTAAATCTGCACGCCCATGACCGTGCGCCGCAGGATGAACCAGGAAATCAACACCACCGCCACCGCGATGATCACCAGCCACGGCACGCCCAACAGCGAATCATTGCCGATGAACGCGAACGGCAGATCCGGGTTGAACACGGTTTTGTCGTCTGCCAACAGGCGTGCGAGGCCGCGCATCGCGGTCAGCGCACCGAGGGTGACGATGAACGGCGGCAAGCGCATGAACGCGATTAATCCACCATTGACGAGGCCCAACAGGAATCCGAAGCCAATCCCCGCGAAGATCCCCAGCATGCCCCATTGCGGCGACATCGATGCCTGCAACGCGACCACCGCCGACGCTGCGAGAATCGCCCCGACCGACAGATCGATGCCCGCCGTGAGAATCACGAACGTCATGCCCGCCGCCAGCACCACATTGACCGACGCCTGCTGGGTGATGATCGACAGGTTTTGCCAGGTCATGAAACTGTCGGTCATCAGCGCGAAGCCCGCCAGCAGCAACACCAGCACCGGCAACATGCCAAGGGTGCGCATCCGTTCGCGCAGGCGCTCGCGTCGGCTGATGGCGGCGACAGCGGTTGCGTTTTGCAAGGGCAGACTCATGGCTTGGGTTCCTTTTGTTGTTATTGAATGGCGTGGAATGAATGGACCACATCTGCACTCCACCGCCGTGGCGCCGCTGAAACGCTGTACCGGAGCGAATTCATTCGCGATGAGGGCATTTCAGACGACAGCTGTGTGTCGTCTGTCCTGACTACATCGCGAATGAATTCGCTCCCACGGGTCATACGGCGTTTGAAACGCTCCCGCCAGTCGCCAGATCAATGATCCGCTCCTGGGAAATCTCATGCCCCGAGGCGCCGCCGAGCTCGGCGACCAATTGCCCTTCGCGCATCACCAATACCCGGTCGCAGGTGCCAATGATTTCCGGCAACTCGCTTGAAATCACCACAATTCCCACCCCGGCCTTCGCCAGCTCATTGATGATCCGGTAGATCTCGGACTTGGCGCCGATGTCCACGCCGCGGGTCGGCTCGTCGAGGATCAGCACATGGGGCTTGACCTCCAGCAGCCGCGCCAGCAGCACCTTCTGCTGATTGCCGCCCGACAGCGCGCCGACGTTGACCTTGCCCGACGCCACTCGGATCGACAGCGCCGCGATAGCGTCTGCCGCGCGCTGTGCAGCGCGACCACGATCCAGCACCCCACCTGCATGGGCATCCGCTACACAGGCGCAGACGTTGATGTTGTCGCGTACGCTCATGTCCAGAAAAAGCCCCTGAGCCTTGCGATCTTCGGTGAGGTACACCACTCCGGCGCGAATGGCGTCAGTGGGATTGCGCAGCTCGGCCACCGGTTTTCCGGCCACTTCCAGCGTGCCTGAAGTGCGAGGGTCCGCCGCGAAAATCAACCGTGCCAGCTCGGTGCGTCCTGCCCCGACCAGGCCGGCAATGCCCAGCACTTCACCGGCATGCAGATCGAAACTGCACGGTTTCACCCGCTTGCCGTCGGCCATGTCGCGCACGCGCATCACCACGTCACCGGGGTTGTACGGCGCATGTTCTTTCTTGTAAAACCCGGACAGATCGCGTCCCACCATCATTTTCACCAGCGCATCAGCCGACAGCCCGTCACGCTGTAACATGCCGACGTACTCGCCATCACGCAGCACCGAGACCCGATCCGACAGCTCATAAATCTCGGCCATGCGATGGCTGATGTAAATGATCGCCAGGCCCTGATCGCGCAATTGCTTGATCAATGCGAACAGCCGATCGGTTTCGCGGGACGAGAGCGGCGTGGTCGGCTCGTCCATCACCAGAATCTTCGCCTCGGCATGCAGCGCCCGAGCGATTTCAACCAGTTGACGCTCGGCAATCGAGAGCGCACTGATCTTGGTCGAAGGCTTGAAATCAGCGCCCAGCCGCACGAGCACCTCCACGCACCCGGCCTCCATCGCCTTGCGATCGATGCTCCAGCCGCGCCGCAACTCGCGCCCCAGGTAGATGTTTTCCGCGACACTGAGGTTCGGGCACAGGCTCAATTCCTGATAGATCACCGAAATGCCCTGTGCCTTGGCGCTCAACGGATCAAGCGCCGACAACGCCTTACCAGCCACCCGGATCTCGCCTCCTGCATCCGCCTGGTAAGCCCCGGAAAGAATCTTCATCAAGGTGGACTTGCCTGCACCGTTCTCGCCCATCAACGCGTGGACCTCTGCGGCATACACCTGAAGCGCGACGTTTTTCAGCACGCGCAGGCCATTGAAGGTCTTGGAAATGGCGCTCATTTCCAGCACGGGCACGGGGGTTTCGGCGAGGACGGCGCTCATGGTCGAGCACCCTTGGCGGGAAAGAATGGTGCGTCAAGCGCACAGAACATACGGGGCAGCACAGCGGATGGGCTGTTCATGAGTGTCTCCGGGCTTTCTTGTTTTTATGCCTGAGCCACCTCGCTTGCGGGCAGCCCTCGGGAAGTACGTTGAAACACAATAGATGAGCTGAAACGATTCACGCAAGCGCTTGCGTTGCCACAAAAGAAAAAGGCGACCGGGTGGGGTCGCCTTTGACGCATCACGAAACGCTCTGGATCGCGGGGTTCCGATCCACGATCAGCGCGCTACCCACATCGGTAAAAAAATCAGGGTTTGGCCACTTTCCACATGTCCTTGAAGCCATCACCCGTGGTGTCACCGGCTTTGGTGTCCTTAGTCCAGGTGTACAGCGGCATGCCGTTGTATGCCCACTGTTTGCTGCCGTCGTCGCGGGTCACGACGCTGTATTTGCCTTCGCCCTTGTCGCTGGCCCCTGCGGCCAGTGGCGGCCAGGCCTTGGCGCAATCGCCGTTGCAGGCGGACTTGCCCGCGCTGTCTTTGCTGAAGGTGTACAGAGTCATGCCCATGTGGTCGGTGAGCACTTCGCCCTTGTCGGTCTTGCCGGTCATCGCCGGGCTGGCGGCGAACGCCAGGCTTGAGGCGCAGGTCAGGGCAACGGCGGCGGTGAGGATGATTTTTTTCAGCATGGTGAACTCCTTGGTTTTTTTGTCATTGAGGGAGCAACGCCAGAAACCTCCCAGGCTCCCGCTGCCGATTGACGCGGCAGTCGTAGGTAAACGCTTGGGGACTGGGTTTATTCCACCGGTTTGAAAGTTTTTTTGTACAAGCATCTCTCGGCCTAGCCCGTTGCCCTTGCCTTTCACTTTTCATACCCAAATAGCCCAGACACCACCGAACGCGACTTGCGTGCAGGCTGAGCGCAAGTCGCGTTCGGTGGTGTCTGGGCTCTTGCGCGAGAAGATCAAGATCAAAAGCGGAGGTGTCGGCACGACGCTCGCGACGGCGGTGTGTCTGGCATCCGTCACGCATCAACCTTCATTCGCGCACATCTGTACGCGTTATTCCACCCGTCTGTACCACGCGTAACCGTTTGGCAACGAAAGAAATAATTCGACTGAATTTTCCCGCCAGATCCGACTCAAGGGAATGTGAGCGACTGATAGGGAGGTTTGCGAGAGTGGCACAGTACAAGCATTTCAGAATCGATTATCTGCTGCACGGTAAGTACAAGAGCTTCTACATCAGCGCTGAAACCATGGACAACGCCTCGGCCTGGCATTGGGCGTCCGTGGATGCAGGGTTTGGGCAGATCCCGAAGTACCGATCCGATAAAGTGCCGAAAGTCAGCAAGCCCAAGGCCGAGCAATTGGGATTGACGGATGTGGAGTGGGCGGAATCCTGACCCTTCCGTTCCGAGGCGACCCCGTTGATGTGCCGCGCGCGCATGAGCGGGGCCGGTCGATATCCGGTCAATCGAAACACTGTTCGCTGAGCAACACCCAATCCGCAACATGCTGAATACGCCAACAGCCGGCGCAGCGAATGTACCGTCGAGAAAACCCACCCCGCGCCAAATCCCCTGCTTCCGGTGCCAATGCGCCTGTTGACGCGCCACCCAAGGCGAATGCCGTCTGGCACATCCCCTGCAATCCCCGCTCCACGCTCAGGCCGATCCTGACCGCTTCAATCTTCCACGTCGGCATCACCTCGCTCGACCGACGCTCATCGAGACACCGCAATGACCCTGTCCAGCTTCCTCCGTCACGGCCTGATTTCACTGGCCCTGCTCACTCCGTTCGCCCATGCGGCCAGCCCTGTCACCCTGGTCATCGGGGATCAGAACTACTACAACGTCCGCGCCTCCGTCGAAGCCTCCGGCGTGCTGAAAGACGCGCCCTACAACGTCGACTGGAAGCACTTCCAATCCGCAGCCCCTGTGGCCGAAGGCCTGGAGGCTGGAGCGCTGGATCTGGGTTTTCTGGGGGACTCCGGGTTTATCTTCCTCGCTGCCAAGGGCGCGCCAGTCAAACTGATCGGCGTGTCTCGCCAGAACCCGGACACCATCGCCCTGCTGGTGCCCAAGGACTCGCCCGCCAAAACCATCCAGGACCTCAAAGGCAAGAAGGTCGCTTACTGGCCTGGCGCCTGGAGCCAGCAACTGACCCTTCGCGCGCTGGAGAAAGCCGGTCTGCCCAAGGATTACGTCGAGTTCGTCAAACTGATGCCCATCGATGCCGCAGCTGCTCTGCCACAAGGCAGCATCGACGCCTTCCCGGTGTGGGAACCCTACATCTCGCAGCAACAGGTGTTCTCGGGCGCCCGACCGATCATCACCGCACGCGGCCTGATGCCAGGTCTGTCGAGCATCGCGGCGAACGCCCACTCGATCGAGCCCAAACGTGCCGCCATCGCCGACTTCCTGGGGCGCCTGCAAAAAGCCCGTGCCTGGGTGCAGGCGAACAAGGAAACCTATGCAGACCTGTGGGCCAAAAAAGCCAATCTTGATCAGGCCGTTTCACGTCACTGGATCGGACAGGCTGACATGAGCATCGGACCGGTGGACGCCGAGGCCGCGAAAGACTACCAAAGCACAGCCGATTTTCTGGTGCAGACCGGCGCGCTGCCGAAAGCGTTCGAGACCCAAAGCGTGATCGACACCTCCTTCAACAGCGCCTTCCACTGAACCATTTTCTGACAATTGGCGATGCCGATCAGCACAATTGAAAGAACTGATCATTAATCGACCATTGTGAGTAAGCCCTTTCATTTAAGGGCTTACAGCAGGTTATCCACAGAGATATTCACGATTTTCGTGGACAACTTTCAGCACGACTCCACATTGACTTTCCCAGTTTTCCCTCACACAGATCACTCGGCGCTTGCAGGTTCGGCCAAACCGGTCTACTCAATAACCGTCGCCAATCAACAGTGAGACCTCCTCACTGCCCTCGTCGACCGGATGGACCCTTAAGATGAGCGTCACCAACCTGCCCGTGGCGTTGCGCCGCGCCAAAGTACGCCACTCCACACGCCCGCCGGACACTTCATCGCTCGCCTGAGCGCGCTGGAAAACCGCGCCAGCCTCCTCCTTTTCCGCCTTTTTTACGGTCCACCTGCCATAACAACCCTGCGCCTGCTCGCCAGACTCTCCGTTGTCAGGCACGGCCCCGCGCGCCTTCATGGGGCAAGCGAGAGATCGATGAAATTCGCACCCTTAGAAAGCGCCCGTGATTTTCTGGCACACCACCCCGACATCGAACTGTTCGAGCTGTTCATCCTCGACGCCAACTCCTACCGACGCTTACAAGCCAACAGCTACGCGCCGCTGGCCCCTACCTGGGGCGTGGATAACCGTACCCAGCCTGCGTATCCCCGGCGGCCCGGCCAACAGTCGACACATCGAACACCGCGTCTGTGGCGCCGACGCCAACCCTTATCTCGCGGCGGCCGCCATGTTGGCGGGAATCGAGCCGTCGAAAAATAAATCGAAATGGCGCGACGGATTCTCCGACGTGCTGCGTTTAACCCCTCAACTGCACTCACTTCGTGTGCAGGTTTGAAGGAGTTGTCATGAGCGCAGCACGATCTCTGGCGAAATTACGCTATGCCTTGCTCATTCCGGTCGCCCTCGCCACCTTGGCCAGCACGCCGACCTACGCCCGGGAAGAAATCATCATCCGTCAGGCGCCACCGCCTGTGCGCATGGAGCCGGTACCGGTGGCGCGCCCCGGTTATGCCTGGGACCAGGGCCACTGGCGCTGGCAGCGTGGGCAATACGTGTGGGTGCCGGGACACTGGCAGCCAGTACGCCACAACGCTCGCTGGCAACCCGGTCACTGGGAAGCCCGCGGACCTAATTGGTACTGGATAGAAGGTCGCTGGGTGCGCTGAACCTATGGCGGGGCTGTGGTCTGTAGTTACAGGACATTTCCGACCTCCCCCGCCAGTTCTTGACTGAGCAGGGCAGCCCCCGCCATCGACCGAGACGCCATATTGAAAGAACCTGATCCGGACATTGAGCTGTTGGCCCGCATCGGCAACAACGAACCGGAAGCCGTGAAAGAAATGGTGTCACGCAAGCTCCCGCGCCTTCTGGCGCTGGCCAGTCGCTTGCTGGGTGACGCCGAAGAGGCCCGCGACGTGGCACAGGAAAGCTTTCTCAGGATATGGAAAACCGCCGGCAACTGGCGCAGCGGACAAGCGCGTTTCGACACCTGGCTGCACCGCGTCACGTTGAACCTGTGCTACGACCGCATGCGTCGTCGCAAGGAAACACCGCTGGACGATGACGCGCGCCTGATCGAGATCGCCGACCCCGCGCCTGCTCCGCATGAACAGTGCCAGGCCGACGGGCAGAACGCACAAATGGCCGCCGCTCTGGCGGCGCTGCCGGACAGGCAGCGAGAGGCCATCGTCCTGCAGTACTACCAGGAATTGTCCAACACCGAGGCTGCAGCCCTCATGGAGATCAGTGTCGAAGCGCTGGAAAGCCTGTTGTCCAGAGCGCGACGCAATTTGCGTCGCCATTTAGCCGAGTCAGCGCTTGCCGTCACCGAAGACAAGCGCCCCCCAAGGAGAGGAACGCGATGACGCCTGAACGCTTCGTACACCTGGCACAGGCCTACGGCGCAGACCTGAACCGCTGGCCGGACGCCGATCGTGAGGGCGCCCGACAGTTGCTCGCCTGTGATGACCCCGCAGCCAGATCCGCCCTTCAAGACGCCGCCTGGCTTGACCAACAACTCGACCGTCACGTTGCGCCCGCGCCGGACTCGGTGCTGATAAAACGGACGGTGGCATCGGCATTCACAACGCCGCGTCTTTCGTTCTGGGCACGTTACGCTGACTGGTGGTCACGCCTGGGATTCGTCGGCGTCGGCCTGGCTGGTATCGCCACCGGCATGCTGGTCGCCTCGCTCAGCCTGCCGATATCCAGCTCACCGGACGTGTTGCCGAGCATCTTCGACCACGCAGATGCTGATCTGATACTCAGCCTGGATGCTGATGAGGCGGAACAATGATTCAATCCCCAAAACGCCTCAGAACCCTGCTGATCGCCTCGCTGTTGGGCAACGTTTTCCTGATCGGCGCAGTGGCCGGTGGGGTTTACCAATGGTCCAGTCATCCTCGCGCGCAAGGCGCCATGGTTCAGCACGGCTTGCGTCAGGCCTTGGCTCAATTGCCCGAAGCCCGACGCCATCAATTGCGCCACATGCTGCGCGAGACCCGCGCCGGCAATCAGCCATTGATCATGGCCAGTCGGGAGGCCCATCAGGATGTCGTGCGTCGTCTCAAGGCCCCTGCGCTGGATCGTAACGCACTGGATGAAGATCTGGACCGGGCGCGCGCCGCCGACATCACGCTTCGGACACGGGTCGACGCCACACTGGCTGACTTCGCGGCCAGCCTGCCCGCCGACGAACGCCAAACCCTCGCCGACGCCATGACCGCCCGACGTCAGGGAAAAAGGGCAAGCCCCGTCAACGATTGAAATCCGGCGACGGATTTTTCCGATTGTCGCGTTTAACCCTTGAACGCTCCGTCAACCAGACGAGGGCCAGACGTCTCGAGGATTCCTCATGTCGCACAAAACCAAAGCTGTATTTCTGGCCATGGCCGTGACGCTTTCACTGTCCGGTTGCGTTGTCGAAACTGTGCACCCACGCCGCCCTCCACCACCGGTTGAAGTGGTCCCGGTCATGCCCGCTCCCGGCGCACAATGGGTGGGCGGACATTATCGCTGGGCTGGCAACGCCTGGCTGTGGGTGCCGGGACACTGGCGCCGTTACTGAGTACGCTGCGCCGTGCTGACAGCGCCGTGCTAGCATCCCGAACCTGTCGACACCTACCAGGCAAGGGGCCAACGCAATGCTGAAACAGCACACATTCGCCGCGTTTCTATTCGACATGGATGGCACGCTGACCAATTCCATCGCCGCCGCCGAGCGGGTCTGGAGCCAGTGGGCGCAAAGCAAGGGGCTGGATGTCGAGGCGCTGTTGGCCAACATTCACGGCGTGCGCTGCATCGACACCCTTCGTCGCCTGGACCTGCCGGGTGTCGATCCAGAGCGCGAGGCAGCGTTGCTGGCACAGGCTGAAACGGATGACGTCGAAGGGGTGGTGTCCATAGAAGGTGCAGCGGCGTTTCTCGCCGCCTTGCCCACCGATCGCTGGGCAGTGGTGACGTCTGCCCCACGGTTGTTGGCAGAGCGTCGAATTCAGGCCGCTGGATTGCCGCTGCCCGCAGTCATGGTCGCCGCCGAAGACGTCGAGCAGGGAAAACCGGCGCCGGACTGTTTCCAGCTCGCCGCCCGCAAGCTCGGTGTAAAGCCTGAAGATTGCCTGGTGTTCGAAGACGCCCCCGCAGGCATCGCAGCGGCCGAGGCCGCTGGCGCGCACGTCATGGTGATCACCGCGACACACAGGCGCGCGCTTGAAACCGCTCACGCATCGCTGCTCAGCTACGACCAATATGGCGTAACCGCCAACGCGCACGGCTGGCTGACATTGCACCCCCGCTAAATCTGTCTCCACGCAGAACATCGACGCAAGCCCGGCGGCGTTTCGCCGGGCGATGAATCAATCGATCAGTTGAGCCGCACGCAGGGCGCCGAGCGCTTCGAGCCAGCGGGGTTGCTGGCGGTATTCCGTCGTTGCCAGGCCCCGCCCACGCATTCTGGCGATACGGGCATGAGGCGTGACTTTCATACGCTGCGCAGCACTCAACGCCAACTCGGCCGCTGCGCGGTCATTGCACACCAGCCCCATGTCGCAACCCGCCGTCAGTGCGGCTTCGATTCGGCTCGCGGCATCGCCCACCACATGCGCCCCGGCCATCGAAAGATCATCACTGAAAATCACGCCATCAAAGCCCAGCTCTCCGCGCAGAATGTCCTGCAACCAGCGACGGGAAAAACCGGCAGGCTGGTTGTCGACTTGCGGGTAGATGACGTGAGCGGGCATGACCGCCGCCAATTGCTTGCTCAAACGCGCAAACGGCACCAGATCATTGGCGCGAATCACCTCCAGACTGCGCTCGTCGTTGGGAATCGCCACATGAGAGTCTGCCTCGGCCCAGCCATGACCGGGAAAGTGCTTGCCAGTGGCCGCCATTCCGGCCTCATTCATACCTTTGATGAACGCACCTGCCAGGCGCGCCGCACGCTGCGGATCGGCTTCGAACGAGCGGCTGCCCACCACCGCACTGCGTTGGTAATCCAGGTCAAGCACAGGCGCAAAACTGAGGTCCAGCCCTACCGCCAACACTTCAGTTGCCATCAGCCAGCCGCATTGCTCGGCAAGGTGCTCGGCATTGGGGTTGTCGGCGATGGCACGCATGGCGGGCAAGCGCACAAAACCCTGACGCAAGCGCTGCACCCGCCCGCCCTCCTGATCGACCGCCAGCAACAGATCAGGGCGAATCGCGCGGATAGACGCACTCAATTCACGCACCTGCCGAGGGCTTTCGATGTTGCGGGCGAAAATGATCAGGCCGCCCACTTCGGGGTGACGCAGAAACTGACGGTCTTCGGACGTCAGCCAGGTACCGGCGATGTCCACCATCAGGGAGCCTTGCAGGCCAGAACTCATAAGGAAGATCCTTCAACAACCATTGCTCAGAGCGGCATGGTGCGGGATCGAGGGGTGCGATGCAAATGCGCTGCCCCCCTGAAGGGCAAATCAGACTTTGGCGGCCGCTGCGGGCGCAGTGCTCTTGTTGCGCGGCTTGAGCTGTGCGCTGATCATGGCAGCATCCGTCACACCGGTTTCGGCGCGCATGCCTGCCGCCAGAAACGGCACCATCAGGCGCATGACCTGCTCGATGGACGTGTTCACGCCGAAATCGGTCTCGGCAATCGCGCGCAGTGCCTTGATACCGGACATACTGAATGCGGCCGCACCCAGCATGAAGTGCACGCGCCAGAACAGTTCGATGGGCGGAATACGCGGCGCCGCTTCGTTGACCAGCAACATGTAGCGACGGAAGACCTTGCCGTACATGTCTTCCAGATAACGACGCAAGTGACCCTGGCTCTGGCTGAACGCCAAGCCCAGGAGGCGCATGAAAATGGACAGATCATTGCCGCTGCGAGGCTGTACGACCAAGGCCTGTTCGACAAGCATTTCCAGCAATTCTTCCAGCGTGGGTTTGTGCTCGGGCCTGGCCTGACGGCGTTCAAGCTCCTTGTCGAGACTGGCACAGAACGGGCCGAGGAAACGGGAGAAGACAGCCTGAATCAACGCCTTCTTCGAACCGAAGTGGTAGTTGACCGCAGCCAGATTGACCGACGCCTTGCTGGTGATCAGCCGCAACGATGTTTCCGCAAAACCCTTTTCCGCGAAAAGCTGCTCCGCAGCATCGAGAATTCGTTCAACTGTTTCGGACTGAGCCATGGTTATTCGCCTGACAAACACTTGTTTGAAACATACGTTTCAGCCGACCGCCTGTCAACCCTGGCTGTTCGCTTTCTGTCTGATCAGTCACGGCATTTAACCATAGAAATCACGGCTTATAGCCATTCCCATGATTTGCCGCGAGGGCATTCATTCCCGGTTGCGCGGGATGGACTTGAAAAGGAGGATTGCCAAGTCACGATCACTGTATATAATTCCAGTCACTGTATAAAAAGACAGAGCGATTCACATGATCAAACTGACGTCACGCCAAGCCGAAATCCTGGACTTCATCAAACGCTGCCTGGAAGACAACGGCTACCCGCCTACCCGCGCGGAAATCGCTCAGGAACTCGGATTCAAATCCCCCAACGCCGCCGAAGAGCACCTCAAGGCGCTCGCTCGCAAGGGCGCCATCGAAATGACCCCGGGCGCCTCCCGTGGCATTCGCATTCCCGGCTTCGAAGCCAAGACCGAGGAAAGCGGCCTGCCGATCATTGGCCGGGTCGCCGCGGGTGCACCGATTCTCGCGCAGCAGCACGTCGAGGAATCTCTGGCGATCAACCCGGCCTTCTTTCATCCAAGTGCCGACTACCTGTTGCGCGTCCACGGCATGAGCATGAAGGACGTCGGCATTCTCGACGGCGACCTGCTGGCCGTCCACACCACCCGCGAAGCCCGCAACGGCCAGATTGTCGTCGCACGGATTGGCGACGAAGTCACCGTCAAACGCTTCAAGCGCGAAGGCAGCAAGGTCTGGCTGATCGCCGAGAATCCTGAATTCGCGCCTATCGAAGTCAATCTGAAAGAGCAGGATCTGGTCATTGAAGGGTTGAGCGTCGGCGTGATTCGCCGCTAAGGAGAACGTTTATGCAGTTCCCACAGACACCGCAACAACACGCACAACTGCCGCTGTTCGATGCATTCATGATGCCCCGCGCACAGCTACTGGACACCCCTCTTCGCCAGATCCCGGTGCTTGACGACATCGTCGAAGCGCCTTGGAGCAATGAGCCTGAGGTCTTCAGTGAATTGTCATTGCGCGGTGCGGCGGGGAACTGCCTGAACCTGCTGGCACCCATCCTGCGCGACCTGAGCGAAGGTCGAAGCGATCGCTGGCTGACCCTGATTGCCCCACCCACCAGCGTGACTCAAGCATGGCTGAGGGACGCAGGCCTGAACCGGGAACGCATTATCCTGATGCACCCGCGGGGCACCCAAACCGCACTGGAATTGACACGCGAAGCCCTGCGACTGGGCCGCAGCCACACCGTGGTCAGCTGGGTCAATCCGATTTCAGGCAGTGCGAAGCAGCAACTCATCAATGCGGCGCGAGCGGGTGACGCGCAAAGCTTGAACATTCGCCTGGGCTGATTCAGCCAGGCGACACACAGGGCAAAGACGACAGAAAGCGGGGCTTCTGCGTGATAGAGAAGCCGCCAGACAGGTAATACGAGACTGATCCATAAAGGATCAATGCAGGACGCGAGGCCCCTCTTCTTCTTTGGTCAGTTCGCCTTCAGCCAGACGACCGGCCATTTGCACACCCACACTGAGCATCGCCTTGGCGACTTCAACGTGTTGGCCTTGCAGAAATGCCTTGGCATCCTCGGAGAAATTCAAGGTCACCAGAGACCCTTCATCCTCGGCACGGCGCAACTCGATGCGGCCGTCAGGCAGTTCGACAATTTCCAGAAAAGAGGTTGGCATCAGGACAGTTCTCCACGAAAGGCGCGCAGTATAACAGCCTGATGACACATGCCCTAGACCTCGCTCGAAATGCCCTGACGCCCGGTGATGCGATATCCGGAACGCCTCAGCACTCACTCAGCCCTTCACGAAAGCGGATCGCCAGGCCCTTGAGCTGCTGTCGCCAGCTTTCCATTTCTTCGCGGGTCAGTGCCGGCTCGGCTTCGTCCTCGACACCCACCGCGATGATCAGCGGCTGCGTCACGTCACCTTTTGGCTTCTTCGGTGCGCGAGGCGGCTGAAAAAGCGCGTTGTAGGACGCCAGCAATTGCGCAAGCCAGGTTTCACGCTGCCCGGCCAATTCGACCAGTTCAGCCATTTCTGGAATGGCAATCGCCTCCAGCACCTTGGGCGTCAGCAGGTCTTCAGCCCGAGGCGTCGTCGCTTGAGGCAGACGGTAGAAACCGGCAATTTCGTGGCACAACCCCAACAGCGCGCCATACAAATGGAACACAGCGGACTCGCGCTCCGCTTGCACAAGGCCTTGCGCGTTCATGGCGGTGCTGGTGGACGCCTTGGCCATGGCTTCAAGGGCAAGACCTGCGAAAAACAGCTTCTGGTTGGTGCGGGTATAGAGTTCGTGAGCCATGACTTGTGGCCTCCCCATCAATGAATGTGAACGAGCACGCCAGGCAAAAAAAATCCCTCGATGCACAGGACAGCCACCGAGGGATTCTTTTAACGCAAAGCGCCTTCGCTTGCCAGCCGCTTTCTGTGCGGCATCAGGCGATCAACGCTTGTCTTCGACCTTCCAGGTGCCGCCATCGTAGAACGCACGCCAGCCGGTAGGCTTGCCATCCACCTCGGTCTGTACATATTGCTCTTTGGACTTGCGGCTGTAGCGGATCACCGCTGGACGGCCATCCGGGTCCTTCTGTGGCGCTTCGCACAGGAAGTGGTACTTCGGATCGATCTCGGACTTGTGCGGCACGATTTCCAGCACCAACGGAGCGCGGGTTTCGCGGTTTTTCGGGAACTGACTGGCGGCCAGGAACAACCCCGAGGCACCGTCACGCAGGATGTAGGTGTCGTCGACCTTCTCGCACTTGAGCTCCGGCATCTTGACCGGGTCCATCTTCGGCGGCGCCGCCTCGCCATTTTTGAGCAGCTTGCGGGTGTTCTTGCAATTGGTGCAGCCGAAGAATTTGCCGAAACGGCCGGTCTTGAGCTGCATTTCGCCGCCACACTTGTCGCACTCGACGCTCGGGCCTTCGTAGCCCTTGATGCGATAGCTGCCCTCTTCGATTTCGTAGCCTGCGCAATCAGGATTATTACCGCAGATGTGCAGCTTGCGCTTCTCGTCCAGCAGATAAGCGTCCATCGCCGTGCTGCAGATTGGGCAGCGATGCTTGCCACGCAACACGCGGGACTCCGATTCGCCCTCGTCATCTTCAGCAATTTCATCGCCTGGCGTCAGGTTGACCGTAGCCTTGCAACGCTCTTTCGGTGGCAGGCTGTAGCCCGAGCAGCCGAGGAACACACCAGTGGACGCCGTCCGAATCTGCATTGGGCGACCACAGACCTTGCACGGAATGTCGGTCATCACCGGCTCGTTGGCACGCATGCCGCCGCCCGCCACCTCGGCCACTTCCAGCTTCTTCTTGAAGTCGCCGTAGAATTCGTCGAGTACGTTTTTCCAGTCACGCTCGCCCTGGGCCACATCGTCGAGGTTCTCTTCCATCCCGGCAGTGAAGCCGTAGTCCATCAGGTTGGAGAAGCTTTCGGACAGGCGCTCGGTGACGATGTCGCCCATTTTTTCCGAGTAGAAGCGGCGGTTGTGCAGCGCCACGTAGCCACGGTCCTGAATGGTCGAGATGATCGCCGCATAGGTCGATGGACGGCCGATTCCGCGCTTTTCCATCTCTTTCACCAGGCTCGCTTCCGAGTAACGCGCAGGCGGCTTGGTGAAGTGCTGGCTCGGATCGAGCTTGATCAGTTTCAGCGTCTCGCCCTGGGCCATTTCCGGCAACACAGCGTCATCGCCTGGCTTGCTCATTTGTGGCAGCACACGGGTGTAGCCATCGAACTTCAGAATACGGCCCTTGGCGCGCAGCTCGAACTCGCTCGCCGCAACGCTGACAGTGGTCGACAGGTATTGCGCAGGTGGCATCTGGCAGGCCACGAACTGGCGCCAGATCAAGTCGTACAGACGCTCGGCGTCACGCTCCATCCCCGACAGCTTGCTCGGGTGGGTGTTGACGTCGGAGGGACGAATCGCTTCGTGGGCCTCTTGTGCGCCTTCCTTGCTGCTGTAGACGTTCGGCGAGTCCGGCAGGTATTTTTTGCCGAACTCGTTCTCGATGTAGGCGCGGGCCATGGCCACCGCGTCGGCCGACAGGTTGGTCGAGTCGGTACGCATGTAAGTGATGTAGCCCGCCTCATAAAGACGCTGAGCCATCATCATGGTTTTCTTCACGCCGAAGCCCAGACGATTGCTCGCCGCCTGCTGCAACGTAGAGGTGATGAACGGTGCCGACGGCTTGCTGCTGGTCGGTTTGTCCTCACGCTTGGCGACGCTGTAGGACGACGCCTTGAGCTTCTCCAGCGCTGCCATGGCCTGGGCTTCGTTCAGTGGCTTGAACGCTTCGCCGTTCTCGCGGGCGACCTCGAAGCGCACATTGGCGCCCTTGGAGGTGCCCAGATCGGCGTGAACTTCCCAATATTCCTCGGGGATGAACGCACGAATCTCGCGCTCACGCTCGACCACCAGCTTCACGGCAACCGACTGCACACGACCCGCAGACAGACCACGGGCGATCTTCTGCCACAGCAGCGGCGAAACCATGTAGCCCACGACGCGGTCCAGGAAGCGGCGGGCCTGCTGGGCGTTGACCCGGGCGATGTCCAGCTCTCCCGGCTTGGAGAAGGCTTCCTGGATAGCTTTCTTGGTGATTTCGTTGAACACCACACGTTTGTAGCGCTCGTCGTCACCGCCAATGGCTTCCCGCAGGTGCCAGGCAATGGCCTCCCCTTCGCGGTCCAAGTCCGTTGCGAGATAGATGGTGTCAGCGTCTTTGGCGAGACGGCGCAGCTCGTCGATCACCTTCTCCTTGCCGGGAAGGATTTCGTACTTGGCTTTCCAGCCGTGCTCGGGGTCGACGCCCATGCGCGCCACCAGTTGGCGTTTGGCTTTTTCCTTGGCCGACAATGCAGGCGCTTCGGAAGCCGTCTTGCCCTTCTTGGCGGCGGGCTCTTTGGCAGCGCCAGCCGAACCGCTGGTAGGCAGGTCTCGGATATGGCCGATACTCGACTTCACCACGTACTGGCTGCCCAGGTACTTGTTGATGGTCTTGGCCTTAGCCGGGGATTCCACAATGACCAGCGATTTGCCCATGGATCGGAAAATTCCTAATGCAAGAAAAAAAGACGTTGGAGCCGTCGAGGCCCCGCTATATATAGTGGCTACAAGGTGAGGTCAAGCAGAGGCTACTGCAAGGTCTCGCCTCACGACCGTGAAAAAAGGTCAGGTTCGGCCTGCACCAAAGCAAAGCGCGGCACTTGCTCGCCGTCAACCTCGACCGACTCCAGAAACATGCTCAGCGGGCGCACCCACAGCCCGAATTCGCCATACAGGGCCTGATAGAACACCACTGCCTCTTCAGTCTCGGAATGCTTCGCGACACCGAAAACACGGTACTCGGGGCCTTTGTAGTGACGATAGAGACCTGGCTGTAACTGCATGCTGCGGACCTCACGGATTACGCTTAAAAAAACTTTCAAAAAACGTTTCCCGACAAAAACGAAAGCCGGGGCACGTGGCCCCGGCTTGAACACTCACACCGATCAAACGCGTTCGAAGACGGTGGAAATGCCCTGACCCAAGCCAATGCACATGGTGGCTACACCCAGGGTGCCGCCCTTCTGCTTCATGACGTTGAGCAGCGTGCCGGAAATGCGCGCCCCCGAGCAACCGAACGGGTGACCCAACGCAATCGCGCCGCCGTGCAGGTTAACCTTCTGGTCCATCTTGTCGAGCACTTTCAAATCTTTCAGCACTGGCAGCGCCTGCGCCGCGAAGGCTTCATTGAGCTCGAAGTAGTCGATGTCGTTAATGCTCAAACCCGCGCGCTTGAGCGCTTTCTGGGTCGCCGGAACCGGACCGTACCCCATGATCGCAGGGTCGACACCCGCCACCGCCATGGAGCGAATCACCGCCATCGGCTGAATGCCCAGATCCATCGCCCGCTGGCCCGACATCACGATCATGCAGGAAGCGCCGTCGGTGATCTGCGACGATGTACCCGCCGTCACGGTGCCACCTTTGGGGTTGAACGCCGGCTTCAACGTCGCCAGGCTTTCCAGCGAAGTCTCGGGACGAATGGTTTCGTCGTAGTCGAACATCTTCAGGAAGCCGTTCTCGTCATACCCTTGCATAGGGATGATTTCGTCCTTGAAGTTGCCTTCCACGGTGGCCTGGTGCGCCAGACGGTGCGAGCGAACGCCGAATGCATCCTGTGCTTCACGGGTGATGCCGTGCATCTTGCCGAGCATTTCGGCGGTCAGGCCCATCATGCCCGAAGCCTTGGCCGCATACAGCGACAGGTGCGGGTTCGGATCGACGCCATGCATCATGCCTACGTGGCCCATGTGCTCGACGCCGCCAATGACGAAAACGTCACCGTTGTTGCTCATGATCGCCTGAGCCGCAGTGTGCAACGCGCTCATGGACGAACCGCACAGACGGCTGACGGTCTGGGCCGCCGAGGTGTGCGGGATCTGGGTCATCAACGACGCCATGCGCGCGATGTTCCAGCCTTGCTCCAGCGTCTGGTTGACGCAGCCCCAGATCACGTCCTCGACTTCAGCCGGGTCGACCTTGGAGTTGCGCTCCAGCAGTTTGCTGATCAGATGCGCCGACATGTCTTCGGCACGGGTGTTACGGTGCATGCCACCCTTGGAGCGGCCCATCGGTGTGCGACCGAAGTCGACAATCACGACGTCTCTCGGATTCAAGCTCATATTCTCACCTGTTCGTTGGGCACTTAACCGAAGAAGCGCTGGCCGTTCTTGGCCATTTCACGCAGCTTCGCAGTGGGGTGGTACAAAGCGCCCAAATCAGCGTATTGGTCAGCCAGGGCAACGAATTCAGCCACACCGATCGAGTCGATGTAGCGCAGCGCACCGCCGCGGAACGGAGGGAAACCGATGCCGTAGATCAGGCCCATGTCGGCCTCGGCCGCCGTCTCGACGATGCCGTCTTCCAGGCAGCGCACGGTTTCCAGGCACAGCGGGATCATCATCCAGTTGATGATGTCGTCATCGCTGACTTCACGCTGCTCGTAGATGACCGGCTTGAGCACTTCCAGCACGGAAGCGTCGACGACTTTCTTCGGCTTGCCCTTCTTGTCGGTCTCGTAAACGTAGAAGCCTTTGCCGTTCTTCTGGCCCAGGCGGTTGGCGTCATACAGCGCGTCAACGGCGGAGCGACGGTCGTCTTTCATGCGGTCCGGGAAGCCCTCGGCCATGACGTCACGACCGTGGTGGCCGGTGTCGATGCCGACCACGTCCATCAGGTATGCCGGGCCCATTGGCCAGCCGAACTTCTCCATGACCTTGTCGATGCGCACGAAGTCCACACCCGCGCTGACCAGCTTGGCGAAGCCGCCGAAGTACGGGAACAGGATGCGGTTGACCAAAAAGCCCGGGCAGTCATTGACCACGATCGGGTTCTTGCCCATTTTCTTGGCGTAGGCCACGGTGGTCGCGACCGCGACTTCGCTGGACTTCTCACCACGGATCACTTCGACCAGCGGCATCATGTGCACCGGGTTGAAGAAGTGCATGCCGACGAAGTTCTCAGGCCGCTTGAGTGCCTTGGCCAGCAGGCTGATGGAGATGGTCGAGGTGTTCGAGGCCAGAATGGTGTCTTCCCCCACCTGCCCTTCCACTTCGGCCAATACGGCCTGTTTGACTTTCGGGTTCTCGACCACCGCTTCGACCACCAGATCCGCGTGAGCAAAGTCACCGTAGGACAGAGTCGGACGGATCGCGCTCAGCGCTTCGGCCATCTTCGCCGGGGTCAGGCGACCTTTTTCGACGCGTTTGCCCAGCAGTTTCGACGCTTCGCTCAGACCCAGTTGGATGGCCTCTTCACGAATGTCCTTCATCAGGATCGGCGTGCCTTTTACCGCCGACTGATAGGCGATACCGCCACCCATGATGCCGGCGCCCAACACGGCAGCCTGCTTCACGTCCTTGGCGACTTCGTCATACTTCTTGGCTTTCTTTTTCAGTTCCTGATCGTTCAGGAACAGGCCGATCAGACTTTCGGCAGCCGAAGTCTTGGCCATTTTCACGAAGCCCGCTGCTTCGACTTCCAGCGCCTTGTCGCGACCGAAGTTGGCGGCTTTCTGGATGGTCTTGATCGCTTCGACCGGCGCCGGGTAGTTCGGGCCTGCCTGACCGGCGACGAAACCTTTGGCGGTTTCGAAAGCCATCATCTGCTCGATGGCGTTGAGTTTCAGCTTGTCCAGCTTCGGCTGACGCTTGGCCTTGAAGTCGAACTCGCCGGAAATGGCGCGTTTGATCAGGTCCAGTGCAGCGTCCTGCAGTTTCTCCGGCACGACCACCGCATCGACAGCGCCCACTTTCAGGGCGTCTTCGGCGCGATTGTCTTTACCCGACGCGATCCATTCGACAGCGTTGTCGACGCCAATCAGACGCGGCAGGCGCACGGTGCCGCCGAAACCCGGGTAGATGCCCAGCTTGACTTCCGGCAGGCCGATCTTGGCTTCGGTGGACATGACGCGGAAATCCGCTGCCAGACACATCTCCAGACCGCCACCCAGCGCGATGCCGTTGATGGCCACCAGAGTCGGCACGTTCAGGTCTTCGAAGTCACTGAAGATCTTGTTCGCTTCAAGGTTACCGGCGATCAGCTCGGCGTCCGGCAGCTTGAAGTTATCGACGAATTCGGTGATGTCGGCGCCGACGATGAACACGTCTTTGCCGCTGGTGACGATGACGCCCTTGATCGAGGCGTCGGCCTTGATGGCGTCGACCGCCTGGCGCAGGTCGTTGAGGGTGAGGCGGTTGAACTTGTTGACGGACTCACCCTTGAGGTCGAATTTCAATTCGACGATGCCACTTTCAAGAGCCTTAACCGTGATGGCTTTACCTTCGTAAATCATCAACTGATCTCCACGATATGGAAGCTGAACAATACGCGTCAGACGCTGAAATCCGGCGCAAATCACGACGTTTTCGTGGTTGCGAACACCAAACGCCAGTTACCCCGTCGACGCGATTCGAGCGTCTGTCAGAGCATTCCTACGGCAAACACTCAATTCATACGCCCGTTTGATTTGGGTGCGCCTACCTTCTGCCATATTCCAGCAATTGTCAATTCGCCCGACAGCGGACAAAACCGGCAAATCACAGGTAAAAGACACATTTGATAAACGACCATTCAGCAAAATGATCACGTTCAATGAATGAAGGGATGACTAAACACGTAAAGCGACGACCGGTGCGCAAATACCGAAAAAAATCGGGATCCACAGCAGACAAATGCACCAATAAGGTCTACATTCACCGCACTGCGCATCAAGACGGGTCGTTTTCGGTTTTTGGAGTGAAACGAATTTGAGCGTTCTTTTGCGGTGTTGCACCGCAAAACGTCACGAATGAAGCGCTAACAGAATTACGGCCTGCCTGGCCAACCCCCAGCCCGATGTTGTTATCGGGCTTTTTAATGCCTGCGATTTGATGTGAGCGCCTTGTTCCGATTTAGGCCAGGGCTTTCAGCACCACGGCAACGCGTTGCAACACTTCTTCATTGCCCCGCTCGGCCCAGTACAGCGCCAGCATCTGCTGGCTGGCTTCGATTTTATAGACGTCCGCAGGCAACGTCTGAAAATGGCCCAGCAACCGAGCATCCTCACAGGGTTCACGCCATTGATTGACCCAGGTTCCTGGCGTCGTTTGCCAATAAGTCCACTTATCAGGGTCGCGCCGGCTGCGGGGCCGATGATATTGGGCGCAAGGGCTGGGAGGCTCGACGGGTAGCCAGTGCGGCCACTCTTGGGGCATCAGTTGCATGGCCAGCCCCATGCGCCGTGCGGCCAGACGAATCGCCATCCGGCCGCTCTGGGATCGAGATGGGCGCAGCCATACCAGAGGACTCAGTACCACCGCAATGATTGACAGCACTATCCACACCGTCATATGTCTATGCCCCTGTCGCGGGGAGCGACGAGCGAAACATGACGGCGTGCCATGAGGCGCGTGAAAAGAGCCATAATCAAAATCATCGCAGACCTCAGAAGGAACATCCCATGTCCTATGAACATATTCTGGTTGCCGTGGACCTCACTGAAGAGTGCGATCCGGTCATCAAGAAGGCCATGAATCTGGCCCTGGGCACCAACGCCAAACTGTCGCTGGTGCATATCGTCGAGCCCATGGCCATGGCCTTTGGCGGCGACGTGCCGATGGACCTGTCGCAATTGCAACAACAGCAATTCGACCAAGCCAAGGAAAAGCTGGAGGCCCTGAAACTCAAATACCCGGAAGTGAAAACCGGTGACAGCCACCTGACCTACGGCCAGCCGCGCCAGGAAATCCATCAACTGGCCAAGGAGCACAAGGTCGATCTGATCGTCGTGGGCAGCCATGGCCGTCACGGCCTGTCGCTGCTGCTGGGCTCCACCGCCAATGACGTGCTGCATGGCGCACCGTGTGACGTATTGGCGGTACGACTGGTTAAGCGCGCCGAGTAAGTAGCCGCCCGATCCATCGCAAGCCGTGCACTTGGTGTGGGAGCCGGCTTGCGGGCGAAAGCGGTGCTTCAGCTACCGGCCACGTAACTGATTCACCGCTTTCGCCACCAAGGCGGCTCCCACAGAAATCGAGCCAGATCCAGGGATTGTGTTCGACGCCGAACCTTGCAGGAGCCGACTTGCTGGCGCATGCAAGGATTACGGCCGACCTGATCCGTTACTCGTCGAGTTCAGCCCAACGCTCGACCAGCGCATCCAGCTCTTTGTTCAACTGCTCAAGAGAAGCCAGCACCTGAGTGGTTTCAGCCGCAGGGCGCTGATAGAAGCCCGGATTGGCAATGTCGGCCTGAACCGCTGCGATCTGTTGCTCTTTGGCATCGATCTCACCCGGCAACGCTTCCAGCTCTCGTTGCAGCTTATAACTGAGTTTCTTTTTCGCCGCCGGAGCAGCTTCCTGAACCGGCGCAGGCGCAGCGGCCACCGGCTCGACAATCGCTGAATTCAGGTCAGCCTTGCCGGATTTGCTTTCCGTCACCCCCAGCAAACGCGGCGAGCCGCCCTGACGCAGCCAGTCCTGATAACCGCCGACGTATTCACGCACCTTACCCTCGCCTTCGAACACCAGCGTGCTGGTGACCACGTTGTCGAGAAACGCCCGGTCGTGGCTGACCATCAGCACGGTGCCTTTGAAGTTCGACAACACTTCTTCGAGCAGTTCGAGGGTTTCGACGTCCAGATCGTTGGTCGGCTCGTCGAGTACCAGCAGGTTGGCGGGCTTGCTAAACAGCTTGGCCAGCAGCAAACGGGCGCGCTCACCGCCGGACAGCGCCTTGACCGGAGTACGGGCACGCTGAGGGCTGAACAGGAAATCGCCCAGATAGCTCAATACATGGCGGTTCTGACCGTCGATCTCGATGAAGTCCCGACCTTCGGAAATGTTGTCGATGACGGTCTTTTCCAGGTCCAGTTGATGGCGCAACTGGTCGAAATAGGCCACTTCCAGGTTGGTACCGACCTCAACGGTGCCCGAGGTCGGCTGGAGGTTGTCCAGCATCAGTTTGAGCAGCGTGGTCTTGCCCGTGCCGTTGGCCCCCAGCAGACCGATGCGGTCCTCACGCTGCAGGACCATGGAAAAATCCTTGATCAACGTCGGGCCACCCGGGTGCGCGAAGCTGACGTTTTCCAGCACCATCACCTGCTTGCCGGACTTTTCGGCGGTGTCCAGCTGAATGTTCGCCTTGCCAGTGCGTTCACGACGCTGGCTGCGCTCGACACGCAGCGCCTTGAGGGCACGTACCCGGCCTTCGTTGCGGGTCCGGCGAGCCTTGATGCCCTGGCGGATCCACACTTCTTCCTGCGCCAGACGCTTGTCGAACAGCGCGTTGGCCGTTTCTTCGGCGGCCAGCGCGGCTTCCTTGTGCACCAGGAAACTGGCGTAATCGCCGTTCCAGTCGATCAAGCCGCCGCGGTCCAGCTCAAGAATGCGCGTGGCCAGGTTTTGCAGGAAAGAGCGGTCGTGGGTAATGAACAGCACCGCCCCCTGGAAATCTTTCAATGCTTCTTCGAGCCAGGCGATGGCGCCGATGTCCAGGTGGTTGGTCGGTTCGTCGAGCAGCAGCAGGTCAGGCTCGGCGACCAATGCCTGGGCCAGCAGCACGCGACGACGCCAACCACCGGAGAGGTCGGCCAGGGTCTTGTCGGCGGGCAACTGCAGACGGCTCAGGGTGCTTTCGACCAGTTGCTGCAGGCGCCAGCCGTCACGGGCTTCGAGGTCCGACTGCACGTGCATCAGTTTGTCGAGGTCTTCGGCGGTAACGATGTTCTGGCTCAGGTGGTGGTACTCGGCGAGCAAGGCGCCCACGCCATCCAGACCTTCGGCCACGACATCGAATACGGTACGGCCATCGGCTACGGGCAACTCCTGTGGCAGTTCACCGATTTTCAGGCCCGGCGCACGCCAGACGCTGCCGTCATCGGGCAACTGCACACCCTTGACCAGTTTCAGCATGCTGGACTTGCCGGTGCCGTTACGACCGATGATGCACACCCGCTCACCACGGGCGATCTGCCAGGACACCTTGTCCAACAACGGCATGGCGCCGAACGCAAGGGACACATCGCTTAATTTGAGCAGGGTCATGAGCTTCTCCAAAAACCGGGCGCGCATTCTACCTGAGATGTGTGAGGTATGGCTTTGGATTATTACTCTGATGCCAACCACAACGGTTTGTATCCATCTATGACAACCAACAAGCGAGCCCTTTCACCCCGCGCAGGCAACACGCTAAGCTAGCGGCACTTTTCACCGTTCATCTGCACGGAAGTCTCATGCGCAGTCGTTTGTTCAGCCTTTTGTCCTGCCTGCTTCTGTCGGCCACCGCTGCCCAGTCCGTCCAAGCGGTCGATGTCACCACCCAACGTCAATATTACGATCAAGCCAAACGTGCGCTGGCCAAAGGCGATACCGGCCCCTATCGGATGTACGCCTCGGCCCTGGCCGATTATCCACTGGAACCTTATCTGGCCTACGACGAGTTGACCGCTCGTCTGAACACTGCCAGCAACGACGAAGTTCAGAAATTTCTGGCCGCGCACGGCGACCTGCCGCAGGCCAATTTCATGAAATTGCGTTGGTTGCGCCTGCTGGCTTCCCGTGGCGATTGGCAGCCATTCGTCCAGTATTACGACCCGAAACTCAATTTCACCGAGCTGGATTGCCTCTATGGCACCTACCAGCTCAGCCACAATATGCGCTCTGAAGGTTACGCCAACGCCGAAAAGCTCTGGATGACCGGCAAGACCCTGCCGACCGCCTGCGACACCCTGTTCACCCAATGGGCGGTTGAGGGTCAGCTCACCGAGCAGAAACGCTGGCAGCGCGCCAAACTGGCCGCTCAGGCGCGCAACTACGCGCTGGCCAATCAACTGGTCAACAGCATGACCACCCTCGCCCCTCAGGGTCGCTTGCTGATCGCGGTCGCGCAGAAGCCGGAAATGGTCAACAACCAGGGCCAGTTCATGCCCGCTGACGAGGCAATGTCCGATGTGGTGGGACTGGGCCTGCGACGCCTGGCCAAACAGGACCCGCAACGGGCGATGGAGCTGCTGGACAGCTACGCCCCCGTGCTGCATTTCTCCCATGAAGAACAGGTGCAGATCGCCAAGGAAATCGGCCTGACCCTGGCGCGCAGCTACGACGACCGCGCCCTTGAAGTCATGACCAAATACGACCCTGACTTGAAGGACAACACCGTCACCGAATGGCGCCTGCGCCTGTTGCTGCGCCTTGGCCGATGGGGCGATGCCTACGAGCTGACCCGCCGACTGCCGCAGGACTTGGTCACCACCAACCGCTGGCGTTATTGGCAGGCCCGTGCGCTGGAGCTGTCGCAACCGAACAACCCACAGGTGCCAGCGCTGTACCGCGCGGTCTCCAAGGAGCGTGATTTCTACGGTTTCCTCGCCGCTGATCGCACGCAGACCCCTTACATGCTCAACAACAAACCACTGATGCTGAGCCAGGCGACGATCAACAAAGTGCGCAACACCCCAGGCGTGCGCCGGGCGCTGGAGTTTTACCAGCGCGGCGAAGTGGTGAACGGTCGTCGCGAGTGGTACCACGTCACCCGCCACTTCACCCGCGATGAAATGGTGGCTCAGGCGAAACTGGCCTACGACATGGGCTGGTACTTCCCGGCCATTCGTACCATCAGCCAGGCGCAGTACTGGGACGATCTGGACATTCGATTCCCGATGGCTCACCGCGACACGCTGGTGCGCGAAGCACAGATTCGCGGTCTGCATTCGAGCTGGGTGTTTGCCATCACCCGTCAGGAAAGCGCGTTCATGGACGACGCCCGCTCCAGCGTCGGTGCCAGCGGCCTGATGCAATTGATGCCAGCCACTGCCAAAGAGACCGCCCGCAAGTTCAGCATTCCGCTGGCCTCCCCCGCCCAGGTGCTTAACCCGGACACCAACATCCAGTTGGGTGCGGCGTACCTGAGCCAGATCCACGGCCAGTTCAACGGCAACCGCGTGCTGGCGTCAGCGGCCTACAACGCCGGGCCAGGCCGGGTCCGCCAGTGGCTCAAGGGCGCGAACCACTTGGCGTTCGACGTCTGGGTCGAAAGCATCCCGTTCGACGAAACCCGCCAGTATGTGCAGAACGTGCTGTCTTACGCAGTGATCTACGGCCAGAAGCTCAACGCACCACAGCCGCTGGTGGATTGGCATGAACGGTTTTTCGATGATCTGTAAGGACGGATTCAACTGACCAGCATCGGGAGCTGTCGCATGCGTTCGACGGCAAAGTCGACGAAGCTGCGCACCCGTGCCGAGGCGCGCCGCCCTTCCCGATAAATGAGGTGCACGGGCAGCGGCTCCGGCTCGAAGGCTTCCAGCACGGGGAGCAGGTGCCCCGCTTCAAGGTGCTCGTGCACCTGATAGCTCAGGCACGACGCCAACCCTGCCCCTCCGAGCGCCGCATCAAGGGCCGCGACCTGCGTGGTACAACGTAGCGTCGGCTTCAGCGCCACGCTGCGCAGCGACCCGTTGCGCTGAAATCGCCACTCCAGAACCCGGTTGTCAGCACTACAGAACACCAGCGAATGCCCGTTCAACTCACTCAGCGTGACGGGCGCAGGATGATGTTCGAGGTAGGCCGGGCTGGCGCAAATCATCTGCCGTACGTGACCCACCTTGCGCGCGACCATGTACGCGTCGGGCAAGGCACCGATCAACACCGCGACATCGACACCCTCTTCGTGCAGGTTGGGAAAACGATCCTGATACGCCACCGTCATTTCGATTCCCGGCCAGGCGTCCAGAAAGTCCAGCGCTATCGGCATCAACAAGCGTTCGCCGAACAACAGCGGCGTGACCACGGTCAGCAGTCCGCGAGGTTCACTGTGCAGCCCGTTGGCCGAGGCGTCCGCTTCGTCCACCGCCCGCAACAACCGCGTGCTATCACTGGCGAACTGCCGACCCGCGTCGGTCAGCATTACACCTCGGGTACTGCGCTCCAACAGCCGGGTACCGAGGCGTTTTTCCAACGCCGCCAGAGACCGACTCACCGTGGCCTCGGATACGTCCAGCGCCCTTGAAGCCGCAGCCAGTCCCTGTTCGCGGGCTACGGCCTCAAAGATGGTCATCTGCCGATGGCGCTCCATCAGCGACGCTCCCGCCCCACGGCCTGAATGGCCGGATCTTGCTGCATGCGCTGGACGCAGTAATCGACGAACGTCCGCACTTTGGCCGAGACCTTGCGCTCAGCCTGATAACAGACGTGAATCGGCAGCGGCGGCTCTTCGAAATCTTCCAGGATCAGTTCCAGCTCCCTGCTCGCCACTTGGCTGGCGACCTGATAAGACAACACGCGAGTGATGCCCCAACCCATTCTGGCCGAGGTGATCGCGGCCTGATTAGCGGACACGGTCAGGCGGGTCTGTAAATCAACGTTCAACGGCTTGCCGTCCTCCATGAATGCCCAGCGACGCACCAGCACACTGGCAGACGAGACGATCAGACGGTGCTCTTTCAGATCCGAGGGGTGTTTCGGACGCCCGTGTATGGCGAGGTAACCGGGGGATGCGCACAGCACACGGCGCACCTCACCGACTTTCACGCCATGCTGGCTACTGTCCATCAAATGGCCGATACGCACCGCAACATCGATGCCTTCCTCGACCATTTGCGTGACCCGGTCCAGCAACAAGGCGTTCACGCTGACACCGGGATGCTCCTGCAGATAACCCACCACCAACGGCATGACGAACAGCTCGCCGAACAGCAACGAAGCAGTGACCGTCAGTTGCCCGACGGGCGCGGCGATGCTGCCGCCTGCGGAGTCTTCGGCCTCTTCGAGTTCACTGAGGATGCGACGGCAATCGGTGAGGTAGCGCTGCCCGGCTTCGCTCAGGTGCACGCTGCGCGTGGTGCGTGACAGCAACAGGGTACCGATGCGCTTTTCCAGCGCTGCGACTGCCCGCGTGACACTGGGGGCGGACATGTTCAAGCGCCGGGCAGCCGTGGCGAAGCTGCGCTCCTCGCATACGGCAATGAAGACCTGCATTTCCTGAAATCTGTCCATGGGGGCTCGGCGAAAAACGGAGGCGAATGGACGCGATAGTAGCAAGGTGAGGCGCAATTTAAACCGCTAACGTCGGCGAGACGGAGTGCGCCAGAAGCTGTAATGAAATCGTCGCTTCTGGCTGAAGGCCGTAGGAGGGAGGCTTGTTCGCGATCTGCCGGGAACTGGCAGTAAACCCAACCACCGCGTTGTATCTGATACAACAGAGGTACTGGTTTCGCTGCCGCTGCGCGCCAGATCGCGGGCAAACCTCGCTCCTACGGCCTCCAGCCAGAATCAAGAGCAGCTCGATGCGCCATCAGGCGACCCGCGCCATCCCCCAGATTCCGAACCCCAGCGCCATCAGGCCCCACCCCAGCAGCGGGTGAAACACTACCCGCCATACCAACGCCCGAGGATCAAAGCCCACACCGTGGACGAAACCCGCCGCCACGCCCCACATGATCAGCATCAGCAGGTTGTGGGAATAGTGACCGTTGGCGTCAAGCATCGACGCCGGGTTGATCAGCAGCACCAGACTCAGTGGCACCGCCATCAGTAGGGACAAGGCCCGACTGATGGCATGCCTGAAAGGTGCGTTCAGCGCCTTAGCGATCACGACCGTTCTCCGCGGCACTGGCGTCCGAGGACTCCAGCCACAGGGCGTTGATGATGCCAAAACTGCAAGCCAGCAATACGCCAAGGATCCAGGCGAAATACCACATGATGTCGTCCTCTCTTCAATACAGGCCGTGGGGGTTCTGGTCGATGTGTGCGGTGGTGACCTTGCCCCACATCCTGGCGTAGCACCACAACGTGTAGCAGAGGATCAACGGCACGAAAATGCTCGCCGCCACCATCATAATGATCAGGGTCTTGTGGCTGGACACCGCGTCCCACACAGTCAGGCTCGACGCGGGATCAAGGCTCGACGGCATCACGAACGGGAACATCGCAAAGCCCGCCGTGCACAGCGCACCGACGATCGCCAGGCTGCTGCCCAGAAACGCGGTTCTGCCCTGCCCCGCACTGGCCCCCAGCAGCGCCAGCAAACCACCAAAAATGCCCAGCAGTGGCGCAATCACGGTCAGCGGATGAGCGTGATAGTTGGCCATCCAGCCTGGGTTGGTGGCTTCAACGGTCTTGGCCAGCGGGTTCAGCGCGGCACCTGCATCGAACGTCGAGGTGATCGCCAACCCTTGAATGCCACCCAGCAACAGCCACGCACCGGCTGCGACGAACGACAGCAGGAACACCAGCGACAGCCACTGCGCTGCACGCCGCGAGCGACGGGCAATCGCCCCTTCGGTGCGCATCATCAACCAACTGCCGCCGTGCAGGCCGAGCATGCTCAGGCTGACCACGCCAGCCAGCAGACCAAACGGGCTGAGTAACTGGAAGAAGTTGCCGTGGTAGCTGGAGCGCAGGGTGTCATCGAACTGGAACGGCACGCCCAACAGCAGGTTGCCGAAGGCCACACCGAACACCAGCGAAGGCACCAGACCGCCGACGAACAGGCCCCAGTCCCAGCTTTGTCGCCAGCGGGTGTTTTCCAGTTTGCTGCGGTAGTCGAAGCCCACCGGCCGCACGAACAGCGCGAACAGCACCAGCAACAGCGCCCAGTACAACCCGGAAAACGCCGCCGAGTAGACCAGCGGCCAGGCAGCGAACAACGCGCCACCGGCGGTGATCAACCACACCTGATTGCCGTCCCAGTGCGGCGCGATGGTGTTGATCACCACCCGCCGCTCGTTGTCGTCACGGCCCACGAAGGGCATCAGCATCGCGGCGCCCAGGTCGAAGCCGTCGGTCAGGGCGAAGCCGATCAGCAGCACGCCGACCAGCACCCACCAAATGAGTTTGAGTGTCTCGTAATCGAACATCGTGTGTTCCTCAGGCCAGGGTCGGTTGTTGGGCAGCGGCCAGGTCGCTTTCACGTCGTTCGAAGTGATAGCGGCCAGTGTGCAGGCTGCTTGGGCCAAGGCGTGCGAACTTGATCATCAGGTACATTTCAATGATCAGCAGCAAGGTATAGAACCCCACCAGCGCCAGAATCGAGCCCATGACATCGCCACTGGACAGGGTCGAGGCCGACAGGTGCACCGGCAACACTTCACCGATGGACCATGGCTGACGACCGTGCTCGGCGACCCACCAGCCGGTCTGCGTGGCGATCCATGGCAGCGGCAGGCTGAACAACGCCCACTTCAACAACCAGCGTTTGCTGGATTCGTTCTTGCGCGCGGAGGCGTAGAAGGCGCAGGCGAACAACAGCAGCATCAGCACGCCGCTGAGCACCATCAGGCGGAAGGTCCAGAAAATCGACGCCACGTGAGGTATCGAATCCAGCGCGGCCTGTTTGATCTGCTGCTCGTTGGCGTCCACCACTTTGTCGGTGTACTTCTTCAGCAACAGGCCATAGCCCAAATCTTTCTTCACATCATTAAAGGCGTTGAGGGTCTGCTCGCTCTTGTCGCCCGCGCGCAGCTTGCCCAGCAGGTCATAGGCCACCATGCCGTTGCGGATGCGGCCCTGGTGCTCGCTGACCAGATCCTTGATCCCGGTGACCTGCTTGTCCACCGAGCGCGTGGCGATGATGCCCATCACGTAAGGGATCTTCACCGCGTAATCGGTGCGCTGGGTTTCCTGGTTGGGCAGTCCGAACAGCGTGAATGCCGCCGGGGCCGGTTCGGTTTCCCACTCTGCTTCGATGGCCGCCAGCTTGGTCTTCTGCACGTCACCGATTTCGTAACCGGATTCGTCACCCAACACGATCACCGACAGAATCGAGGCCATGCCGAATGCCGAAGCGATGGCGAATGAACGACGGGCAAAGCCGATGTCACGGCCTTTGAGCAAATACCAGCTGGAAATCGCCAGCACGAAGATCGCGCCAGTCACATAACCCGATGCAACGGTGTGCACGAACTTGACCTGCGCCACCGGGTTGAACAGCAGATCGCTGAAGCTGGTCAGCTCCATGCGCATGGTAGTGAAGTTGAACTCGGCGCCGACCGGGTTCTGCATCCAGCCGTTGGCGATCAGAATCCACAGTGCCGACATGTTCGAACCAATCGCCACCAGCCACGTCACGGCCAAGTGCTGCACGCGGCTCAGGCGGTCCCAACCGAAGAAGAACAGGCCGATGAAGGTCGATTCGAGGAAGAACGCCATCAGGCCCTCAATGGCCAACGGCGCACCGAAGATGTCGCCCACGTAGTGGCTGTAATAGGCCCAGTTGGTGCCGAACTGGAACTCCATGGTCAGCCCGGTGGTGACCCCCAGGGCGAAGTTGATGCCGAACAGCTTGCCCCAGAACTTGGTCATGTCCTTGTAGACCTGTTTGCCGGTCATGACGTAGACCGACTCCATGATCGCCAGCAGGAAGGTCATGCCCAGCGTCAGCGGGACGAACAGAAAGTGGTACAGCGCGGTCATCGCGAACTGCAGCCGAGAAAGGTCAACGACTGATTCCGAAATCATTGTGGGTTCTTCTCATCAGATACGGGAGGGGCGCCCAATACATGCAGGCCGGCTTGCACCCCGTCATCCTTGACGTCCACCGGCGCGTCGAACCAGACGCTGCGGATGCCCATCAACAGGACGAGCTTGATCAGCAGGATCAGGCCAATTTCTTTCGCCAGCGGGTGTTTGAGGAAATCGAAAGGACCGGGCATGTTGAAGACTCGTCGGGGTGCGTAGCAATTTTCCTACAGCACCTTCCGAGACCGTTGATCCAGATCAAGAAAGCCCGATGAGCCGATGTGACACAACGCCACAGTACGGGGCTAACTGAAGCGGCCCGCGCATTGACATGATAAACGGCAGGTAACCGCCTCAAGTGGCGGATTTTCCAGCCGATAGCATGGGTGTATGAGGCACGCCGGTTTTGTTCGTCCGATTCCATGGGGAGACGGATAGCCACCGCCACTGCAGCCCATGAGGTCGCTGTCCATGACACCCCCCAAGCCCGGATACAAGGCTCGCAGCGTGCTGTACGGCGCAGTGCTGTCGTGTCTGATTGTTTTCCATGCCAACGCCGGGCCCATCCGGATCGTCACCGAGGAACTGCCGCCCTACAACATGACGCTCGACGGCCAGATGACCGGCATGAGCACCGAGGTGGTGCAGGCCGTTCTGAAGGCAGTCAACGTGCAGGCCAGCATTCAATCGATGCCTTGGGCACGGGCCTATGACCTGGCCTTGCACGACCCGGACGTGCTCATCTATTCCATCACCCGCACCGCCGAGCGTGAACACCTGTTCAAATGGGTGGGCACCATCGCCGCCTCGCGCTGGTACCTCTATTCGTCATCCGGGCACCCGATCAGCCTCATGGACCTGGAAGACGCCCGCGATTGGCAGACCGCCACTGTCAACGAGGATGTCGGCGAGCAGTACCTGATCAGCAAACGCTTTGTCGTCGGCCAACAATTGCAGTCCAGCAACCGCTACGAACTCAACTACCAGAAATTGCGTACCGGGCATGTCGACCTGTGGATCTCCGACGAATTGAACGCCGACTACCTGGCGCGGCAGGCTGGAGATGACCCGAACCACACGCTGGTGCAATCCTTGCGTATCCCCGAACTGGAAGAGGCCGGCGGCTTCAACATGGCTTTCAGCACCGGGACATCCGATGCTACTGTGCAGCTGTTTCAACAAGGGCTGAAGACCATCCGTGAAAACGGTACCTACGATGCCATTGCGCGGAAATGGAATTGAGCATGCTCGCAGAGTCCGAATCGAAGATTCCCGAAAACGCCGTCGCCCCGCCGCGCACCGGTTCGTTGGCGCGTCGACTGGTGTTGGCGACACTGGCGTTCTGTGTCCTGTTCACCCTGGCCACGGTGTCGGTGCGCACCTGGTTCGCCTGGAACACCAATCTGTCGAACATGAACGCCGAGCTGAGCCTGATCGATCAGGTGTTTCAAGGCACGCTGTCCAAGGCCGTGTGGGAAATGGACAACGAAGCCTTGCAGGCCCAGATCGACAGCGTGGCACTGGCCGCACCGGTCGGGCGTGTGGAGCTGACCATTCTGCGCCCAGGCCGTGCACCAGAAGTGCTGACGCGTCAGCACCCCGGCCACAACAGCTCCGCCCTCGCCCCTTCGCTGCACCGCCAACTGACCGTCACGCCCTACCCCGGCGCTAACGAGGTGGTGGGCCAGTTGACCATCGAAGGTGATGAAAGCCTGCTCTGGAAGCGCCTCTGGAAAGAAGTCGGGATCATCATGCTGACCCAGATCATTCAATCGCTGGCCCTGGCCGGGTTGATCATGGGCATGTTCAACCGCTCGGTGACCCTGCACGTGCGGCGCATCGCCCGGCATCTGGAGCAACTGACACCCCAGAACCTGAAACAACACCTGGTGCTGCAACGGGACGGCAAGGCCAGTGACGAACTGGACCTGCTCGAAGCGGGCGTCAATGATTTGCAGGACAAACTGGCCAACCACATCGAACGTCAGACCCGCGACGAACTGGCCCTCGCCGCCAGCCGCGACCAGTTGGCCGAGTTGGTGGAACAACGCACTGCACAGTTGAAGGCCGCCAACATCCGTCTTGAAGCCCTGACCCGCTTCGACCCGCTCACGGGCCTGGCCAATCGTCGCCACTTCGATGAACTCAAGGAGCTGGAATTCAACCGTGCGTTGCGCCACGAACAGCCCTTTTCGGTGCTGATGTGCGACATCGACTTTTTCAAGGCCTACAACGACACCTATGGGCATGCCACGGGCGATCAGTGCCTGCGTGACGTGGCGCTGACCATGAGCGCGCTGTTTTCCCGATCTGGAGAACTGGTGGCGCGGCTGGGTGGCGAGGAGTTCGCGGTGCTGCTGCCGGGGCAGAACAAGCAGCAGGCGCTGGCCTCCGCCGAACGCCTGCAAGAACTGCTGGCCAATCAGAAGCTGCCCCACAGCGCCTCACCGGTCTCGCCGTTCATTACCTTGAGCATCGGCATTGCCGAGCTGGAGCCTGCCAACATGGAGCGTTTCGACCAGTTGCTGCAAACCGCCGACACGGCGCTGTACCGGGCCAAGCGCGAGGGCCGCAACCGGTGCGTGATCTGAACAGGGAGAAGATGCAGATGAGCCGTCCCCAAGCGTCGACCAAACTGAGCTTGAATGGCCTGTACCTGAGCATGGCCCTGTTGCTGTGCTTCAACGCTCAGGCTGACACGCTTCAAGTGGTCACTGAGGACTCGTCCTACAGTTCGCTGGAAAACGGCAAGGTGGTGGGCGTCGCCAGTGAACTCGTCGAGAAGACGCTCGCCAGGGCGGGCATCACCGATTACCACATGAGCCTGTACCCGTGGGCGCGGGCCTACGACATGGCGCGGCTGGAACCCAACGTGCTGATCTACCCGATCATCCGCAGCAACGAACGCGAACCGCTGTTCAAATGGGTCGGTGAACTGGATCAGGTGACGCCGCTGTTCTACAAACTGCGCACCCGCCGCGACGTCGTGGTCAACACATTGCAGGACGCCAAGAACTACACCGTGGGCGTGATCCGTGACGATTCCCGCCAGGAGTACCTGGAAGGCAAGGGTTTCAGCAAGATGGTGGTGTCGTCGAACAACCTCGACAACCTGCGCAAACTGCTCAGCGGCCAGGTCATGCTGGTGCCCATGCCGGAGCGTGAGGCGCGGGAACAGTGCGACGACCTGCACATCGATTTCGACGAACTGGAAAGTGTCTATACCCTCGACGAGCTCTCCAAGGGCCTTTACGTGGCGCTGAGCGCCAAGACCCCGGACGATACCGTCAAGCGCATTACCACGGCCTTCGCGCAATTGAAGGATGACGGGACCGTGGCGAAGGTGTTGGCGCAATAATCGCGTGGGCGTTAGTCACCTCGGATGGGGCAGGATAGACGCCTTCGCCACCAAGGCGGCTCCCACATTGACCGCGCCGGATTCGGACCTTTTGTTCGACGCCGCATCTGTGGGAGCCGCCTTGGTGGCGAAGGCGGACGCGAGCAGCCCCTAAACCATCGGCAGCGCCTTGAAGATCTCCAGTTGCTCGGCCCGTCCGGCAAACGCCGCCAGCACCGGATACGCATCGGCCGTGGCCTGATCCGGCACCACCAATTGAATGAACGACCACCCCACCGCAATGCTGATGCCGTCCTGGCCGATGTCAGCCCCGGCGCTCAGCGGGCGCTCGGTCAGTTCACGCTCAAGCTCGGTGCAGGCAGTTTTCAATTGCTCGCTGACCCTTGCGACCCACGGCGCATGCTGGATCTCGGCCGGGCGCAGGTTGCGTTCGTAGTAAATCTGCACCGCTTTTTCATAGGCCACCAGCGCAAGCCCCGTCAGGCGCAACGTGCGGGTGCGCTCGGCCAGCGTCTCTGGCATCAGCCCGTTGCCCGGCCCCTTTAGAAACTCCACGTAATCGAGGATCAGGCTCGACTCCATCAGCACCTGCCCGTCATCGGTCACGAAGGTCGGCGCCTTGATCACCGGATTGATTTCCCTGAACCGCTCCATGCCGCGAAACACCGACACTGACTCGTGCTCGAACGCGATCTCCATGCGTTTCAGACTGACCGCGACGCGCCGTACATAGGGCGAATCCAGCATACCGACGAGTTTCATCCAACACGCTCCTGTAGGCGAATGACATCAAGATAATGGCGTTTTTCCTGCTCCGACTGCTCGCAGGCTAGCAAAAGCGCTCCGGGGCGCAACGTATCCTCCTGAAAAACAATTCATTCGGTCACATCACGTCTACGCTGTATTCACAAAGTCTTCACAATCGTTTTGAAAGACTCCGCGCCATCCCGTTTTTCACCACAGCCCGTCTGCCATGTGAGTCGCAAGGATAAGCCGACTGACCGGCCAGATTCGGGTCCATTCGAGTCGTGCGTTATATGGAAATGCGTCCAAAGCTGCGCCCCGTCACCTCCACCCGCCTGGTCATGCTGTTTTCCCTCTGTCTGGTGGTGTTCTACAACTTGGCCACCTGGCACGCCCTTGTCGGCCTGACGCAATTGCAAGGCGTCAAGCTCGTCGCGTTCTACGCCTCATTCGCGCTGTTCCTCTGGGCCGCGATCACGCTGCTGCTGACGCCCTTCTCGTTTCGCCCGACCCTCAAGCCGGTATTGAGCCTGGTCGCGCTGTGTTCGGCAGCAGCGGCGTATTTCATGAACACCTACGGCATCACCATCGACACGGTGATGATGCAGAACGTGCTGGAAACCAACCCCGGTGAAGTGAAAGACCTGATCAGCGGCAAGCTGTTTCTGTATCTGGGCCTGCTGGGCGCCCTGCCCATCGCGCTGATCTGGCTGATCCCGGTGACTTACCGCCGCGTGCTGCCGGGCCTGGTCAACAAGGTGTTGGTATGCATCGGTTGCGTGCTGGTGATCGCCGCCTCGGTCGGGCCGTTCTACTCGACCTACGCGCCTATCTTTCGCGATGAAGACAAGCTGACCCACTTCATCAACCCGACCAACTACATCTACGCCATCGGCAAGCTGACCAAGCAAACCGTGGCAATCAAGGAAACGGTCAAGATCCAGACCGTCGGCACCGATTCGGTGCTCAGCCCCGAAGCCCAGGCACGACCGAAGAAGAGCCTGATGATCTTCGTCGTCGGTGAGACCGCCCGCGCCGACCACTTCTCGCTCAATGGTTACGCCCGCGAAACCAACCCTGAATTGAAGAAGCAGGACATTCTCAACTTCACCCAAGTGGCGTCCTGCGGCACGTCCACGGCGGTGTCGGTGCCGTGCATGTTCTCCAAATTCCCGCGCACCGATTACAACGACAAGAAAGGCAAGACCTACGAGGGCCTGCTGGACATGCTGCAACGCGCGGGCCTGAAGGTCGTGTGGCTGGACAACAACAGCGACTGCAAGGGCACCTGCCTGCGTGTACCCCACAGCGACATTCCGAAGAACCAGCCAAGCCCGTTCTGCGACGGCCAGAACTGCCTCGACGAGTCGCTGCTGTTCGGCTTGCAGGATTACATCGACACGCTGCAAGACAACGCCATCATCGTGCTGCACTCCGACGGCAGCCACGGCCCGGAATACTACGACCGCTACCCCAAATCCATGGAGCGCTTCACCCCGGTCTGCCATACCAACCAACTGGGCAGTTGCACCTCCGATGAGTTGAAGAACGTCTACGACAACACGATTCTGTATACCGATCACTTCCTGGCGCAGACCATCGAACTGCTCAAGCGCAATCAGGACAAGGTCGACACCTCAATGATCTACGTCTCGGACCATGGCGAGTCGCTGGGCGAAAACGGCATCTACCTGCATGCCGCGCCATACGCCATCGCCCCGAGCGCGCAGACCCACGTGCCGATGGTCATGTGGTTTGGCAACGCAACGCTGGAAGACGCCAGCATCGACCGCAGTTGCCTGGCCGCCAAGCAGAACCAGCCAGACCTGAGCCATGACTACCTGTTCCATTCGGTGCTAGGCTTGCTCGGCGTCAACACCGTCGAATACCAGTCGGCTCTGGACATCTTCCACAGCTGCAAACACGCCAAAGGATGACCTGACATGCCCCTCCAGAACCCGGACAGCCACTCTGCGACTCCGGTGTTCTGGCGGGACGCGCAGTTGCCGTTCATCGAAGCCCGCTCCATCGCCGATGGCCGCAAGGTCTGTTATTCACGGCATTCCCACGAGGTGTTTTCCATCGGTGCGATCACCGCCGGGCAAAGCACTTATCTGCACGAGAAAACCCGCCAGACCATCCGCACCGGCACCGTGGTGTTGATGAACCCTGGCGACGTGCACGCCTGCAACCCCATCGATGATCAGCCGTGGTCATACATCATGTTTTACGTGGACGCGCAGTGGCTGGGCCGGGTGCAACACGCCTGTGGTGTGGACGGTTTTCAGGCGATTCCGGCGATTTCCAGCACCGACCCTGAGCTGTTCGACGGGCTGCTGAGTCTGCATCAAACGTTGATCGACCCCGCGCGCGAGGCATTGGAAAAGCATGAAAAAGCCGTCGCCTTCTTTACCCTTATGCAACAGCGGCTGGGCGGTTCAGATGCTCCGCTGAAGAAAGCCAGCCTGCGGGTCGAGCGAGCGGCGCAGTACATCCACCAGCATTTCTTGCAGGCGATCCGTCTGGAAGACATCTGCCAGGCCGCGAACTTGTCGGAGGCCTACCTGATTCGGGCCTTCGAGCAGCATTACCACATGACGCCCCACGCCTACCTGATCAACCGGCGCATCCAGCATGCTCAGGCGCAATTGCGCGAAGGTGAAGCCATTGCCGACATTGCTCAGCAGAGCGGCTTTGCCGATCAGGCGCATTTTCAGCGGGTGTTCAAGAAGCATTTGGCCGCGACGCCCGGCCAATACCGCGCCTGATCAGGCCGGTCACTTCATACATAAATCAGCGACACCGCGCACCCGGCCAGCAACGCGGCCATGCTGCGATTGAAAGTGCGGATGCGCGACGGACTGCGCAACCACGCCCCCATGAACGCGCCTGCGTAGGCCCAGCAGCCCACCGACAGGTAGCAGACCACGAAGTAAATCAGCGCAAACAGACCGATCAACCGGGCCTCGCCATCCGCGACAAACGCCCCCATGCCCGCCACCGCCGCCAGCCATGCCTTGGGGTTGAGCCACTGCATCGCTGCGCCGTACCAGAACGACGGCGCCCGTACGGGCTTGTCGACGTTGAGATGGCCATCGTCCATCGCCAGTTTCCAGGCCAGGTAAATCAGAAACGCCATGCCTGCCCAGCGAATCAGGTCGGTCAGCACCGGGTATCGATGCAGCACTTCATGCAGGCCGAAACCGGTGAAGATCAGCAGCACGACAAACCCCACCGTCGCCCCCATGACATGCCGCAGGCTCGCCCCCAACCCGAACTGCGCCCCGGCACTGAGCGCCACCACGTTGACCGGCCCCGGCGAAATCGACGCCGCCAGCGCGAATGCCGCCATGGAAATCATCAAATTCATTACCGCCGTGCTCCGTTCAATGAATGAACGCAGACGTTACGCGGTGGGCGTTGGGTGGGTATTGAAGAAAACTGACCAACGCGCGGATTAGCGTCTGGCCGAGTGCCGCCTGCTCAATCACGCACCTGAGAAAGCGGCCGGGCCACCTGCTCCAATGACTTACGCTCCGCCGCCACGCCCCAGATCGCTTGCACGGCCGCCGCCAACAACATCAACGCCGCACCGATCAGGTAACCGATAAACACCGGCCCGCGCTGGTGGCTGTCGATCAACTCGCCGAACAGCATCGGCCCGACAATCCCGCCCAGCGCCGTGCCGAAGGCGTAGAACACCGCAATCGCCAGCGCTCGAATCTCCAACGGAAAGGTTTCGGCAACGGTCAGGTACGCTGAGCTGGCGGCCGCAGAGGCAAAGAAAAAGATGACCATCCAGGCGATGGCCTGTTGCGTGACGTTCAACAAACCCTGTTCAAACAGATACCCGCTGATGCACAGCAATACTGCGGAAGTGGCGTAAGTCAGGCTGATCATCACCCGCCGCCCCACCACATCGAACAGCCTGCCCAGCAACAGCGGCCCACAGAAATTCCCCAGCGCCAATGGCAGCACGTACCAGCCGATGGACGCCGATGGCACCTGATAAAACTCGGTGAGCACCAGGGCATAGGTAAAGAAAATCGCGTTGTAGAAAAACGCCTGAGCGGTCAGCAGCGTCAACCCCACCACCGCCCGCTGACGATACCGGTTAAACAGCGTGTCGAAGATTTCCCGCAGCGGCGTGTGATCCCGTGCGTGCAAACGCAGGGTTTTGCCGTCAACGGGCGGCAATGTATGCCCCTGCTGACGAAAGCGCGCTTCGATGCCCTCCACGATGCGCGTCGCCTCATCGGCTTGCCCATGAATCAACAGCCAGCGAGGGCTTTCCGGCAGCCACAGGCGCATCAGCAAAATCAGCAGTCCCAACACCGCGCCAATGCCGAAACACAATCGCCAGCCCAGGTCGCCACCGATCCAGTCCGGATCGAGCAACACAATCGAACCGCCCGCCCCCAGTGCGGCGCCGATCCAGAACGTGCCATTGATGGTCAGGTCGACCCAGCCACGAAAGCGCGCCGGGGTGAATTCCTGGATCGTCGAATTGATCGCCGTGTACTCGCCGCCAATGCCCATGCCAGTCAGAAAACGAAACAGCATGAAACTCCACAGGCTGAACGAGAACGCCGTCGCGGCCGTCGCGCTGATGTACAGCGCCAAGGTGATGAAGAACAGTTTGCGGCGCCCCAGACGGTCCGTCAGCCAGCCAAAAAACAGGGCCCCCAGCACGGCCCCGGCAATGTAGGCGCCTCCGGCCAGCCCGATGTCGGCGTTGCTCAGGCGCAGCACCGGGCTTTCCTTGAGCGCCCCGGACACGGAACCGGCCAGCGTCACTTCCAGCCCGTCGAGCAGCCAGGTGATGCCCAGCGCCAGGACCAGCAGCGTGTGAAACCGCCCCCATGGCAGGCGGTCCAGACGCGCCGGGAGATCGGTTTCGAACGGCCTTCCCTTTGCGTCATCTGTCTTGGCTTGAACGCTGGCGATGGTCATGCAATGGCCCCACAGACCGTTGGTGATCTGTGGGTTCAGAGTCCGTCGGCGTCATGGGAGTTCAGCTCAGTGCTGCGACCACCCCGCGCACGATCGTTTCGACGTCCGCCTCGTCGATGACCAGTGGCGGCAGCAGGCGAATCGTCTGACCCCGGGTCACGTTGATCAGCACCCCATGGGCCTGCGCGGCGTTCAGGCAGAGGTCGCGAATCGGCCGGTTCAGCTCGATGCCAATCATCAGACCCAACCCCCGCACCTGCACCACGTCCGGGTGCCCGGCCAACGCTTCCCGCAGGCGCGCCAACAGACGCTCGCCCTGCCAGGCCGCGTTGGTCAGCAAGCCCTGTTGCTCGACGATGTCCAGCACCGTACAGCCGACCCGACACGCCAGCGGGTTGCCGCCAAACGTGCTGCCGTGGCTGCCGGGGGTGAACAGCCGCGCCACCGCCGCCGAGGCCAGGCAGGCGCCAATCGGAATGCCGTTGCCCAGCGCCTTGGCCAGTGTCATCACGTCCGGCACGATGCCTTCGTGTTGGAACGCGAACCACTGCCCGGTGCGGCCAATGCCGGTCTGAATCTCGTCGAGCATCATCAGCCAGCCATTCTGACTGCAATGCGCCCGGACCGCCCTGAGATACCCCACAGGCGGCAGCGTCACGCCGCCCTCCCCTTGAACCGGTTCGAGCATTACCGCCACGATGCGCTCGCCATAGGTGTGAGTGGCCTGCTTGATGGCCACGATGTCGCCGAACGGCACCTTGATGAAATCCCCCGACAGCGGCTGGTAACCCAGGCGCGCCGCCCCGTTGTCGCTGGCCGACAACGTGCCAAGGGTGCGGCCATGAAACGCGTTGTCCATGACCAGTATCAGCGGCTGTTCAATGCCTTTGGCCCACCCGTACAGACGCGCCAGCTTGAGCGCGGTTTCATTGGCCTCGGCGCCGGAGTTGTTGAAAAACACTTGTTCCAGCCCCGACAGACGCGTCAGCTTCGCCGCCAGCCGCTGTTGCCAGTCGATGCGGTAGTGATTGGAGGTGTGCAGCAGCAAACCGGCTTGCTCGGTGATGGCCGACACGATCCATGGATGGCTGTGGCCGACGTTGGTCACCGCCACCCCCGCAACGGCGTCCAGGTACTGGCGACCGGTGTCGTCCCACAGGCGCGCGCCCTCCCCTCTGACGAAGCTCAGGGGCAGCGGCTTGTAGGTGTTCATCAGGCAGGCGGCGGTCATGTCTCTGGCTCCATCACGGTGTGTGGTGCCAGTATCGTTAACCCTTTTTCCTGTATAAAGATCGTCTTTCTTGAGTCACTTTACAGCAGGGATTGATAATGGACGTCTTCCAGGCCATGACCGTTTTCGTGAAGGTGGTGGAAAGCGGCAGCATGACGGCGGCAGCACGTCAGTGTGAAATGTCGACGACCATGGTCGGTAACCACCTCAAGGCATTGGAGCAGCGTCTGGGCGTGAGCCTGTTGCAGCGTACGACCCGTCGCCAGAACCTGACCGAATTTGGCGTGCAGTATTACCGTCGTTGCGTGGAAGTGCTGGGCCTGGTCAGTGACTCCGAGCGCATGGCCGAACACCTGCAAACCCAGCCCAGCGGCACGCTGCGCCTGACCGCGCCGCCTGCGTTCGGCGCCGAACGCCTGTCACCGATGCTCAGCGAGTTCACCCAGCGCTACCCGGAGCTGAAGGTCGAAGTGGTGCTCAGCAACCAGTTGCACGACCTGATCGAACACGGTTTCGACGCAGCGATCCGCCTTGGCATTGCGGAGCCTTCGGCGTTGATCGCTCGGCCCTTGCAGGATTACACCCTGACCATCTGCGCCTCGCGGGATTATCTGGACCGTCGCGGTACGCCGCAAAATCCTGACGATTTGCGCAATCACCATTGCCTGGCCTTCGCCTACCCGGCAGGGGATGACTGGCGCGCCGCCGACAAACTGTGGAAGCTCACCGGCCGCGAAGGCGTGATCGAAGTGCCGGTGTCTGGTCCGATGATCGTCAACAGTTCGCCCGCGCTGCGTCAGGCGGCCCTGACGGGCATGGGGGTGGCGATGTTGCCGGATGTATTGATCAGCGAAGACCTGAAAGCCGGGACACTGATCCCGCTGCTTCAGGCTTGGAAACCACCCAGTCGGCCCATGTGGCTGATGTACCCGCAAGACCGCTATCGACTGCCCAAGGTGAGGCATTTTGTCGACAGCGCTCTGGCCGTCTGGGGGAAATAACGGTGTCTGATGATGGCCTACCGCCTGTCGGCCAGACGGCACCTCTGCCAACGGCCTTCGGACCAATGTGTATCCACAACAGAAAAGGGACTCACATCATGATCAAGCAACGACTGACTGCCATGACCCTCGCGGCCCTGATGGCAGCCGCCACAGGCTCTGCATTCGCAGGCTCCACCGGCCCCACCGATCCGGTAGACACCAACACCAACGGACCTCGCTCCAGCAGCGCCGGCCCGAACGCCGACGGCTCCCCCAAAGCCCCCAACAGTTCGACGCCCGGCACCAAAGGCATGGGGAGTTCGGACGGCAATGGTTCGTCCGGTCAGGGCGGGATGAGCAATGGCAACGGCAGCAGCAGTGGTTCGAACGGCTCCAGCGGGTCCAGCGGCTCCAAATAAATGCGAAGCCGGTTGAGCCGGCTGGCTGACGAAAGCCTGTCCGGCGATAGTGATCACGCGCATCACTCCCCCGGCAGAAGAATCAGCTTCCCAACGGTGCACCGGGATTCCATGTCCCGGTGCGCTTGCGCTGCCTCCTCCAGCCGGTAACGCTGGCCGATCGTCACCCTCCACCGGCCTGAAGCAAAGCCCTCGAACACTTGCGCCGAGCGCGCCAGCAGTGCCTCCCGCGTGCGCACGTGATGCATGACCGAGGGGTACGTCAGCTTGATGCTACGGGGCAGGGAAAACACATCCAGCGGCGCAATCGGGTCCATGAACGGCCCGTACAGCGCCAGCGTTCCGAAGTAGTCGAGCAAGTCGATGGACTCCTGAAAACCCTCCGCGCCCGTGCCGTCGTACACCACATTCACCCGCTGCCCTTCGGTCAGCCGGAAAATCTGCCCGGCGATGTTTCCGGCGCGGCCGATCACCACGTAATCCGCCCCGGCGGCCAGCACGGACTCGACTTTGTCTGCCTGAGACACCCGCATCATAGGTGTTCTGCCCGGTCGATCAAGTGCATGGGCCTCCTGCCGTGGGGGGATCGCGCGGGATCAGACCGCCGTGAGGGTGACGTCGATGTTGCCCCGTGTGGCTTTCGAATAGGGGCAGTTCTGGTGCGCGGCGTCGATCAGTTGCTGCGCGATAGTCGCGTCCAGACCCGGCAACGAGACCGCCAGCCGCGCCTGTAAAAAGAAACCGTGTTCGCCATGGCCGAGGTCAACCTGAGCGTCCACCGAGGTGTCGGCGGGGAAACCGATCTTGCGGGTATTACAGGCGTGACGCAGCGCGCCGATGAAACACGCCGACCAGCCCACGGCGAACAGTTGTTCCGGGTTGGTGCCGTTGCCGGGCGCCCCGGGCGGCGACAGTTTGAGGTCGAGTCGGCCGTCCTGGCTCAGCCCTTGGCCTTCACGCCCTCCGGTGGTCCGGGTGTGGGCGGTGTACAGAATTTTTTCAACGTTGATCATGAAATGTCCTGGTGAACGATGGCACTGAGAAACGCGAATCAGAGGGCTCTCGCCCGCCGGCGGTGATGGCTGGAAAGCGATTCGGTCGAAGCATCGCCCGACACCCCGTGCAGATAGTCGACAAGGGTGCAACGGGCGATCTCGATCAGCCAGGCGCGGATGGAGTGCGCCGGGTCGTAGCTCGCACAGCGCTGATAAATAGCCATCAGCGCCGCTTGAACCAGCCCGTCGAGGTGCTCGTGCCGGGCGCGTCCGGCCTGGATCTGCCCCTCGTAAAACGCATTGAGCAATGGCGCCACCGCCGCGAACAACGGCTGCGACGCGCCCTTGCCGTGGATCACGACGCCAGTGATCAGCGTACCCAGTTGTCTGTTGCTGAGCCGGTCAATCTCGCGCAGACAGCCACTGCGATCAGAGTCGGTCATGTTCAAAACCCTTTCAAATCGTCGATTCACCTGAATGAAGAGGCGCCGTTGCCGGGCTGCCACGGGTTTCAGGGCCGAGACGAGAGGATGCGCGTGGTGGCATCCCAAGGCCAGTTAGGGGGTGTTAGCGCTTGTTAGTTGCACGGCGCACCTGACGCACCACATCGAGGCGATCGCAAACAGGCATGTGCAGATTCAGTGCGCAATTATGGATTCTGCCCACCACTCGTGCAGCACGGCTTGCCTGCGGCGGCGTTCTGATCATCGCCACCGCCACCAGGGCGGACTGCTACAGAGGGAGCAGTGATCTCGGCTTTTGATTCTCGTCTTACGGCCAGAAAGGGGTTGGCACAATTCATGCTTTTGTACTTTTATTCAAGTAACTTGAATATAAATACGGTCCATTCAAGGGGATTCCCGATGACTCGCTTCACACTCAAAGCCTTGTCCTTATCGCTGGTCACGTTGTGCAGCATGTCGATGGCTCACGCCGATGACCTTCTGCAGCGCATCAAGCAGAAGCATGAAATCGTGGTGGCCACAGAAGCGCGCTTCGCGCCCTTTGAATCGGTGGAGAACGGCAAGATCGTCGGCTACGGCGCCGACCTCATGCATTACGTGCTGGACGCTGACCTGCCTGGCGTGAAGGTGCGTCAACTGGACCTGCCCTTCCAGGGCATCCTGCCGGGGCTGGACAGCAGCAAGTTCGATTTCGTAGTGACTTCGGTCACGGTCAACAAGGCGCGCTTCGATCAGTTCGCGTTTACCGTGCCGATCGCCGAATCCACCGTGGCCCTGCTCAAGCGTGCCGACGACAGCAACATCAAGACCCTGGCCGACCTCAACGGTCGGGTCATCGGTTCCCAAGCCGGTTCCGGGCAACTGGCGGTGCTGCAAGCGCTGGACACCAAGCTCAAGGCCGAGGGCCAGCCGGGCCTCAAGCGCATCAAGGAATACGTGAGCTTCGATGAGGCCTATGCGGATCTGGCCAACGGCCGTCTCGATGGCGTGGCGCAGTCGCTGTCCAACCTTGGCCCGCTGATGAAAGCGCGTCCGGGCCTGTTCGCCACCCTGCCGGAAATGGTCGGCCCGACCACCTACTTCGGCTGGGTGGGTCGCAAGGGCGAAGACAGCGCCTCGCTGGTCAAACTGTTCAGCGACGGCATCGCCCGCGCGAGTCAGGACGGCACGCTGAAGAAGCTGCAAGACAAATGGTTCGGTTTCAACATGACCCTGCCGACCGACGCCATGCCAGTCCCGAGCATCTGAGCCTGCGATGATGAACGATTTCAGCAGCCGTCTGGCGTTGTACTGGCCTGCCTTGCTCGACGGCGCACTGACCACCCTGTGGTTGTGCGCCATCGGGATGCTGCTGGGCTTCGTGCTGGGGGTCCTGCTTCATCTGTTGGCCCATGGGCGTAGCCGCGCGGGCGTGGCCTTCACGCGGGTGTACGTCAGTTTCTTTCGCGGCACGCCCATGCTCGCCCAGTTGCTGTTGCTGTTCTACCTACCCTCGGCGCTCGGCCTCGACGTGCCGCCGATGGTGGCGGCCGTCGCGGCACTGGCCTTGAACACTGCCGCCTATCAGTCGCAGATTCTCAGCAGCGGCTTCGCGGCGATTCCCAAAGGCCAGATGGAGGCGGCCTCGGTGTTCGCCCTGGGCAAGTTCAACACCCTGGTTCACGTCCAGTTGCCTCAAGTCTTGCGACTGACATCTCCGGCGCTGATTTCCGAGCTGATCGACGTGATCAAGGTGTCGGCCGTGGTCTCGGTCATTTCCATCACCGATTTGATGCGGGTCGGCCAGCAACTGGTCTCGCAGACCTATCGCCCGCTGGAGGTGTACCTGGTGATGGGCCTGTTTTACCTGGCGCTGACCAGCCTGTTGAGCCTGATCGGCAGCCTGCTGGAACGCCGTTGGCGGGAGCGCACCTGATGCATGAGTTATTGAGTTATCTACCCGATTTCGCCAACGCGTTGCTGGTCACGTTAGGCATCAGCCTGGCGGCGGCCTTTGCCGGGTTGATTCTGGGTTTCACCCTCAACGCCTTGCGCCTGGCGGTGCCGGGTTTCTCGGCAGTGTACGGCGTCTATGTCTGGCTGATTCGCGGCACGCCGTTTCTGGCGCAACTGGCGGTCGTGTACTTCGGGTTGCCGGTCATCGGCCTGAGCCTTGAGGCTGTCGAGGCAAGCATTCTGTCACTGGCGTTGTACAGCGGCGCCTATTTCGCCGAACTGTTTCGCTCGGCCTGGGCGAGCGTGCCCAGCGGGCAAGTGGAAGCGGCGCGGGTCCACGGCATTTCCCGCCGCCAGGTGTTCTGGCACGTGCAGGCGCCACAGGCGATGGCCTTTGCCCTGCCGCTGTTGGGCAATCAGGTGATCCTGACGATCAAGGAGAGCGCCGTGACCTCGATCATCACCGTCCCTGAACTGACCATGACTGCCGGGCGCATCGTCTCCACCACTTTTTCCTACGTCATGCCTTACGCCCTGCTGGTGCTGAGCTACTGGCTGCTGACCACTACGGTCGCCGCCGTGGCCCGCACGCTGGGGCAGCGCATGACCCGTCACCTGCGAGGCTGACTTGATGAGTAACCTACCCCTTCTCGAACTGCGCGACGTCGGCAAATCCTATGGCACGAACCGTGTGCTCAGCGGTTTTGATCTGCGCGTGCATCCGGGGGAAATCGTCTCGCTGATCGGCCCCTCCGGGTCGGGCAAGACCACCGCTCTGCGTTGCATGAATTTTCTGGAGCGCTACGACGAGGGCGAGGTCTGGATCGACGGCCAGTTGTTGGGCTACAGCAGTGCCGGGCGCCGCGAGCAGGATCGCGACAGCGAAGCCAAGGTCGACGAGGTGCGCAAACCGGTGTCGATGGTGTTTCAGCAGTTCAACCTGTGGCCGCACATGACCGTGCGCGAGAACGTCATGGCACCGCTGGTGCTGGGCAAGAAAATGGCCAAGGCCGACGCGCAAACATTGGCTGACCAAGCGCTGGCCCGCGTCGGACTCAGCGCCAAGGCCGACGCCTACCCGGCACGGCTGTCTGGCGGGCAACAGCAGCGCGTCGGTATTGCCCGGGCGCTCGCCGTCAAACCTCGGCTGATGCTCCTGGACGAACCGACCTCCGCGCTGGACCCGGAACTGGTCGAGGAAGTACTGCAGGTCATCCGCAGCCTGGCCGACGACGGTATGACCATGGTCATGGTCACCCACGAAATGAGCTTCGCCGCACAGATTTCCTCGCAAGTGGTGTTCATGGAGGCCGGGCGTATCGTCGAGACCGGCGCCCCTGAGCCGCTGTTCAACGCACCGAAAACCGAACGCCTGCAAAAATTTCTCAAACCCTGGTTCAACCGCAGCCTCACCCCCCGTGCGCAGGTGACCCCATGAACGCCGAAAAAACCCTGCGCGCCGTGTCGGCGGCACGCCTTCAATACTGGCTGGAAACCCTGGCCACATTTGGTCCGGGCACCCACGGCGGCATGAACCGTCAGGCGCTGTCCGAGGAAGATTTGCAGGCCCGCGCCTGGCTGATCGACGAAGCGAAAAAGCTCGGTTGCACGGTCTGGATCGACGGCTGCGCCAACCTGTTCATCCGCCGCGATGGCCGCGAAGACCTGCCGCCCGTGATGACGGGCAGCCACATCGACACCCAACCCACCGGCGGCACACTGGACGGCTGTTACGGCGTGATGGCCGGGCTGGAAGTCCTGCATGCGCTGACCGACGCCAATGTGCAGACGCTTCGCCCGATTGAAGTGGTGGTCTGGACCAACGAAGAAGGCAGCCGTTTCAGCCCCGGTGCGATGGGTTCCAGCGCTTATGTCGATCCTTCGCGACTGACGGAGTACCGCACGCATCAGGACGCGGCAGGCATCACCGTCGGTGCCGCGCTGGACGCTCACGCGCAGCGTTTCCCCGAGCTGCCCCATCGGGACAAAATCGCCACCCATGCCTTCGTCGAACTGCACATCGAACAAGGTCCGGTGCTGGAACAGGCCGATATTCCGCTCGGCGTGGTGTCTGGCATTCAGGGCGTGCGCTGGTATCAGGTGCGTTGCACAGGCGCCTCGGCCCACGCCGGCACGACACCAACGCCCATGCGCCGCGACGCGCTGCTGATGGCGACAAACACCCTCGGCCCCATCGACGCGCTGGCCGACCGGCTGGCAGGCGATGACAAACGCCTGACCTTCGGCCGCTGGAACGTGCACCCCAATGCGATCAACACCATTGCCGGGGAAGTCACCTTCAGCATCGATTTCCGTCACGCCGACCCGGCCGTGCTCGACGCGTTCGACGCCGGTTTGAGCGCCTGCCTGCCTGCCGACGCCGAGCTGACTCGCCTGTTCACACATGCCCCGACGGTCTTTGATCGACAGGTGCTGGACGTGCTCGAACAAGGCTGCAACGCCACGGGTCTGCCCTGGCAACCGATTCGCTCCGGCGCGTTCCACGACGCGATGTACCTGGCCGAGCACTGCCCCAGCGCAATGCTGTTCGTCCCCAGCCGCGACGGCATCAGCCACAACCCATTGGAATTCACTGAACCCGCACAGTTGGAAGCGGGCGTCCGGGCACTCGCCTGGAGCCTGGTTGCACTGGCCGAACAACCCTGATCTCACATCCGGGCTTAACCCTAAGGAAACAACCATGAACCACGTCACTCACAGCCACGACTTCCCTGCCTGCTGCCAGCCGGACAACGGCGCCTCGCTGGGCGTCAACGCCACCCTGCAAGAACCGATTTCGGTCGATGGCACCCCCGTCCTCGGCCAAACCTACACCGTACCTGCCCGCTGCGGCCGCGCCGTGCGCCTGAAGGCCGGTCAGGTGATCAAGATCGTCAACACCCACGGCACTCAGGTCTGTGACACCTGGCTGTTCAACAGCGAAGACATGAGCGAATTCCTGTCGATGGAGCACGCTCGTGCCCACTGTGACCGCATCATTCCGAAAGTCGGTGACGAGTTGTTCAGCAACCGTCGCCGCACCATCGGCACCCTGCTGAGCGACACCTCGCCGGGCATCCACGACACCCTGATCGCTGCCTGCGACCTGCACCGCTACACCAACCTCGGCGTCGAGGGTTACCACGACAGCTGCGCTGACAACATGCGTCTGGCGCTGCAAGCCATCGGCCTGCGCTCCCACGAAGTGCCGCAGCCGTTCAACCTGTGGATGAACATCCCGGTCAAGCCCGACCACACCATTGAATGGCTGCCGCCGGTCTCCAAGGCCGGTGACTACGTGGAAATCCGCGCCGACATGGACGTAGTCGTGGTGATGTCCGCCTGCCCACAAGATATCGTGCCGATCAACGACCTGAACCCGGTGGAAGTGACCTTCTCGGTTCACGGCTGATCCATCCCCCAGTAGACGGCAGGCATCCGTCGCCCTAGGATGCCTGTCGCCCACTTCAAGCGATTGTGTTCATCGAGGAATGCATGTCCAAAGCCAGCCACCCGCCCGCCGCCAAAGCCCTGCACTCCGAGGGCTTGCCCAGTCTGGCCGTGCGCCTGCGTCATGCCCGCAAGGTCGCCGGGCTGACCCTCAAACAGGTCGCAGAAGCCGCCGGCTGCTCGGAAAGCCTGATCTCCAAACTGGAAAACGACGCCGCCTCGCCTTCGCTGGCCATGCTTCATCGTCTGGCGATCGCGCTGGGCAGCAACGTGTCGGAACTGACCTCTGAAGACTGGGTGTCCGAAGAACCCGTGCTGCGTGCCGGTGCCCGTCAAGTCAACCGCTTCGCCCAAGCCCGCAAAGGCTACATCGACCTGGAACGCATCACTCACCCGCAAAAAGGTGGGCTGCTGCAAGGCGACATCCACATCGTCTCACCGGGCATGGTCAGTGAAATGATCGAACACGCCGGTGAAGAAATGGGCTACATCATCGAAGGCAGCCTGGACCTCACCCTGGGCGAAACCACCTACACCCTGAACCCGGGCGACTCCTTCCACTTCCCCAGCAACGTGCCCCACGGCTATCGCAATGCCACGGATCAGATCGTGCGGATTTTGTGGATCAACACCCCGGCGACGTTCTGATCCGCCAATCGTGACTATCCTGTTGAGACGTTGAGGGCAGGCAACCCCGTCTGCCCGTCGAACTTCAGGAGAATCGCCATGCGCGTCATGGTCCTGGTCAAAGCCACCGCCGACTCCGAAGCCGGTGCGCTGCCCTCCCCCGAACTCCTCACTGCCATGGGCCGCTACAACGAAGAGCTGGTCAAGGCGGGCATCATGCAGGCTGGCGAAGGGCTGCACCCCACTTCACAAGCCGTGCGCATCCGTTTTGCCGGTTCCACCCGCACCGTCATTCCAGGCCCGTTCGCCCACACCGGAGAACTGGTCGCCGGGTTCTGGTTGTGGCAAGTCGACTCGATGGAACACGCGATCGAATGGGCAAAACGTTGCCCCAACCCGATGCCGGGGGATTCAGACCTCGAAATCCGTCCGCTGTATGAAATGGAAGATTTTGCGGAGAACTTGACGCCGGAGTCGAAGGAACAGGAGGCGCAGCTGCGCAGCCGGTTGACGAAGCAGGAGACGAATGACGAGTAGAGCGGCGGACGTCGTGCACGCCAATGCGTTACGCGTCAGCGAACGCGGCGCCAAGCAGTTTCGTCATGCACTCCCCTGCCTTCCCGGTGAGCACAAGATCATCCGGCGCATCGACCTTTTCAGTGTTGATGTGCACCACCTGAGCGCCGTGTCGCCGGGCGATCTCCGGGATTTGTGCAGCAGGTTGCACGACACCGGAGGTGCCCAGCGAGAGCAACAGATCGCATTCTTGAGCGGCCTGAAACGCAGTTTTCAGCGCTCGCTGAGGCAATGCCTCGCCAAACCACACCACGCCAGGCCGGATCTTGCCGTTGCAGCGCGGGCATCGAGGCGGCTCCAGTGCACTCGGTGACTCCGGTGGGGCGCTCAAGGGTAATGAGTAAGCGCGGGTGCAGGCAAAACAGCGTGGCGCTTGAAGGCTTCCATGCAAGTGAAGGACGTTGTGACTGCCCGCACGCTCGTGCAGGTCGTCCACGTTCTGGGTCACCAAAAGCAGTTCCGGGATGCGACGCGCCAACTCGGCGATGGCCCGATGGGCCGCGTTGGGCTGCGCCTGAATGACCAGCCGCCTGCGCCATTCGTACCAGCCCCAGACCAACGCCGGGTCTTTACGAAAGGCCGTTTCGGTCGCCAATTGCGCAGGGTCGAACTGTGCCCATAAACCGGTGAGCTGATCACGAAAGGTGGGGATGCCGCTCTCTGCCGACACACCCGCTCCGGTGAAAATCACCACGCGTTTGGCAGTACGCAGGAAGTTGACAGCGTTGGTGAAGGCCGTTTCTTGGGTGGGGGTGGGCACGGGGTTCGAACACTCCAGATTGCGTACCGGGCGGATACTTTTATAACGCAATCCGTCCAACACCGCCCAACCCTTTCCAGGACACGGCCAACGCCTGTGGGTCAGCCGACGTACGCCGGATAATCCGTAAACCCCTTCTCGCTCCCGCCATACAGCGTCGCCGGGTCCACCGGGTTCAGCGGCCAGCCATTGACGATCCGCGCTGGCAAGTCCGGGTTAGCAATGAATGGTCGACCGAAGGCGATCAAGTCCGCCAGACCGGCTTCAACCAGCCGCGCGCCGCGCTCTGCCGTGTAGCGACCCGCGTAGATGATTCGCCCGCTGAACGTGCTGCGTACCTCACGACGGAACGACTCTGGCAGATCAGGGGCGTTGTCCCAGTCCGCTTCGGCAATCGAAACGTAAGCCGCACCCGCCCGCTCCAGCACCTTGATCGCTTCGATGTAGGTGCGGTGGGGGTCGCTTTCCACCATGCCGATGTAGACGCGGTCCTGATCGGTGGTGGTGAACAAAGGCGCGAAGCGCACGCCCAGACGCTGAGCGCCAATGGCTTCGGAGACCGCCTGAACGATTTCGCTCAGAAAACGCAGGCGGTTTTCCAGCGAACCACCGTATTCGTCATCACGCTGGTTGGCGTGTTCGGAAATGAACTGGTTGACCAGATAGCCGTTCGCCGCATGAATTTCCACGCCATCAAAACCAGCGGCAATCGCATTGCGCGCGGCCGTTGCGTAAAGCGCCACCAATTCTTTGATTTCCGAAACGCTCAGGGGGCGAGGCATCGAGGGCAACACCAACTCACCCGCGCCTGCGGCAGTTTCGATGAACGCTTTGGCGTTGGTCGCCTGAATCGCCGAGGGTGCGACGGGCGCCTGGCCGTCTGGCTGCAAGGCGTGATGAGACACACGGCCTACGTGCCAAAGCTGCGCGAAGATCACGCCGCCGTCAGCGTGCACGGCGTCGGTGACTTTGCGCCAACCGTCGATCTGTGCCTGGCTGTAGATGCCCGGCGTCCAGGCGTAGCCTTGGCCGCGCGGCTCGATCTGTGTGCCTTCGGTGATCATGAAACCTGCCGAAGCGCGTTGCCGGTAGTAGTCAGCCATCAGGTCCGAGGCAATATCCCCCGGTTGAGCGCTTCGCTGGCGGGTCAGCGGTGGAAAGGCAATACGGTTTTTCAGCGTATGACTGCCCAATTGGACAGGGGTAAACAACGATGGAAAGTGCATGTTCGGTTTTCCGGTTCAAAGTGAGGACATGAGGCCATGGTAGGTGCGGTTAAAAACGCCCTCAATGTCGTATACGCAAGGATTCCGGACACTGCGGTCGAACGTGCGTAGCGGCGTGAAAAAACCGGGCACACTGTCGATCAGGGGCATTGCCAGCCGCTGCCCGCCCCCTGACAATTCACCTTCCCACTCGCCAGGAGACGCCCGATGCACAGCGTTGCGCTGATCGTTTATCCGCGCTTTCAATCCCTCAGCCTTTCATTGGCGTCGGTGTTTGAATGCGCAAACCTGCTGCGAGGCGAGCAGGCCTACGAGTTTCATCTGGTCTCCCCCAAGGGCGGCCCGGTGATGTCGTCCCAAGGGTTTTCGGTCAACAGCACTGCAATGAGGCCCGAGGGTTACGACACGGTCATCGTCAGCAGCTTTCTGGAACTGGACGATCCGGACTCCGAACTCCTGGCCTTCGTGCAAAGCGCCTCGGCACAGTCTCGGCGTGTGGTGTCGTTGTGCGTGGGCGCCTTCGTGCTGGCCGAAGCCGGATTGCTCGACGGTCGCCGCGCAACGACTCACTGGCTCCACGCCCCCGCCTTCAAACAGCGTTACCCGAAGATTCAACTGGAAGAGGACCGGTTGTTCGTGATCGATGGCCACCTCTGGACCGGCGCCGGAATGAGTGCAGGCGTGGATCTGGCGCTGGCTATGGTGGAAAGCGATCTGGGGGTGGACTTGGCGCGTCGGGTGGCACGCAAGCTGGTGATCTATCAGCGCCGGGGCAGTGAACAATCGCAACTCTCGGCGCTGCTGGAACTGGACCCGCGCTCCGATCGCGTGCAACTGGCCATGGCCTACGCCCGCGAAAACCTGACTGAAGATTTGTCCGTGGAGGCCCTGGCAGCAGTGGCTCGGCTCAGCCCGCGACAATTCAGCCGCGTCTTTCGGGAAGAAACCGGGCAAACCCCGGCCAAGGCCATCGAAAGCCTGCGTCTTGAAGCCGCGCGGGTGATGATGGAGACCAGCCGTCATCCGGTCGAAATCGTGGCCCGAGAAACCGGGTTCGGCGACCGGGAGCGCATGCGTCAGGCGTTTCTGCGGGCGTTCGGCAAACCGCCACAGACGATGCGCAACGAGCTGTTTTCATTGGCCATCGGTCAACGTGGCTAAGGCCATTGCTGCACTCACGAGTATGCCGTTCATCGCCCATTCTTCATTTTCGTTAATCCCGAACGCTGCCCCTTGAGTCACAACCAGGGAGCGGCGGGCACGTCTGCCTGCTGCACCCTCTCTGCCCTGTGTGATAAGAGGCCTGTGACATGAACAAGAAACTGAGCTACGCGGTCACGATGACCGGATTGACCTGCTTGCTGTCGCTGCCGGTAATGGCGGCCACCACTGAAACCGGATCCAGCACCACGCCAAAAAGCACCATGAGCGCTCCGGCGAAGGACCACTCGACCCACTCCAAACAATCGTCGCGCCCTGAAGGCACCAATGGTGCCAACACCAAAGGCACGGCGCTGCCCGGCTCGGGTGGCGAAGCCGGGAGTGGTGGCAATTCAAGCCCCGGTAACAAAACCCAGTCAGGTGCTGGCAGCGCGGACGACTGACGCCACGCAGGTATGGCCCGGGCCGGGCTGCGATTGCCCCCGGCACCGGGAATTACGTTGAACTAACGGTTCGGCCTCACGATCAGTTTTATCGCGCAGCTTGCGTAAAGGCCTGTCCAGCGCCCTGCACGCGGATTCGACCTCAAGTGACTGAACGATAAGGAGCCATCGTGACCGACACAGCCCTGTTCCCCCTCCGACGCCCTCCCGGCCCTCTCCACTCCATCCTGCTCGGCGGCACCGCCGCGCTGTTTCTCGGCGCCTTGCTGAGCGACATCGCCTACTACAAAACCTACCTGATTCAATGGAGCAACTTCGCCTCCTGGCTGATTGCGGGCGGCATGTTGTTCTGCGGTCTGGCGTTGCTGTTCGCGCTGGTCGATCTACTGCGTACACGACCGAAATCCGGGCGCCCCTTGGCGTACTTTCTGATACTGCTAGTGACATGGGGATTGGGTTGGGTCGACGCTTTCGAACACGCGAAAGATGCCTGGGCAGTGATGCCGTCGGGCCTGATCTTGTCCGCGATCGTGACCTTGCTCGGCATCGTATCGGCGTGGATCGGCTTCACCCGTCCAGACTTGGCCGCTGTCCGCACGGGAGGTGCGCAATGAAATACGCTTTTGCTCTGACGACGCTGAGCGCTGCCTTGTTGCTGAGCGCGTGTGGCGGTGAGAAAGACACACAGCAAACCCATGGCCCCGACCCGAAAATGCCTCAGGCCCAACGTGGTCTGCTGCCGAGCATGAAAATCGCCGAACCCACGCCATGGGGCGATCAGAAGCCGTCGGTTCCCGAGGGATACAGCATCTCGGCCATTGCGACGGATCTGCGCATTCCTCGACAAACCCTGGTGTTGCCCAACGGCGATATTCTGGTGGCCGAGGGCCGTGGCGGCGCCGACGCACCGAAGCTCAAACCCAAAGACGTCATCGCCAGCTACATCAAGGCTCAGGGCAACACGCAGGTCAAAGGCGGCAATCGCCTGACCCTGCTGCGCGACGCCGATGGCGACGGAAAATACGAGCTGAACACCGTGTTCGCCGAAAATCTCAATGCGCCATACGGCCTGGCCTACGCCAATGGCAAGCTGTACGTCGCCAACCAGGACGCACTGGTGCGTTTCGACTACACCGACGGCCAGACCAAAGCCAACGGCGCACCCACGACGATCACCGAACTGCCATCGAAGATCAATCACCACTGGACCAAGTCCCTGGCCCTCAGCCCGGACGGCCAGACGCTGTACATCGGTATTGGCTCCAACAGCAACGTCACCGAGCGCGGCATGGAAGTGGAGCTTGACCGTGCTCAGATCTGGCAGATCGATGCTCAAACGGGCGCGCACAAGCCTTACGCTACCGGCGTGCGCAACCCCACCGCGCTGAAAATCCAGCCAGGAACCGGCCGACTATGGGCCGTGGCCAACGAGCGTGATGAATTGGGTGAGGATCTGGTACCCGACTACCTGACGTCCATTCGCGAAGGTGGCTTCTACGGTTGGCCTTACAGCTACTGGGGCCAGAACGTCGACACCCGCGCTCAGCCGCAGGACCCGGCAAAAGTCGCCTCGGCGATCAAACCGGATTACAGCCTGGGGTCTCACGTTGCCGCCCTTGGCCTTGATTTCTCAACGCCCGTCATGGGAGAGAAATTCGCCGACGGTGTATTCGTCGGCGAACACGGCAGTTGGAACCGGGACAATCCGGTGGGCTACAAGGTGGTCTTCGTGCCCTTCAGCAACGGACAAGCCACGGGCGAACCCATCGACTTTGCCACCGGATTCCGGGGCGCAGACGGCAAGACACGAGGCAGGCCAGTGGGCGTCACCGTCGACCCTCGTGGCGCGCTGATCATTGCTGATGATCTGGCCAATACAGTCTGGCGCGTGACACGAAATCGATAACAGACACGCTGCAGATTCCTGAACTGCCCCTGGCGCGGATTCCGGCGGCGCCATCTGCAACGGATTGCCACCGTACTGTACGGTATCGCGCTGGCCTTGCCGGGACCACGTGCTCAAAGTTGATCGGTGCTTTAAAAAAGAAAGGGCGACGTATCGCGTCGCCCCGCTTCTGAGCATCAGATCTGAGCCTGACCGCCGTCGACGAACAGTTCGATGCCGTTGACGAAACTGGCATCTTCAGAGGCCAGGAACACTGCCGCATTGGCGATTTCCACCGGCTCACCGACACTACCCATCGGGATTTGCGAAGCCAGGTAATCGAGCAGACCTTGTTGCTGAGCCGCATCAGGGCCGGCCAGGTCCACCAGACCCGGGGTTTTGGTCACGCCAGGGCTGAGGGTGTTGATGCGCACGTTGCGGTCTTTCAGGTCCAGAATCCAGCTGCGAGCGAAGGCCCGGACGGCGGCCTTCGAGGCCGAGTACACGCTGAACGCCGGGGTGCCGGAGCTGGCGGCAGTAGAACCGGTCAGGATCACCGAAGCATTCCTGGCCAACAGTGGCAGCGCCTTTTGAACGGTGAACAGCCCCGATACAGTTCTCCCACATCCGGACTCACGTGCAACTCATCGTTTTCCGAAACCCACCTACACTCTGGAGTAACCGCTTCCGGGGATGACGTCCTGCCGTCGCTCACCTCCGTCCGGACCTCTGATTTGCAGAGGTCCAATCCTTGAATTCATCGACCAGGAGGTGCAGGCATGGCCCACAAACGTTCCCCTTTCACCATGGATGGCTGGAACAAGGACTGGATCATCCACGGCCATAAACTGGTCTGCCGCAGTTGCGGTGCCGGGCAATGCCCGACACTGGACGAACAGCCCTTCCGGCACAACGACGCCTGTGCCACATCCGTTACCGGGGCGCGTTATCCCTGGAAGGAACTGAACGACATCCTCAAGGACAACCTCTGCGACACCCGGCGAATGCTGCATTGAGCGTACGCCTGACGGTTGACCTGTGACGAGCATTCACACCCACTGTGCCTGGGCAGGTGTTTTTCTGCTGTGGACGCTCGCCTAGTCTGTGTTCAACCCCAGCCATTCAAGCAGCCGGGGGCCTGATCACTGACCGTGGAACGACACCGATGAGCACCGCAGCCAAGCCAGACGAACTCGCGATCCCTTATCAACTGCCGCAAGTGCCTTTCATGACGCCCGACATGGTGCACCCCGGCGTGCTGACCGACTGGCTCGCGGATGATGGACTCTGGGTGCCCGTCACCGCATCGGTGTCGTTCAAACCGCTGCTGTTGAGCACCACAGGCGGCTATTACATCAACCTGTTGCGAGTGCGTCAGAGTGGCGTGCTGTCGCGCCATCGGCACAGCGGTGGCGTGCACGCCCTCGTGCTCAAAGGCCGCTGGTACTACCTGGAACACGACTGGGTCGCAGAACAAGGGTCGTTCGCCTATGAGCCGCCGGGGGAAACCCACACGCTGTTCGTGCCCGAAGACGTCGATGAAATGATCACCTGGTTTCACGTTCAGGGCGGATACACCTATGTCGATCCGCAAGGCGTTGCCGTGGGCTACGAAGACGTGTTCACCAAGCTAGAAGCCGCGCGCAAACACTATGCCTCGCTGGGCCTGCCGGACGATTACATCGAGCGCTTCATTCGCTGAGCATCCGGTTGTTAAAAAGGGGTCAATGCTGGCAGGCTGCGTCCAACCGTAGCCTGTCGCGAGCGTGCAGATGGATCACTATTCACAAATGCTGGCCTTCATGTGGGCGCACGAACATGGCAATTTTTCGGCGGCGGCACGGGCGAACGGGCTGACGCCGTCGGCGATCAGCAAGCTGATCACGCGGCTGGAAGACCGCTTGCAGGTGCGGCTGTTTCAACGCGGCACGCGCAGCCTGGCACTCACCGAAGAGGGCGCGGCGTATCTGGTCAGCGCCCGCGAGGTGATCAACGCCATGGCCGAAGCCGACTCGCTGGCCGAGGCCTTTCCCGACCGGGTCAGCGGCTCGTTGCGCATTCACACCATGACCACCTTCGCCAAGCACCAGATTTTGCCGTGGCTGCCGAGCTTTCTGGCGGCGTATCCGGGCCTCACCGTCGATGTGCAGGTCGGGCCGCAATACGTGGACCTGTTCGATCAGGGGCTGGACATTGCCATTCACAGCGGCAGCCTCCCGGACTCATCGCGCATCGCCCGCAAGATCGGCGAGAGTGCCTGGATCACCTGCGCCTCTCCCGACTATCTGGCGCGCCATGGCACGCCGAACACGCCGCAAGACTTGCTCGATCACGACTGCTTCACCTTTGGTTTTCACAGCGCGTGGAACACTTGGCGGTTTCGCGATGAAGCAGGCGGCGTCTGCACGGTGCCCATCGCGCCCAAAGCGGTATTCGCCCAAGGCGATCTGCTCAGGGAGATGGCCTTGAGCGGCGCCGGGGTCGTCAAGCTGGCGCAATTTCACATCGGCGAGGATCTGCGACAGGGCGCACTGGTGCCGTTGCTGAGCGATTTCAGTCTGCCGGGCACGGAACCGATCTATCTGATTCATTCGAACCGCAAGCACCTGAGCCCGAGAATCCGCGTGTTTCGTGATTTCCTCGAACAACGACTGCGGGAGAACCCATGGGCCTGACGGCGATTCAGAACGTGGGCGGCGATACCGCGCTGACCACCACACAGACTTCATCAAACGGGTTGCGCATGCGATGGGGCAAGCGGCTGTCGAAGTAATACGCGTCGCCGGGATGCAGCACGCGCACTTCGTCGCCGACAGTCATTTCCAGCCGTCCTTCGATGATGATGCCGCCCTCCTCGGCTTCGTGAGAATACAGCTCTTCGCCTTCCTGGCCGGTGTCGGCGCCGGGTTCGTAGCGCTCATGGAGGATCATCATCGAACTGTTGGCCAGGTTCGCCCCGACCTGCCGGTACGACAGCATCTTGCCGTCCGCCAGTTCGACCAGGTCGCTGGCTTTGTAGAACACCGCGCGGTCGACCACGGCCGAGTCCGAAAAGAACACGCTGAGGGTGACGTTCAGGGGCTTGAGCAGGCGTTTGAGAATACTGACCGAGGGGCTGGACTTGTCGCGCTCGATGATCGACAGCGTGGCATGGGGCACGCCCGCCAGCTCGGCCAGGCCGCGGATCGACAGGCCCCGGCTTTGACGCAAGGCCTTGAGCCGCTCGCCGACTGACAGGGTGTCGTCTGTTGCAGGGTCGTCTTCAATGCGCTCTTCGGGCGCGTGGGGGTTGCGGCTGTTCGCCGGCGCTTCTGTCACGTTGTGTTCCTCGAATGAAGTCGGCGCACCCGATGGGGTTTTCGTGGCGCGTTTCGTAGCGCATGCCCTGTTCGTGTGCGCCGCCCGACCGGTCAGAAAGTAACAGGCGGCGAACACAGGCGTTTCTAGCGGCCAGCAGGCCAGAGAAACGGGTGCAGTGAACGATGGCGTCCACTATCAAATTCCGGGCGTGAAAAATCAATCGCTTACCGATTGTCCGGGCGATTTCAGGATTTCAGACGAGCAAAAAAATAAAACTTGCCCCGCAGAATGCTCGGTGGTAAATATTTTTACCACCACCCACACTCACTCTGCGTCGAGGTTCCACATGCACAAGAAGCACAAGCCGTGCCACGCTCTAGCCGCTCTCGCATTTGCCGTTGCAGGTCTGACCGCCGCGCAATCCGCCAGCGCCCGCGACCTGACCATCGTCTCCTGGGGCGGTAACTTTCAGGACGCCCAGCGTGAGATTTACTTCAAACCCTTCGCCGAACAGACCGGCAAAAAAGTCCTCGATCAAAGCTGGGATGGCGGCGTGGGTGTGCTGGACGCCAAGGTGAAAGTCGGCAGCCCGAACTGGGACGTGGTCGAAGTGGAAGCCGAAGACCTGGCGCTGGGTTGCGAAGCCGGTCTCTACGAGAAAATCGACTGGGCCAAGGTCGGCAACAAAGCCGATTTCATCCCGGAAGCGGTCAATGACTGCGGCGTCGGCAACATCGTGTGGAACACCGGTGTGGCGTGGGACGGCGACAAACTGAAAACCGCCCCGACCTCCTGGGCCGACTTCTTCGACACCACCAAATTCCCCGGCAAACGCGGCCTGCGCAAAGGCCCGAAATACGCCTTGGAATTCGCCCTGCTCGCCGACGGTGTGAAACCGGCTGACGTTTACAAGGTGCTGCGCACCCCGGCCGGCGTGGACCGTGCCTTCAACAAGCTGGGCAGTATCAAATCCAGCATCGTGTGGTGGGAAGCCGGCGCCCAGCCGTTGCAAATGCTCTCCGCCGGCGACGTGGTGATGAGCTCGGCGTACAACGGCCGGATCAGCGGCTTCAACCGCAACGAAGGCAAGCACTTCAAATTCCTGTGGAACGGCAGCGTCTCGGCCATCGACTCCTGGACCGTGCTCAAGGGCAGCGAAAACAAGGCGGCAGCGATGGACTTCATCGCGTTCGCCAGCAAACCGGAGAACCTGTCCAAGCTGCCGAAATTCATCGCCTACGGTTTGCCCAACACCAAGGCCAACGCCTTCGTGCCCGCAGACTTGAAGGCCGAACTGCCGACCACGCCGGAAAACCTGGCCGAGTCGCTGCCGCTGGACGTTGAATTCTGGGTCGACAACAGCGAATCGCTGAACCAGCGTTTCAATGCCTGGATCGCTTCTAAATAACACGACGATGAAGCCACTCGGGATCAGATCCTGAGTGGCGTTTTTACTGCCCGGAATCTGAGGTCAAGCATGACGAATCTAGTGGGCGACGTGTCCAGCGCCGCCCGAATCCTGCCCGAACTGAATGGCGAGAAGCTGTTCATCCGCAATGGCAAAGGTGCCCATCTCTGGGACGACAAAGGCCGTCAGTACATCGACACCGCGCTGGGTTTCGGCGCCGTACTGCTGGGGCACGCCAATGACGCGGTGAACGCTAACGTCATCCAGGCCCTCGCCGACAGCGCGTCACCGTCCTGGGCGCACGTGCGCGAACATGGCGCCGCCACCGCACTGGCACACCACACCGGGCAACTGACGAAAGTCATGTTCACCAACTCCGGCAGCGAAGCGGTGCACCTGGCCTGTCGCGCGGCTCGGGCTTACACAGGCCGTGGAAAGATCGCCAAGATGGCCGCCGGTTTCGACGGCTGGTTCGACGACGTCAGTTTCGGCAACGTGACGTCCACCGAGGCCGGATTCAAAGACGGCGCTCGCCCCTCCACTGAACGCACCACACTGATCCGCTTCAACGACTTTGCCGACATCGAGCGGCTGTTCGCCGAGGACAGCGATATCGCGGCGGTCATCCTGGAACCGGTGCTCGCCAACGCCGGGTGCATCATGCCCTTGCCCGGCTACCTCAAACACGTCCAGGACATCGCTCATCAACACGGCGCGCTGGTGATCTGTGACGAAGTGCTGATGGGCTTTCGCCTGTTTCCTGGCCTGGCCGGGCTGCGCGAAGGGCTGGACCCGGATCTGGCCAGCGTCGGCAAGGCCATCGGCAACGGCGTGCCGGTGTCCGCAGTGGTGGGCAAACCGCATATTCTGGCGGGCTTCGAAGAAGGACGCGTCGCCCGAGGTGGCACGTTCAGCGGCAACCCGCTGGCCTGTGCAGCGGTGACCAGCACCCTGACGCAACTGGATGCAGAGGATTACGAACGCCTGATCCGACGCGGCGACACCCTGCGTGCGGCAATCGAAGCCAGCTTCAAGGCGCAGGGCATCCCTCTGGTGACCAGCGGTTACGGCAACGTCTTCGGCCTCTGGCCCGCCGCAATCGCCCCCACCACCTACGAACACGCGGTGCAGATCGCCAACCCGGCGTTCAGCAACGCCCTGCACCTGACCTTGCGCGAAGCGGGCGTACTGGTGATGCCGTCGCCATACGGGCGTGTCTACCTTTCATTCGAGCACAGCGATGAGGTGGTCGAAGCCATGAAGGCGGCTTTCGACATCGCCGCCCGCCGCATGAAAGCCGAGTTTGGCGACGCCTGATCCTGCGTTGGGGAGCGGCGCAATCCCTGCACGGGCTGCGTCGCTCCACATCGAAACGCTGGACAGCACAGCAGCACCGGTTTCGCAACGCCCCAGCAATGGGCAGCGGGTACGCAATCGGTGCAACTTTTGGTGACACCCCTGCCATCGCCTTCCGCGCCAACCCACGGGTTCACCCGGTGCCATGAACTGGCCTGCATCTTGCCTCGGCTGTCTATACAGCCTGCTCTCCCCCGAAAAAAGGACCGACATGCGCCGCTATCACGCCGGTTGCGATTTTCTGCGCGCCCACAGCATCGCCGAGTTGGCGCACATGGCCCAGCGTCGTTTGCCACATTTCGCCTGGGAATACCTGGCAGGTGGCGCCGAGGAAGAACTGACCCTGGCCCGCAACCGCCAAGCCTTTCATGACGTCAGCCTGCTGCCTCGCACATTGGTACCCTGGGAAACGTCCAACACGCGCCGTACTCTGCTGGGCCGCGAGTTGCCCCTGCCGATGGCCATCGCTCCCACCGGTTACAACGGCATGCTGCACCGCGACGCCGACATTCATCTGGCCCGTGCCGCCACCGAGCGCGGTCTGCCGTTCACGCTTAGCACCGTCTCTACCAGCTCGCTGGAGCAGATCGTCGCCGCCGTGCCAGACGTCAACCTGTGGTTTCAGCTCTACAGCATGAGCGACCCGCAGGTGCAGGAAGACCTGTTGCAAAGGGCCGAGTCCGTGGGCTGCCGCACGTTGCTGCTGACCTCGGACGCCGTGTTGCTGGGCAATCGGGAATGGGACAAACGCAACTTCGCCCGCCCGCGCCAGTTGAGCCTGCGCAACAAGCTCGACGTGCTGCGCCACCCGCGCTGGATCAAGCAGGCGCTGTGGCCCCACGGCATGCCGAGCATGGCCAACCTCGACCGCTATTTGCCCGCCGACCAGCGCAACGCCTCGGGCGCCGCGCATTTCATTGGCGAAAAGATGGAAAAGCAACTGAGCTGGGAATTCCTCGCCCGTCTGCGTGATCGCTGGCCTCATCGCTTGTTACTCAAGGGCGTGATGCACCCGCAGGACGCCGAGCGCGCCGTGGCGTTGGGTCTGGACGGCATCGTGGTGACCAACCATGGCGGTCGGCAACTGGACGGCGTGCCTGCGACCCTCGACTGCCTGCCCGCCATCGCCGAGGTCGCCAAAGGCAAGCTGAGCATTCTGCTGGACAGCGGCATTCGTCGCGGCACCGACATTCTCAAGGCCTGCGCGCTGGGTGCTGACGCGGTGCTACTGGGCCGCGCCACCTTGTACGGCGTGGCGGTGGGCGGTCAGGCCGGTGCCGGGCACGCGCTGGATTTGCTGACGAACGAATTGCGCCTGGCCCTGACCCTGCTTGGCCAGCCGGACCTGAATCAATTGCACGTCAGTTCCAACGCTGACGCGTCTTTTACCGTGAGTTGAATCATGAGTGACGTTGAAAAAACCATCGCCCTTTTGCGTGAAGCCTTGGGCGAGGCGCAGGTGCTGACTGGCGAGGCGATCAGTCCGCGTCATCACAGCGACTGGACCCGCCACGCACCCGCCTGCCCCGCCGCGCTGATCCTGCCCAAGGACACACGGCAGGTGTCGGCTGCCCTGCGCATCTGCAACGAAGCGGGCCAAACCGTCGTACCCCAAGGCGGCATGACCGGCCTGGCAGGCGGCGCCGTGCCACGCGCCACCGACATGGCGCTGTCTCTGGAGCGCATTCGTGGCATCGAAGAGATCGACGTGGCGTCGGCCACCGTGACCGTCAAGGCCGGCTCGACCCTGCAAGCGATTCAACAGGCCGTGGCCGATGCGGGCTATCTGTTCCCGCTGGACCTGGGCGCTCGCGGCTCTTGCCAGATTGGCGGCAACATCGCCACCAACGCTGGGGGCAACGCGGTGATCCGCTACGGCATGACCCGCGACCTGGTGCTCGGTCTGGAGGTGGTGCTGGCCGACGGTCGCGTGTTGAACCTGATGAACACGATGATCAAGAACAACTGCGGTTATGACCTGAAACAGTGCTTCATCGGCAGTGAAGGCACCCTTGGGGTGATCACCCGCGCCGTATTGAAGATGGCGCCGCAACCCGGTCCGACCACCACCCTGCTCTGCGCCCTGCCCGATTACGCCAGCGCAGTGGCCTTTCTGCGTCGCCTGCAACGCAGCGCCGGAACGCCCCAGGCCTATGAACTGATGTGGCAGGACTTCTTCCGCATGGGCGTGTCGTGGCTGGAAAACCCCGTCGCGCCGATGCCTGATCATCACCCGCTGTACGCACTGCTGGAGTCCTCCGCCACCCGCGAGGTGCTGGAGCAGGCACTGCAAGCGGCCCTCGATGCCGGTGAAGTGGTCGATGCGATTCTTGCCACCTCGCAATTCCAGGCCCGCAGCCTGTGGAAGATCCGCGAAGCCACGGCGGAATTCCCGGTGCGTCTGGCGCCGCTGAACTTCGACATCAGCCTGCCCATCGGCCAGATCGGCGAGTTCGCCGACCTCTGCCGTCAACGCATCGATCAGCGCTGGCCGGGCAACCACAGCGTCTATTTCGGCCACATCGGCGACAGCAACCTGCACCTGACCGTGGACCTCAACAGCCTCCCGCAGCCTGCGCCAGTGTTCGAGGTCGAGGATCTGGTGTATCGCGCGGTCGGTGAGTTGGGCGGCGCGGTGTCGGCAGAGCACGGCATTGGCCTGCTCAAGCGCGAATTCCTGCACCACTCGGTCAGTGACGAAGCGCTGGAAGTCATGGCCGAACTCAAGCGCAGCTTCGACCCCAAGGGCATTTTGAATCCGGGGAAAATCCTCGGCTGACGATACCGTGCCGGTTGTCTATACCGGTATGGCACGCTAACTGCACATTTCTGCTCAACACCGTTCAACCGCTGCACACGCCACCACTACGACGACACACCATCGCATCTGAAGAATGAGGAGTCACCCATGCCACTCGATTTCTGTTTCGGTGAAAAAGCGCTCGGTAAAACCCTCAAGGGTCTGAGCATCGCTGTCGCAATTGCCCTGCTGCCGATGGCGGCCCATGCCGACCAGTTGGCCGATGTGAAAAAAGCCGGGGAACTGGTGGTCGGTACGGAAATGCAGTTCGCCCCGTTCGACTTTCTAGAAGCGGGTAAACAGCAGGGCCTGAACGCCGAACTGTTCGCCGAGCTGGGCAAGGAGCTGGGGGTCAAGATCAAGTTCCTCGACCTGCCGTGGCCAAGCGTGCTGCCGGGGCTGGAAGCGAAGAAATTCGACGTGGTGGCCGGTCCGATCATCGTGACCAAGGCGCGCAAGGAGCGTTATCACTTCGTCTCGCCGATTGCCGAAGCCACCGTGGCGCTGATGGTGGGCGCCAAGGACGACAGCATCAAGAAGCCTGAAGACATCGCCGGTAAAACCGTGGGTGCCGGTAAAGGTTCGGCGCAACTGGAAGAGCTGAAAACCTTCGCCGCGACCCTGCCGGAGAAGGTGACCATTCGCGAATACGTCGACAACAACCAGGCTTACGCGGACCTTGCCGCCAAGCGCATTGTCGCCGTGGCCAACTCGCTGCCGAACATCTCGTTCGTCGCCGCGCAGAAGGCCAATCTGTACAAAGTGGTGCAGCCGCCGTTCGGCAAGAAGTCCTACTTCGCCTACTTGGGGCGCAAGGATGCTGACGCCGACAGCCTGATCGCCGCCCTCGACGCCGCCGTGACCAAAATGCACGACGACGGCCGCCTGGCTGCCCTGCAAAAGAAATGGCTGGGCGCCGAGATGGACGTGCCGAAGGGCGATTTTGAGCCGACCTGGTAAGGCCGGAACGCCACAACCCTTTGTAGGAGCGTGGCTTGCCCGCGATTGCGATTTTCCTGTCGATACATCTGTATTTGACACACTGCTATCGCGAGCAAGCTCACTCCTACAGGTACAGCGCTACATTTTCGAGATCGCTGGAGTTGTCTCGTGTTCGATTGGCCCTTGCTGCAACAAAACGCTCCGCTTCTGCTCGGCGCCCTGTGGGTGACGTTGCAGGTGTCGATTGCCGCGCTGGCGATTGGATTTGTCATCGGTATCGTAGTCGGTGCCCTTCGCCTGTCGCCGGTGCCGCTACTGCGCCGTTTGGGCGGCGCCTATATTTTCGTGTTCCGCGGCATTCCGCTGTTGGTGCAACTGCTGTTCATCTATTACTTCCTGCCGCGCATTGGCTTGCCCAACGTTTCGCCCACGGTGGCGGCGGTGATCGGCCTGTCGCTGGCCGCAGGCGCCTACACCGCTGAGATCCTGCGCGGTGGCTTTCTCGCGATTCCCGGCGGGCAACTGGAAGCCGCGGGCCTGCTGGGCCTGAGCGCCAGCCAGATGCTGATCCGCATCCGCGTACCCCAGGCCGTGCGCCTGACCCTGCCTGCGCTGGTCAACGAAATGATCCTGCTGATCAAGGCCTCGTCGCTGGTCTCGGTCGTAGGTCTGGCGGACCTCACCCGCACCGCGCAAAACCTTGCCGCCAGTGACTACATGTTCGTGCAGGACTATTTGATGCTCGCGGGCTTCTATTGCCTGATCAACATCCCGCTGGCATACGGCGGCAGCCTGCTGGAGAAACGGTTGAAGGAGAACGGCGCATGATCTTCGACCCGAAAATCATCACCGACCACCTGGGCGATATCGGCTCGGGCTTTCTGGTCACCCTCGGCACCTGGAGCAGCGGCGTAGTGCTCGGCATGGCGCTGGGTATGTTGATCGCCATCGCGCAAATCTTCGGCAACAACTTGGTGCGCGCACCGTTGCGGGTGTTCATCGAACTGATCCGCAGCACGCCGTTCCTGGTGCAACTGTTTCTGGTGTACTACGGCGGCCCGTCGTTCGGCCTGAGCCTGGACCCGATCCCCGCAGGCATCCTTGGCCTGGGCGTTTACGGCAGCGTGTATTTCGCGGAAATCTTCCGCTCCGGCTTCGAGTCGGTCAGCCGTGGGCAACTGGAAGCCGCCGATTGCCTGGGCATCACTCGCCTGCAATGCATCTGGCGCATTCAAGTGCCGCAGATGCTGGTGATCATCCTCCCTGCGTTGATCAACATGATCACCGTGCTGTGCAAGGAAACCGCTGTGCTGTCGATCATCACCATTCCGGAGCTGACGATGGTGCTGACCGGCATCGGCTCGGAGACCTTCGCCTTCGTCGAAACACTGCTGATGCTGTGCATCGGCTACCTGATTCTGGTGGAACTCTGCTCGCGGCTGGGCATGTTTCTGGAACGTCGTGTCGGCCGCTTCATGAACAGGCAATCGTGATGAACAGTTTCTTGATCCGCAGCACCGCGCCTGCAAACCCGCACAAGCAACAAGGTGACGCCATGAAGACTTCGGCAACAGCCCCCGACGAGCAGTCGACCATTCTGACGCTGAACAAGATCGGCAAAAGCTTCGGCAATTTGCGCGTGCTCAAGGGTATCGATTTGCAGGTGCAGCGTTCTGAGGTCGTATGCCTGATCGGCCCGTCCGGCTCCGGCAAGAGCACGCTGTTGCGCAGCATGGCGTTCCTTGAAGAGTACGACGAGGGCGAGATTCACATCGAGGGCCAACTGCTCGGCTGGCAGGACACGGACAAGGGCCGTCGTCGGGCACCGCAATCGCAGATCAATCAGGTGCGACGCAACGTCGGTATGGTGTTTCAGCAGTTCAACCTGTGGCCACACATGACCGCCATCGGCAACGTCTGCGAGGCCCTGCGTCGGGTGCGCAAGCTGTCGGCGGATGAAGCGAACACCAAGGGCATGGCGATGCTGGACAAGGTGGGGTTGGCGCACAAAGCCACTAACTACCCGGCGCAACTGTCCGGTGGTCAGCAACAGCGCGTAGCGATTGCCCGCGCGCTGGCGATGGAGCCGCACATCATGCTGTTCGACGAGCCCACCTCGGCGCTGGACCCGGAGCTGGTGGGCGAAGTGCTGCAGGTGATGAAGACCCTTGCTAAAGAGGGGATGACCATGGTCGTCGTCACCCACGAAATGGGCTTCGCCGCGCAGGTGGCGGATTCAGTGATCTTTCTCGATCAAGGCGAAGTGGTTGCGCGAGGCACGCCGCAGCAGATTTTCCACAACGCTGAGCAGCCGCGCTTGCAGCAGTTTTTGCAGAACTATCTGGACCGCAATGCGTTTTGGCAGGATGGGAAATCGTAGCCGAGATCCATCGGGATAAACGCAGACTCTGTAGGAGGTCACGATGGAAAAGCCCGCACCACAGGCGCTGTACCGCCAGGCCAAGGATTTCGTGCAGGGCAAACTGCTCTCCGGCGAATGGAAACCCGGCGACCTGATTCCCTCGGAAAACCGTCTGGTGCTGGAACTGGGCATGTCGCGCATGACAGTCAATCGCGCGTTGCGCGAACTGACCGAAGAAGGCCGCCTGCTGCGGGTCTCGGGCGTGGGCACCTTCGTCGCCGAGAGCAAACCGCAATCGAACCTGCTGCACATCACCAACATCGCCGACGAAATCCTCGCCCGTGGTCACCGTTACCGCTGCCAGGTGCTGCATCTGGCGCGGGAGTCGGCGTCGATGCCCATTGCCGCGGCGCTGTCATTGCCCACCGGGGCGTCGGTCTTTCATCTGCTCTGCGTGCATTACGAGGACGACATCGCAGTGCAACTCGAAGACCGTTACGTCAATCCACAGACCGCACCCGAGTTTCTGCAACAGCCGTTCGGTGATCAAGTGCAGTCGGCGCGCTACCTGCTGCAGATCATTCAACCGGATGAAATGGAACACATCGTCGAGGCCAGCCACCCTTCTGCCGATGACGTCAAACACCTGCACATCGAAGCGAGCGAACCGTGTCTGGTGTTGATGCGCCGCACCTGGAACAGCGGCCGGGTGGTGACGTATGTGCGGCTGGTGCATCCGTCTTCCCGCTATCGGCTGGGCAGTCGGTTGCCCGTGACCGGCGCGTATCGGGACAGTTGACCGTTCAGCCGATTCATCGAACGTCCGCGCCGCCTGACCCTCGACATGCACAAGCCCCGCAAAATCGGGGATCGAGAAGAGGTGCATATGGCTACCCAGAACAATCAACAGACTCAAGACCGCCACGACCCCGCCATCGACCCGGACACGCCGGACAATGCCATGGGCCAGTCTCAGGGCGGTTCGCAGAGTCAGGACAATCATGGTGCTCAGAGCGAGGCTAACGACGGCAACCGCTCGGGCGACAACGCATACACCCCGGATTTCGAGCCGGAAGAACATGAGTCGCCAGACAAGACCAAAGAAGAGAATCAGACCGGGGAAACGGATAAGGATATCGACACAGCAGGAGGGTAAACACAGCCCTTCGAGCGTCGATCAATCGTGTGGGAGATTCTGTGTTGGCTGTCCAGCCGCTTTCGCCACCAAGGCGGCTCCCACA
>NZ_JBJDNK010000001.1:180076-483498 GCF_044900175.1 Pseudomonas sp. NPDC088444
ACAGAATCGGCGCCAATCAAACATCCATGGTTCGACACGCATCACTGTGGTAGCCGGCTTGCTGGCGAAAGCGTTGTGTCATTCAGCGTTGATGTGGCGGGTCCGACGCTTTCGCCACCAAGGCGGCTCCCACAGAATCGGCGCCAATCAAACATCCATGGTTCGACACGCATCACTGTGGTAGCCGGCTTGCTGGCGAAAGCGTTGTGTCATTCAGCGTTGATGTGACGGGTCCGACGCTTTCGCCAGCAAGGCGGCTCCCACAATCAACTGCCCGCCAAACGGTTCCGTTCGCCCGCCAAAATCAGCCCATTTCCCATTGCATAGCCCCCTAACGAACCGGCACTATCAGCCTTTCGCCTGCCCACGCAGACCTGCCTGCTGCTTTCCCGGAGCGTTGTCGATAATGGTCCAGCCCGCTAATCAACCCACCCCTCAAGATCCCCCGCGCGTCAACGACAAGCTCACCCCTCGCGAATTTCGCGGGATGGTGGCGATTCTGCTGTCCATCGCCCTGGCCACCCTCGACACGGCCATCGCCAATACCGCCCTGCCCGCCATCGCCGCCGATCTCAACGCCTCGCCTGCGGCCTCGGTATGGATCATCAACGCCTACCAACTGGCCGCCGTCGCCACGCTGCTGCCGTTCGCCGCATTGGGCGGGGTGTTGGGGCAACGCAAGGTGTACCTCGGTGGCTTGATCCTGTTCGTGGTCTCTTCAGCGCTGTGCACGTTTTCCTGGTCGCTGCCGACCCTGACCATCGCCCGCGTGCTGCAAGGCATCGGAGCGAGCGCGATCATGAGCGTGAACGCCGGGCTGATCAGCTCGATCTTTCCCCATGAACGCCTTGGCCGCGGCCTGGGCATGAATGCGCTGGTGGTCGGCACTTCGTTTTCCATCGGCCCGACCATCGCGTCGCTGGTGCTGTCGGTCGCTAGCTGGCCATGGCTGTTCGCGATCAACCTGCCGATTGGCGTGTTCGCGCTGGTGTTCGCCTGGAACTCCCTGCCGATGACCAAACCCGGCAGCCTGACCTTCGACCGCGTGACCGCGATCCTCAATGTCATCACCTTCGGCGCGCTGATCTTTGCCTTGAGCCAGGCCGCGCAACTGGGTTCGATGACCAGCGTGCTGATTGCGCTGGCGATCTTTCTGGTGGGCGGCGCGGCGATGCTCAAACGCGAAGCCGGGCACCCGGCGCCGATGTTTCCGCTGGATTTGCTCAGGCGGCCCATGTTTGCCCTGTCGGCCTTGACCGCGTTTTGCTCGTTCGCCACTCAAGGCTTGGCTTTCGTCTCCCTGCCGTTCTTCTTCGAAACCACGCTGGGCCGTGATCCGGTGCAGACCGGCTTTCTGATGACGCCATGGTCGGTGGTCGTGGCAATGATCGCGCCGGTGGCCGGGCGCCTGTCCGACCGCTACCCACCGGGCCTGCTGGGCGGGATCGGTCTGGCGATGCTGTGCATCGGCATGATCTCGCTGGCGACCATGCCTGCGGACGCCAGCGTGCTGTCCATTGGCGCGCGGATGATTCTGTGTGGCATCGGTTTTGGTTTCTTCCAGGCGCCGAACCAGAAAGCCCTGATGACCAGCGCCCCGAAACACCGCGCCAGCGGCGCCAGTGGCACCATTGCCACAGCTCGGTTGATTGGTCAGGCCACGGGGGCGGCGTTGGTGGCGTTGAGCTTCGGGATTTCCAGCGAGCACGGGCCGGTGTTGGCGTTGAGCATCGGTGCGGGGTTTGCGGCAGTGGGCAGTATTGCCAGTGGGTTGAGGTTGGTGACGAAAAACACCGCGAATACTTCTGTCTGAATGAGATTCTGGCATCAGACACCAAACCCTGTGGGAGCCGGCTTGCTGGCGAATGAGGTTCCTCAAGCGCAGCATCTGTCACTGACCCACCGCTTTCGCCAGCAAGCCGGCTCCCACACGAACAACGGCAGACCGAAGCTCTTCGATGCACGCACCCTCCCGACAGAATCAGGCAAGCATTGCGTAGAACCAGGCCATCGTTTTCCGGTCTGCAGTTCCTACCATGGGGGCTTCAAGTAACGGCATCACGCTTCGTGAGGAAAACGACATGAGCACGACAAAAACCCTGTTCATCACTGGCGTCAGCAGCGGCTTTGGCAAAGCCCTCGCCGCTCAGGCACTGGCCGCGGACCACAAGGTCATCGGCACCTTGCGTAATCAGCAGGCCATTGAGGCATTCGAAGCTCAGGCACCGGGTCGCGCCCATGGCGTGCTGCTGGATGTCACAGAATTCGCCGCCATCGACAACGTGGTCAACGACGTCGACACGGCTTTTGGCCCGGTGGACGTGTTGGTCAACAACGCCGGTTACGGCCACGAAGGGGTGTTCGAAGAATCGACGCTGGACGAGCTGCGTCATCAGTTCGACGTCAACGTGTTCGGTGCCGTGGCGATCACCAAGGCCTTCGTGCCACTGTTCCGTCAGCGTCGCAGCGGCCACATCATCAACATCACGTCGATGGGCGGGTTCATGACCATGCCCGGCATCTCGTTCTACCACGGCAGCAAGTTTGCGTTGGAAGGGATTTCCGAGTCGTTGGGCAAGGAGTTGAAACCGTTCAACGTGTTCGTCACCGCCGTTGCACCGGGTGGTTTCCGCACTGACTGGGCAGGCCGCTCGATGCAGCGTTCGCCACGGCAGATTGCTGATTACGACGAGAGCTTCGACCCGATCCGCAAAGCCCGCGAGGAACGCAGCGGCAAGCAGCCGGGGGATCCGGTGAAGGCGGCGGATGCGATGCTGAAACTGATCGCCAGCGACAACCCGCCTGCGCATTTGTTGTTGGGCAGTGATGCGTTGAAGTTGGTGCGCGAGAAGTTGGCGCAGTTGCAGGCAGAAATCACCGCGTGGGAAGACGTGACCCAATCAACGGATATTTGATTGGCACTGTAATTCGTCAACCGTGCGCGAAACCTGTGGGAGCCGGCTTGCTGGCGAATGCGCTGGCTCAGTCGACATTGAGGTGACTGAATGGACGCTTTCGCCAGCGAGCCGGCTCCCACAAGGGGTGTTTACATCACGGCTTGGCAATGACCGCTGGCGATGCCTTCGGCAACGTCGCCCGCAATTGCGCCACTTGCCCGGCATTCACCGCCGGGGCGTGGTTGCCCCAACTGCTGCGAATGAAGGTCAGCAGTTGCGCCACTTCTTCATCCGACATCCGCCAGGCAAAACCCGGCATGCCCAGTTGCGAAGGCGCAGTAGCCGTCGCAGGCAGTTTGCTGCCCGCCAGCACCAGACGAATCATCGACACCGGGTCTTCCGAGAGCACCGACGAGTTGCCCGCGATCTTCGGGAACACCCGCTGATAACCCTGACCGTCGGTGCGGTGACAAGCCGCGCAGTTGTCGACGTACAGCTCGGCACCCCGGCTGCCCTCCTGCCCCGCTTGCAGCGCTTTGGCGGTCGCCGGATCAGCCTTGAAGGTCGAGACCTGACGCGCCGTCGCAGGCAAGGTTTTCAGGTAAGCCGCGACGGCCTGAAGGTCGGCGTCGTTGAGGTGTTGCGTGCTGTGCACCACCACATCGCTCATCGCCCCGCCCAGCACCGCGTGGGTTTCACTGCGCGCGCTGCGCAGGGTCGCCACGATGTCGTCCGCGCTCCAGTTGCCCAGCCCGTCCGCCGGGTTGCCGCGCAGGTTCACCGCCAGCCAGCCGTCGATCACGGGGCCGCCTGACAGGAACGCCTCACCCGACTCATCCAGCGCCTTCTCCTGCAAGGTCACCGCCCGAGGTGTGTGACAACTGCCGCAATGCCCCAAGCCCTGCACCAGATAGGCGCCGCGGGCCACGTGCGGATCCTTGTAGCGCGAGGCGTCGAACGCCACCGCTTCGGGTGCAGGCGCGAAGACCTTGCGCCACACCGCCAGCGGCCAACGCATCGACAACGGCCACGGCACGTCATTGGCGCGGTTTTCGGCGTAGACCGGCGCGACGCCGTGCATGAAGTACGCATACAGCGCCCGTACGTCGTCATCGCGGGTGCGCGCATAGGCTGGATACGGCATGGCCGGGTACAGGCTGTTGCCGTTGGCGGCGATACCGTGACGCAGCGCGCGGTCGAAGTCATCCAGCGTGTAGCTGCCAATGCCGGAGGCCTTGTCGGGGGTGATGTTGCTGCTGTACAGCGTGCCAATCGGCGAGGCGATCGGCAGGCCACCCGCAAACGGCTTGCCACCCTTGGCGGTGTGGCAGGCCGTGCAATCCCCGGCGTCGGCCAGGTAGCGGCCTTTCTCGATCAACGCCGCTTGATCGGTTGAGGTATCCGCCGCGATTTTTGGCGTTGAAGTCGGCCAGAAGGCGCCCCCCAACACCACACCCAGCACAACCACGGCAATGACGAACAGGCCTGAGAGAAGCTTTTTCATGGTCGTCTCTCCTTATGCCTGAACCAGTGGGCCGGGGTTTTTCAGGTACTGCTCGCGAATCGCCTTGGCCGACCAGTACGCCAGCGCGCCGACCATGCCGGTCGGGTTGTAGCCGTTGTTCTGCGGGAAGGCGTTGGCGCCGATGGCGAACACGTTGTGCACGTCCCAGCTTTGCAAGTAGCGATTGAGCGCCGAGGTTTTCGGATCGCTGCCCATGATCGCGCCGCCACAGGTGTGGGTGCTCTGGTACTTGGTGATGTTGTAATGCTCGCCCGGCTTCTTGGCGTCGCCGGACAGGGCAGTCGGGTTGAGAATCTTCGACATCTCCATGGCCTTGCCGACGAGGAACTGCGAGGCCTTGATCTCGTTGTCGTGCCAGTCGAAGGTCATGCGCAGCAGCGGACGACCGAAGCCGTCTTTATAGGTCGGGTCGAGGCTCAGGTAATGCTGTTTGTACGACATGCATGCGCCTTGCACTTCGAAATAGAACGAGTGGCGGAACGCTTCACTGGCCGCCTGTTTCCACGCAGTGCCCCAGTTCGGCGTGCCCGGCGGCACGTTGATGCCGCGTACCGGACCTGCCCCCGGTTGACGCGCCCAGACGATGCCGCCGCCAACGAAGCCGGCCTTGGCGTTGTCCAGTTGGTTGCCGTTGAGGTTGTCCATGGTCGTGCCCGCGCCACCGATACCGATGAACTGATTGGCCTGTATGTCTTTGTTGAAAAACAGCACCACGCGGTTGAGGTTCTGATAGGAGTAGTTGCGGCCCACGGTGCCTTCGCCGGTCTGCGGGTCGTAAGGCTTGCCGATCCCGGACAGCAGCATCAGGTGCACGTTGTACAGCGAGAACGCGCAGAGCAGCACCAGGTCGGCTTCTTGCACGACTTCACGCCCCTGAGCGTCAAGGTAAGTCACGCCGGTGGCTTTCTTGCCGTCGCTGTCCAGATTGACTTTGAGCACCTGCGCATGGGTGCGCAGTTCGAAGTTCTTACGCTGACGCAGCACCGGCAGAATGCTGATGTTGGGGCTGGCCTTGGAATAGTTCAGGCAGCCGTAGTCGCTACAAAAACCACAGGCGTTGCACGGCCCCATCTGACAGCCGTACGGGTTGACGTATGGCCCCGAAGCGTTGGACGCCGGGATCGGATACGGGTCCCAGCCCATCTCGCGGGCGCCTTTGTAGAACAGCTCGGCGCCGAGGTAATTGGGGTTCGGACCCAGCGGGAATTCCCGCGAGCGGGAACCTTCGAACGGGTTGCCGCCGACCTGCTTCACGCCCTTGATGACCCCGGCCTTGCCCGAGGTGCCGCAGACGTATTCGAAGTGATCGAAGTGCGGCTCCAGGTCTTCATAGGTAACCGGGAAATCCTGAATGGTCATGTCCTGCGGGATGAATGTCGCGCCGTAGCGCTGCTCGACGTTACTGCGCAGTTTGAAGTCTTCCGGCAGCGCACGGAAATGGCAGCCCGACCAGTGACTGCCCGCACCGCCCACGCCGGTGCCCGGCTTGAACGAGCCCATTTGCCGATACGGCACAGCGGTCGAGGTGAGGTTGTGTCGCGCGGTCACGGTTTCTTGCGCCAGGCTTTGCAGGTAGCGGCGATGCACCGAACCTTCCAGTTCATCCACCACTTTCGGGTAGGCGAAATCCGGTTGCGTGTCGCGGTCCGCGCCGCGCTCCAACACCACTACATTGAGACCGGCATCGGTCAGTTCCTTGGCCAGAATCGCACCCGTCCAGCCCATGCCGACGATCACGGCGTCCACTTTCGGTTTTGCGTTCGCCATATTCAGCCCCTCCGTCCGGCCAGATCAACAGGTGGGAACGGGTATGGTTTGTCGCGCACGGTGACCCAGTCCATGTAATCGGCGCGCATGCCGGGGTAGCCGATCATCTTCCACGCGCCCATGTTTTTGTTGCCGCCATGGGACGGGTCGGCGAAATAGCCGTTGCGCACTTCGTTGAGCAGGTTGCTGAAAAACAGCTTCGAGGAGATGTCCTCCAGCGCCAGCTTGCCGCTCTCGGCGGACTTGAGCAGGTCTTCCTGTTGCGCGGTGCTCAGCTCGGCGAATGCTTTGCCGGAGAAGGTTTTCTTGCTGTACGCGTCCATGGCCTTGATGCCGATACGCAGGGTTTCCTTGAGATTCAGACGGCCCTGATAGCCAAACTCGGGCGCGGCCTCCAGAAACGGCCCCTGCATGTACCAGATACCGCCGTTGGCGTAAGGGGTCTGCATGTGGCGGTCGAGAAACTCCGGAACGCCCAGCTCGACGGCGCCCGGGCCGACGTGGTCGGACGGAATCAGCCGGTCACAGGCGGCGATCACGAACGCCCATTCTTGCGGGGTGAAAAACGTGGGTTTGTAATCGCCTGCCGAGAGCGGCGTAACGGCGGAAGGTTGGGGGGCGGCATCGCTGGCCGGGGTCTGGGCGAAGGTGCTGGAAGGAAGGCCGGTACTGGCCAGTGTTACGACGGGAATTAGCGTTAACGATTTGCGTAGAAAATCGCGACGCGCCGGGGAGGTGTCGTCATCGTACATCGTTCACTTCTCCTGAGACTGAACACGGGTGTGCTTCGTTTTTCTTGTGTTTTCTTTTTATGGCTCACCGACACTTTCCATTCATTCGGGGAAAGCATCGGCGATTGATTGCCAGCTAATCATTACCAAGCTAAGCATTCGGGCGTTACTAAAACAGCTTCCGACCCTGGGGACTACCCGTGAGATCGGGTTAAACGATTCATCAAATCTTGAACTGCCCGACCAACGCGCTGAGGTTGCCACCCAGTGCCGAGACGTCACGCATGGTGCGCGCGCTCTGTTCGGTTTCTTCGGCGAGGTTTTCCACGGCACCGGCGATCTGGTGCACGCTGCGGTTGATCTCTTCGGCCACGGAGGTCTGCTCTTCGGCGGCGCTGGCGATCTGCGCGTTCATCGCGTTGATGGTGCCGATGAGGCCCGAGATGGAATCCAGCGACACACCGACTTCGTTGGTCTGCTGGTTGGCGCCCTCGCCCGCTTCGGTGGAACGGCGCATGGCCGCGACCGAGGCATGAGTGCCGGTTTCAAGGCGGGTGATCATGCCCTGAATTTCCTGGGTGCTTTGCTGCGTGCGACTGGCCAGCGCCCGCACTTCGTCCGCGACCACCGCGAACCCGCGACCGGCTTTACCGGCACGGGCCGCTTCGATGGCGGCGTTGAGCGCCAGCAGGTTGGTCTGCTCGGCAATCGAGCGAATCACGTCGAGCACCGACACGATGGAGCGCACGTCCTGTTGCAGGCTGTCCAGGCTGGTGCCGCTCAGACGGATGTCCTCCACCAGCGAACTCATGCCGGTGATGCTGTTGCCCACGACCTTGCGCGCGGCCTGACCTTGCTGATCGGTTTCCGATGCGGCTTCGGCGGCACGTTGTGCAGAAAGGGCCACTTCTTGCGCCGCCGCCGACATTTCGTGAATGGCCGTGGCCACCTGATCGGTCTCTTCACGTTGACGCTGCATGGCCTGTTCGGAACGCAGGGTCTGTTGCGTGGCTTGCTCCACCAGGCCTGCGAGGTCGCGGGTCATCTGGGCGATCTGGCGGACCATGGCGTGAATCTTGTCGACGAACAGGTTGAACGAGGTGGCCAGGTCGCCCAACTCGTCACGGCTGGTCACGACCAGACGGTGAGTGAGGTCTCCATCACCGGCCGCGATGTCATCCAGATTGGTCTTGAGAATGCGCAACGGACGCACGATGCCATTAGCGGTCCAGATCCCGGCGGCAGCGGTCACCAGCAACAGAACGAGGGTCACGACGAACACGCTGACGAGAATCCCCCGCATACGCCGGGTGACGGCCTGCTGCTCCAGCACCATGGCCGCGTCGATGTCGTCCATGTTGATGGCACTGCCAAGCACCATGTTCCACTTGTCGAGGTACACGGTGTAACCGAGCTTGGGCACCTGCACCGCTTCGTCACCCGGCTTGGGGGCGGCGTAGTCGATGTAATGCTTGCCGTTTTTGGCGACCTCGACAAAGGTCTGGTAGTGGTAGGAGCCATCGGGGTCGCGAGTGTCCCAGAAGCTTTTGCCGATGCCTGCCGGGCTGTCACCACGGAAAACCCGCACACCCTTGGTGTCGTAGCCGAAGAAGTATCCGTCGTCGCCATACTTCATCGGCTTGAGCAGTTCCAGCGCCTTGTCCCGCGCAGCCATGTCACCCTGGGCGGAGGCATCGTGCAGTGGCTTGATCGTGGTCAGTGCCACGTCGACGTAGTTCTTCAGCACCTGGCGATTGCGCTCCACCAGTTGCTCGCGGGTGTCCTTCATTTCCTGAACAGCGCTGCTCTGCAACATCCACGCTGCCACGCCACTGAGAATCAGGGCAAAGAGCAACGCGGGGATGATGGCCAAACAGAGCAGTTTGCTCTTCACGGTAAGCTTCATGAGACGAATCACCTCCTGGTCGTGTGGTCATTCCCTATCGGCCGGTGATCGTACATCTTGAAATATTTTGATGGCAATTTGACGCCAATTATTTGGCTGTATCGTTTCACCTACTGTGAATACAGGGGTTCGCGCTCAGAATTTTTTTACTTGCGCACCGACGCGGAGCGCTTGCGCCCCGGTCTTTCAGCCAACGGGCAGTTCCCGCAGACCTCCAACCCGCCCACCCGATAACGCACGCAGCAGATGCGACGCTGGCGTTTCAATTCGGCTTGGCCGTCCACCTTTAAGTAGCGCACTGGCTGGTACAGCGGATTGCGGGTGCCGTCGGGCAGATTCAAGGCGTTGATCAGCCCGTGGCCGTGGCGCAGGTCCGCGTGAGGCAGAGCACTGGTGAGCACACCCAGCAGCCATTCGAAGTAGTTGCCCGCGTTGCTCCACAGCACTTTCGGGGAGACGCGAGACAGCTCGGCAACGCTGTCGATGAAAGGCCGCAGATGGCCTTCGAGCAGGTCGTTGAAGCGCTGAAAGGTGTCGAGGGGTTTGGATGCCCAGTGCGCGCCCGGACCGGGGAGTTTGAACGCCACGGGCATGGCGTTTTCGTCGAGCACCAGTTGCAGGTGATCGAGCTGAACGGGCAACCGGTAATCAAGGATCAGCGAAGCGGCGACCACCGGGGGAATCAGTTTGATGAAGTAATACTGGGTCCAGATCGAGGCCAGACCACGCCGGTCGCTGGCGGGGTATTGCGCGGCGAACCGGGTCAGGACGTCATCGAAGGTTTCGGGGGTCAAGAAGGCGCGCAGCGGCATGCCCGGACGCAAGTCGTCATCGAGCACGAACACGTCGCGGTAATGGGCGAAGTCGGCAATGAACAACGGCGCCAGCGCGGGGATCACGAGGCTACTCCCCCGGCTGACGCCGTCCAGGCGCAGGCGATGTCAATGAGGCTGACGCCGCGCCAGCACCCACAGGCCCTGCTCCAGCGCCGGGAACAGGCTGTTGTTGAAGTTGTTCCAGCGCAGTTCAAGGATGGTGTCGTCCGGGGCGATTGGCGTGTCGAGCACGTCGAAGATCACTTCGCCGGAATCGATGCCGTTGTCGACGTAATGGAACGACGCGCCGGTCATGTCCACCACCGGGATGTCGACGGTTTCGCGGGTCGTCCAGTCGATCACCTTCTTGCCCTTGGCGCCATAGAGCGCATCGAGAGTGGCATAGGCGCCTCGCCGTTCGTACGGCGATTCCAGGCGAGTGATGCCCGGATGAATATTGACGATGCGGCGATGGAAATCCGCCCCCGGACGCACCAGTTCGTCGAGGATCACCAACAGACCGTCGAGCACCACGACTTCGGCTTCCAGCGCGTGCAGACGCTCGCCCAGACGACGCTCGAAATCCGACTTGCCCGCTGGCCGCTGGCTGTCGCCCAGTGGCAGCGCACGGTAAGTCGACGGCACGTTTTCCAGTAGGTCAGTGACCAGACGGCCCTGCACTTTCAGGTCCGCCGGGTAGAGCCAGTGCTCGCCCTGCCCCGGACCGAAGCCGTATTCCTTGATGCTCTCGCGGTCCCGGGCCGACTCGGGGTTGTCGTCGAAAATGACGCCTTCCAGCGAGTAATGATCGCCCAGCGGCGTGTCGTTGAGCGCCTGAACCAGATGCTCCAGTGGCGATTTCATGTAGCGCTTTTCGCCGTGGTAATCGACGTACTGGCCGGCCTTGTCAGCGGCGCCGTTACGCAGCGACCAGACGTACACAAGCTTGGTTTTTTGCATGGGTTTCGAACTCATGGGGTATTGAGCAGCGTCTCGCCGCTGACGCCTTCGGCCATCGCCACGACCACTTTGCGTTCACCACTGAACGGCTTGCGCGAGTGGGCGGTGAGCATGTTGTCGAGCATCAGGACGTCGCCGGTGTTCCAGGGGAACACCACTTCACATTCATTGAGCACGCCGCGGATTTCCGCCAGCGCGTCCTCTTCCAGCGGGCTGCCATCGCCGTAATAGACGTTGCGCGGCAGACCCTCCTCGCCCACGGTGTCCAGCAGGATCTCCTGCATTTCCGGGTCAAGGTTGGAAAGGTGGAACAGATGCGCCTGATTGAACCAGACCCAGTCCTGGGTGCGCGGGTGTTGAGCCACGCCTTGTACCAGTTGGCGGGTGCGCAGGTCGCCGTCTTCGTTCCATTCGCACTGAATGCCCCGCTTGCGGCAGTAGTCTTCGACGTCACTGTGGCGCTCGGTGTTGAACACCTGTTCCCAGGTCAGGTCCAGACCGTTGCCGTAGTTGCGCACGTACATCAGACGCTTCTCTTCGAAGCGTTTGCGCAGCGTTGGGTTGATGCGACGGAACACTTCGCGGCTATCGGCAATTGGCGTTTCGCCGCCGCTGGCCGCCGCTTTGGCGCAGTAGAACCAGATGCGCATCGGCCATTCGGTGGTGTAGGCCTGTTCGTTGTGCAGCGGAATCGAGCGGTGTGCGGGGTATTCGGTGGAGGTGTACACCCCCTTGCCGTCGACCTTGCTGCGCGGGGTCGAGCCGAATTCATAGTTGAGCAGCGGATGGCCGAACGCAGCGGCAAACCGCTGAAAGCCTTCGACGCCATCGCTGTCGAAACCGCTGAACAGAATCGCGCCATCGCGTTCCAGGCACTGGTCGACGACGCCGCGCAGGGTGACGAACTCAGCCGCCAGCGTGGCGCCCGGCTGGCCGGGATAGACGCGCAGCGGGAAGCCGGTTTCGAGGTGCAGTTGTTGTGGCGTAAGCATGCGCATGTTCATGGGCAAGACGCTCCGCAAGCGTTGAAAAATGAGAGATGAATCAGGCCATGGCCTTGCGCAGGCTCAGGGGACGCATGTCAGTCCAGGTGGCTTCGATGTAGTTGAGGCAGGTTTGTTTGTCGCCTTCGACACCGACGCTTTTCCAGCCTTCGGGGATGGCCTTGTAATCGGGCCAGATGGAGTACTGTTCTTCGTGGTTGATGACTACGCGGAACTGGGTGTTTTCGCCGTCAAAACTCATGTGCAAAACCTCGTCATGTTGATTCGCCCGGTGCAGCACGGGGCCTTATCTAGAAGACGAATGAGGGGCGGGGATGATTAGTGATTCTGCTAAAAATCCGGATTGAGGGGGTCTGGTGATCTGTGGCCAAGTGCTTTTGTCGGAACGCCGCTCATGCCCATTCGCCAGCAAGCCGTCTTCCACAAAAGTCGCGTCGAATCCAAATTTTCAGTTCGACGCTGAACCTGTGGGAGCCGCCTTGGTGCGGGCGGCGTTCCGACGAATACGGTGGGGCGTCTCTTATTGGGGGCGCGTCAAACCACAAAAAAAGGGCAGTCACGTCGCCGTGCCTGCCCTTTCTTCACACCCGATCGATTACCAGCGGAAAGCCACGGTACCCAGCACGGTACGCTCTTCACCCCAGTAGCAACGGCCCGCGTTGTTGCAACCGCTGACGTATTCCTTGTCGAACAGGTTTTTCGCGTTGACGTCCACCGACCAGTGTTTGTCGATGTCGTAACCGATCAGCGCGTCGACCAGCGTCACGTCGCCGGTTTTCAGCTTGCCGTACAGGGTCGGCGACGTGTACGCGAAGGTATTGTCGAAGTAACGCACGCCCCCCCCGATCCGGAAGCCGCTCAGCGGGCCATCGAGGAAGCGGTAGGTTGCCCAACCGGACGCCTGGTTACGCGGAATACCGGTCAACTGGTGATCTTCGAACAGCGAACCTGGCGCATCCTTGGTCACCCGTGCATCGGTGTAGGTGTACGACGCTGTCAGGCTGAGGTTCTTGGTGATGTCGCTGTTGGCTTCAAGTTCGATACCCTTGGACTCGCTCTCCCCCACCTGCTGGCTGAAACCATTGGAACCCGCCACCACGTCGTGGGTCTTGGTCAACTGGAAGACAGCCGCGCTAAAGGTGGTATTCCAGCCCTTCGGCTCAAACTTCAGACCCGCCTCGTATTGATGGCTCAGGATCGGATCGAGCAGGTCACCGTTCGGCTGCGACGACTGCTGCACCGGTGTGAAGGCGGTCGAGTAGCTGACGTAAGGCGAGATACCGTTTTCGAACTGGTACATCAAACCGGTCTGCCAGCTGAAGCGATGATCCCAGCCGTCCAGATCCGCAAAGCCACTGGTGGTGCCCGCACGGTTGCGGTACATGCTGTGGACGAAGTCCTGACGACCACCCAACAGGAAGATCCAGTTGTTGTACTTGCTCTGCAACTGGCTGTAGAGCCCATACATTTGTTGGTCGAGCTGAGAGTTCTGCACGGTGAACGGTGTGGTCGGTTTCGTCGCCGGGTACACCGGATTGAACACGTTGATGGAGCCACTGAAGCCCGCGGCCCAGTCCTGGTTGAACGAGGTGCGGTCGTAGCTGGCGCCCAACAGCACGGTGTTTTCCAGCGCGCCGGAGGTGAAGTGACCTTCGAACTGGTTGTCCACCGAGTAGGCGATGGATTTGTTGTCGCGGTCGTAGTAAGTGGCCGTCAGGTTGCTGCCGAAACCGCCGTTGTTCAGGTTGTTCGGCCAGGTCTCATGACGGTCCAGACGCGATTCCATATAGCGCGAGTTCTGGCGGAACTGCCAGTTTTCGTTCAACTGGTGACTGAACTCGTAACCCAGGGTCCAGGTTTCGCGCTCGAAGTCGTCCCAGTTCGGGTTGCCGTTGAACTGGCTCTTGCCGATCTTGCCGTTGACGTTGTCCAGCAACGTACCGGCCGCCGGGTAGCCCAACAGCAGCTTGGTGCGGTCGCGCTGGTAGGACGACAGCAGCGTCAGCGAGGTGTCTTCATCGAAGTTGAAAGTCATCGACGGCGCGATGTAGAGGCGGTCGTCCGGCACCGTGTCGACCTGGGTGTCGGCATTGCGACCCAGCATCACCACACGCCCCAGAATACTGTTGTCGTCGGTCAGCGGGCCGGAGACGTCCAGCGCCAGTTGGCGGCGGTTGTTACTGCCGTAGGTGAACTTGGCTTCGCCCTGGGCGGTTTCGGTCGGACGTTTGCTGACCAGGTTGACCAGACCGCCCGGCGCGTTTTCGCCGTACAGAATGGAGCTTGGGCCACGGAACACTTCGGTGCGCTCCAAGCCATACGGCTCGGTGGTGGTGTCGTAGCGGTTGCCCTGCAGACGCAAGCCGTCTTTCAACAAGCCATAGCCGTAGTCGGTGGCGTTGTAGCCGCGAATGGAGAACAGGTCACCGGCCAGTCCGTCACCCACCGCAAACGGCGGTGCGAAGATGCCAGGCACATAGCCCAGGACGTCGGTGAGGGTTTGCGATGCCTGATCCTGCATCCGCTGACGTGTCACAACGGATACAGAACGCGGTGTTTCAGATAATGGAGTGCTGGTCTTGGTGCCCGCTGTGCTGTTTTTCGCCTGGTAACCGACATCGGTTTCAGCGACCGGTGCTTCGCCCGAAACCACCGAGTTCTGCAGTTGAATGGTTGACCCTTTTGCCGGTTTGGTCGGGGCATCCTCGGCCCATGCGACACCATGGCAAGCGACCGTTGCGACCAGCGCTGCCAAGGCTTTCACCTTGAATTGACCCTTGTTGTTGCTGACCATCCGAACTCCCCCTCCCTTTGAAAAAACGCCGGGCCCCAGCCCTTTACGTTTCGCTGACAAATGTCAAAAAAGCGAGAAAATCTAACAAATAATCTTTCTCATTACCATTGTTATTAAGAATAAAAGCGAAGTGCCATCCCTGGCTTTTTTTGCGACTTCGCCGATACATTCCAATGGATTAACGCAGGCGTACGGCAGCGCTGACGGCAGCACCGAAAATCTCGGCCACCTGATCGATCTGAATTGCGGTGATGATCAGCGGGGGCAGGAAGCGAATGACGCTGGAATGACGGCCACCGACCTCAATGATCAGCCCGCGTTGCAGGCACTCACGCTGAATCTTCGACGCCAGTTGGCCGTTCTGCGGGAAGCGGCCCAGCGTGTCCGGACGGCCTTCGGGGTCGACCATTTCCACGCCCAGCATCAGGCCCATACCACGCACATCACCCATTTGCGGGTAATCCTTCTGCAACGCGCGCAGGTGACCGCTCAGCCGTTCGCCCATGGCAGCGGCGTGTAGATCCAGTTGTTGTTCGCGCACGATGCGCAACGTGGTGGCCCCGGCGACCATCGCCAACTGGTTGCCGCGGAAGGTCCCGGCATGGGAACCCGGTTTCCAGACGTCCAGCGACTTGTTGTAGACCACCACCGCCATCGGCTGGCTGCCGCCGATGGCCTTGGACAGCACCAGCACATCCGGGACGATACCGGCGTGCTGGAAGGCGAACGGTTTGCCGGTACGGGCCACGCCACACTGAATCTCGTCGAGGATCAGCGGCACGCCTGCGTTCTGGGTGATGCGGCGAATTTCCCGCAGCCAGTTGGCGGACGCAGGCACCACGCCGCCCTCCCCTTGCAACGTTTCGAGAATCATCCCGGCCGGTGGCAGCACGCCGCTTTCCGGGTCGGTGAGCTGATTTTCGATGTAATGCAGGCCGATGCGTTCGCCCGCTTCACCGCCGACACCGAAGGGGCAGCGGTAGTCGTAGGGGAACGGCAAAAATTGCGCGTTCGAGGCCAGGCCATCCAGATAAGTCTTCGGCCCCAGGTTGCCCATCAGCCCCAGCGCGCCTTGGGTCATACCGTGATAGGCACCGTGGAACGCCATCAGGTTGCTGCGCCCGGTGGCGGTGCGCACCAGTTTCAGCGCCGCTTCTACCGCGTCGGTGCCCGCCGGGCCGCAGAACTGGATGCGCGCGTCCTTGGCGAACTCGGGCGGCAGCAAGGCGAACAGTTCGTTGATGAACTCGTCTTTCGCTTCGGTCATCAGGTCCAGCGTGTGCAACGGACGCTGACCGTCCAGCAGGCTGCGCATCGACTGCACCACTTCCGGGTGGTTGTGCCCCAGCGCCAGCGTGCCCGCCCCGGCCAGGCAATCGATGAACCAGCGCCCTTCGCTGTCCTGCACATGAATGCCCTGGGCGCGCTTGAGTTCCAGTGGAATGCGTCGCGGGTAGCTGCGCGCGTTGGACTCCACCGACGCCTGGCGCTCCAGACGCGGGGTCGGCGCGAACTGGTAGTGGGCGTTGGCCAGTGCGGCCTCCGGGTTCAGCTCGTTGATCGACGTCACGTTTTGTTGACTATGCATATTCCTGCTCCTGGAAATCTTTCGACTGAGGGCGTTCGTTGACTTGCGCGAGGGCCTCGGCAAGTTGAGTGATGAACTGCTGATCACGGACGATCGAGAGGTGGTCGGCATCGATCCAGGCCGAAACCTGCATGCGCCCACCCATGCCCTGCTCCAGTAGAGCCGGTGCGTTTTCGTTATTTTCCGGGGACCGCTCGGCCCACCAGGCGTACACCGGCACGCTGAGGGCAGGGATGTCCCGGCATTGGTTGGCCAGTTGACGCATGTGGCGCTCGACGCCGAGCAACTGCTGCCAGTGCTCATCGCCTTCTTCCGAATCCGCATCGATTTGAGGTCGAGGCGCGTTGTCCGGCACCGGTGGACGAGGCTGGCCCGCGCCCGGCACGTAGCCGTCGATCAGGCCGACGAATGCCACGCGCTTGCCCAGACGGGTCAGCAGACGAGCCATTTCCAGCACCATCGTGCCGCCCATGGACCAGCCGATCAGGCGATACGTCCCCGAAGGCTGGTGCTCCAACAGCGCCTTGACGTAATCCCGGGCCATCTGTTCGATGGAGGTGTCACGCCATTGGCCATCCAGCACCTGACGGTTCTGAATGCCCCACACGTCCCACTGCGTCGACAACCGGCGCGCCAGAGCGTAGTAACCCACCACCGTTCCACTGACCGGGTGCACGCAGAACACCGTTGGCTTCTCACTGACGCCCGTGCTCAGGCGAATCAGCGGATTCGGTGCGCCTTGGCTGCGTATGGCCTGTGCCGGTGTCACGTTGCCTACGGGCAGGCCGTCCAGCAGCTCGATCAACGCGGCGCGGTAAGCCGCTTGCAGGCGTTCGATGGACTGGCGCTGGTAACGCTGACCACTGAAGCGGAAGGTCAGCCCCAGTTTTCCAGCGAACACCTGGCCGTTGATTTCCAACTCGCGGTTCAGCGGTGTGGACGGATCCACCAACGCACCGGCGCTCACCTTCGACGGCGCGAAACGCCCATCGCCCAGATCCTGATCGAACTGGCCGAGGTAGTTGAACACCACTTTCGGCTCCGGCAGCGCCGCCAGTTGCTCGCGCACCCGCTCATGGCCCAGATAACGCAGCAGGCCAAAACCGACACCCTTGTCAGGCAAGCCACGCACCACGGCACGCACCTGCTCGACGGTCTGTTTGATGTCGCTCGCTGCCTCGACCCGCACCGGGAACAAGCTAGTGAACCAACCCACAGTGCGGCCGACGTCCAGACCTTCAGCCAACGCCTCACGGCCATGACCTTCCAGCGCCACCAAGTTGTTGGTCTGGCCAGTCCAGCCACTGAGGGCCTGGGCCAGCGCCGCCAGCAGGATTTCATCCATGCGCGCATTCAGCGCGGCAGGGGCTTCACGCAGCAGGCGATGGGTCAGGTCGGCGTCCAGCAACAGTTCGCACTGGTCGAGATCCTGCTGGGTCCCACGGCCTTGGGCGTTGTCCACCGGCCAGACGCCCTCTTCTTGCCCGATCAGCGTCAACCACTGTGCGGTTTCGGCTTCCCGTTCAGGAGCCTGCGCCGCCTGCACCAGATGCTGCGCCCAACGCTGATAGCTGCTGGATTTCGGCCCCAGATTCACCGGAGTCTCCGACGCCAGTTGCGTGTAGGCACGGGACAGGTCTTCCAACAACACGCGCCACGACACGCCGTCCACCACCAGGTGATGCGCCACCAGCAACAGGCGCTGGTTCTGGCTCTGATTCTGATTGCCAGCCATCTGCGCCAGTACCAGCCGCAACAGCGGGCCGTTCTCCAGATCGAGGCTGCGCTGGGCCTGTTCGCAGAGTTCAGTCAGCGCCTGATCATCCGCGACATCGCGAACCCACAGCCCATCCGTTGCAGGCGTTTCGCGATAGGTCTGTGCCCAGCCCTGCTCGCCTTGCGAACGGAAGCTCAGATTCAGACCGTCGTAATGACGCAGCACGGCGTCCAGCGCTCGGGCCAGCAGCGGCGCCTCCACCGGGCGCTGCACCTCCAGCAACAACGCCTGGTTGAAGTGCGCGCGGTTGGCCATCGGCTGTTCGAAGAAATGCGCCTGAATCGGGGTCAGCGCCACCGCGCCGTGCGGCGTCTCTTCGATCACTTCGGCACTGACCTCGACCACGGTCAGACGCAGCGCGAGGTCTTTCAGCCGAGGGTGGCTGAACACGTCCTTAGGCAGCAGTTTCAGACCGACCTGACGCAAGCGAGTGATCACCGCCAAGGATTGGATCGAGTCGCCACCCAGCTCGAAGAAGCTGTCGCGACGGCTGACGCCTTCAATGCCCAGCAGGTGTTGCCAGACCTTGGCCAACTGCTCTTCGCGCTCGCCCTGTGGTGCTTCGAACGCCTGATTGCCCACCTGCGGATCCGGCAACGCGTTGCGGTCCAGTTTGCCGTTCGGCAACTGCGGCAGGCGCTCCATCACGACGATATGCGCAGGCACCATGTACTCCGGCAACGTGTTGCCCAGTTGTTGCTTGAGGCTGTCTTCGTTAATGCCGCTGCCTTCGACATCGCCGCCGACATAGCCGAGCAAGCGTTTGCCGCTTGGGCTGTCGCGGACGATCACCAGCGCTTCACGCACGCCTTCGCAACCCTTGAGCGCCGCCTCGATTTCACCGGCCTCGATGCGGAAACCACGAATCTTGATCTGGTGGTCGATACGGCCCAGGTATTCCAGCAAGCCTTCGCTGTTCAAACGCACGCGGTCGCCACTGCGGTAGATGCGCTCACCCGGACGGAACGGGTGCGGCAGGAAGCGTTCGGCGGTGGCGCCGGGACGGTCCAGATACCCCCTTGCAACCGCCCCACCCAGATACAGCTCACCGGCCAGACCCTGCGGCAGCGGGTTCAAGTCCGCGTCCATCACGTAGCCTTGGCGATCACCCACCAGATCACCAATCGGCGCATAAGCGGTGGTGAAATCAGCCGTTTCCGCCGAAGCCAGCCACAACGTGGGCGTGACCACGGTTTCGGTCGGGCCGTAGCCGTTGATGATCCACAGCGGCTGCAAGTTGCGAATCACGTCGTGCAGCATTTCGCGGCTGAAGGCTTCACCGGCGAAGCAGTAGGTTTTCACCCCCGGCCCCTTCCCTTGCAAGCCCGCCCAGTCGGACAACTGACGCAGGTAGCTCGGCGGGAACGAGGCCACGGTGATGCCTTCGCGGATCAGCGTGTCGTAGGTCTGCTCCACGCTCCACAGCTCCTGATCACGCAGCACCACACGGGCGCCGTAACACATCGGCATCATCCAGCCTTCGTGGGCGCCGTCGAAGCTGATCGACAGGAAGTGGAACTTGCGATCTTCCGGGGTGAAGCGGTAGCGCTCGCCGATGGTCTGGATGTGCATCGAAATATCGCCATGGGCGATGGCCGCGCCTTTGGGCTTGCCGGTCGAACCCGAGGTGTAGATCAGATAGGCCAGTTGCTGCGGATGAATCACCACGTCCGGTGCCGTGACCGGTTCGTTGGCCACGTCCAGTTGATCCAGATTGAGCAACGGCACGTCGCCCACCGGCACGCGGTTCAGCGCAGCATCGTGGGAAATCAGCAGCTTCACGCCGCCGTCTTCGAGCATGTAGCGCAGGCGTTCGGTCGGGTAATCCGGGTCCAGCGGAATGTACGCCCCGCCCGCCTTCAGCACGGCCATGAACGACAGCCACAAATCGACACCGCGCTCCATGGCAATCGCCACCCGCACTTCGGTGCCGATGCCCCGCGCACGCAAGGCGTGGGCGAGCTGATTGGCGCGGCGATCAAACTCGGCGAAGGTCAAGCGTTGTTCGCCGTGCACCAGGGCAATCGAGTCAGGACGCAGGCGTGCGTGGTCAGCAATCAGTTCGTGAATCGGGCGATCCACGTACGGCGAGAACGGTGGCGTGTTCCACTGATCCAGCGCCGCCAGATCGGCCTCACTGAGCAACGGCAGGTCACCAATCGCGGTCTGGGGCTGTGCGCACACGGCGTTCAGCACGGTGAGCAACTGGCCGTACAGACGCTCCACGGTGGAAGCGTCGAACAGGTCGGTCGCGTAGTCGAGGTAGCCACTGATGCGGCCGTCCTGATGCTCGAACGTGCCCAGCACCAGATCGAACTGCGCGCCCTTGATGTCCCACTGCTGCGCCTCGCAGCTCAGGCCGTCGAATTGCAGCAGCGACATGTCCGGTTGCTGCTGATGGTTGTAGCTGACCTGGAACAGCGGGTTGACGCTCAGACTGCGCGCCGGTTGCAGCGCTTCCACCAGTTGCTCGAACGGCAGGTCCTGATGAGCATGGGCGCCCAGCAGGTTGTTTTTGACCTGCGCCAGCAATTGACTGAACGGCTGATCGCCGCTGACCCGCGCACGCAGCACCAGGGTGTTGACGAAGAAGCCGATCAACCCTTGGGTTTGCAGCTCGGCACGCCCAGCCACCGGCACGCCGATGCGAAGATCGCGCTGGCCGCTCAGGCGGTACAACAGGGTGTCGAAGGATGCCAGGAACAGCATGAACAGCGTGGCGTCCTGCGCCCGCGCCGTCTGCCGCAGCTTGTCGGCCAGCGCCTGTGGCAACACGAACGCATGGCGCCCGCCCTGACCATCGCGCTCGGCAGGCCGTGAACGGTCGGCAGGCAGTTCCAGCACCGGATGTTCATCGCCCAACGCCTCGCGCCACCAGTTCAACTGACGCTCACGCTCTTTACCGCTGAGCACCTTTCGCTGCCAGATCGCGTAGTCGGCGTAGTGCACGCTTAGGCTTGGCAGACTGGCGTCTTCGCCTTGAGAGAAAGCGCGATAGAGCGCGGCGAAGTCTTCCAGCATGACCTGCACCGACCAGCCATCGGAGATGATGTGGTGCATGCACAGCAGCAGGCGCCACTGATCCTCGGCCACGCGCACCAGCGCCACACGCCACGGCGCGCGCTCGGCATCCAGATCGAACGGCTGGTTCATGAAGGCATGGGCCAGTTCGCTGAAATCAGCTTCGACATCGGCACTGTCGCGCAGGTCATGCCGCGCCATCTTCACACTGCTCACCGGCAGAATGCGTTGCAGCGGAATGCCCTGCTCGCCCGGCCGGAAGCAGGTGCGCAGGCTTTCGTGACGGGCCGCCAGCGCGTCGAAGCTGCGCTGCAAGGCGTCGAGCTGCAACGCGCCGTTCAGGTGAAGCACACACGGCAGGTTGTACGCCGCGCTGTCCGGCTCCAGTTGCGCAAGGAACCACAGACGCTGTTGCGCGAACGACTGCGGTGCAACGCTCTGCTCGCTGCGGGGCAGCAAAGCTGGCAACGCCGCACGCTCGGCACGGGTGCTCAGGTACTGGGCGAGATCGGCCAGCACCGGCGCATCGAACAAGGCGCGCAACGGCAACTCCAGCGCGAGGTCGCGACGGACCTGCGCCACGAGTTGAATCGCCAGCAGCGAATGCCCGCCGAGTTCGAAGAAGTTGTCACGGCGCCCGATCTGCTCAACACCGAGCAAGTCTTGCCACAGGGCCGCCAGTTCGCGTTCGACGCCCTCCAGCGGCGCTTCGAAATCACGCTGTTGTACGTGCGGCTCGGGCAGGGCCTTGCGGTCGAGCTTGCCATTGGCTGAGAGCGGAAACTTGTCCAGCGTGACCAAGTGAGCCGGGACCATGTAGTCCGGCAGGCGCTGTTTCAGTTGGGTTCGCAGTTGCTCTTCGTCGAACGCCTCGGCAACCAAATAGGCTACGAGCTGCATGCCGGTGGCGAGTTGACGGGCGACTACGACCGCTTCGCTCACCGACGGATGATCCAGCAACGCCGATTCGATCTCGCCGATTTCTACACGCAGGCCACGCAGTTTGATCTGGTGATCGAGACGACCCAGATAGTCCACCTCGCCGTCAGCACGCCAGCGCGCCAGGTCGCCGGTGCGATACAGGCGCTCGCCATTGCCAAACGGGCTGGCGACGAAGCGCTCGGCCGTCAGGCCCGGACGCTGGTGATATCCACGGGCCAGGCCGTCGCCGCCGATGTACAACTCGCCCGGCACGCCAATCGGCTGCGGGTTCAGGCGGCTGTCAAGGATGTGAATTTGTAGGTTGGCAATCGGGCGGCCAATCGGCACCGATGCACCCGGCTCGTTGACGCAGGTCCAGTGAGTCACGTCGATGGCCGCTTCGGTCGGGCCGTAGAGGTTGAACAGGCCAGCATTCGGCAGGCGCTGCAAGGTGTCCCGTGCAAGGTCCGCAGGCAGGGCTTCGCCAGAGCAGACGATGCGTTTCAGCGAAGCACAGCCAGAGAGGTCGTCCTGGGCCATGAACGCAGCGAGCATCGACGGCACGAAGTGCAGCGTGCTGATCTGGTGTTGTTCGATCAACGCGGTCAGAAGCGCAGGGTCGCGATGGTCGCCGGGTTGCGCCATGACCAGGCGCGCCCCGACCATCAGCGGCCAGAAGAACTCCCACACCGAGACGTCAAAGCTGAACGGCGTTTTTTGCAGCACGGCGTCAGTGGCGTCGAGTTGATAAGCGTCCTGCATCCACGCCAAACGGTTGAACAGCGCGGCGTGGGTGTTACCTGCGCCTTTCGGTTTCCCGGTCGAACCCGAGGTGTAAATCATGTAGACCAGTTGCTCGGGATGAATCTCTACAACCGGCGCTGTGACCGGCTGATCATCCAATGCCAGATGGTCGAGGTTCAGCACCTGCAAGCCTTCTATAACAGGCAAGTCGCTGATCACCGCGTCGTGGCTCAACAGCAGGCCAATCCCCGCGTCTTCCAGCATGTAGCGCAGGCGATCCACGGGATATTCAGGGTCCAGCGGCACATAAGCAGCGCCCGCCTTCACCGCGGCGTACAGCGCGATGACCATTTCCACGGAACGCAGCGTCGCCACGCCCACCAGTGACTCACGACCTACGCCCTGAGCACGCAGGTAATGCGCGAGCTGGTTGGCACGCTGATCCAGTTGCTGATAGCTCAACACTTGGTCGCCGCACCGCAGCGCTTCACGCTCCGGATACAGTGCAGCCAGACGCTCGAAATGGCGATGCACGACCGGCGTTTCAGCCGACCATTCACGAGCCGTGTCATTGACCAACGCCAACTGCGCGCGGTCCTTCAGGTCCAGCACGTCGAAATCGCCAATCGCCGCATCCGGCTGTTCCAGCAACTGCGCAAACAACTGCACGAAGCGGCCATGCAAACGCTCGATGCTGGCGTGGTCGAACAGGTCGGTGGCGTAATTCCACGACCCGCCCCACGCGCCGTTGGCGTCCTCATGGGTGTTCAGCGCCAGATCGAACTGGCTGCTGCCGTCGTCCAGCGGCAGGATTTCAGCCTGCACGCCGGGCAAGGCCAGTTGGTCGAACGCGCGCTGCTGGTGGTCGTACGCCACCTGGAACAGCGGGTTGTGGCTCATACTGCGTTCAGGTTGCAGCGCTTCGACCAGTTGCTCGAACGGCAGGTCCTGATGGGCCTGGGCGCCTAGGGTTCTGGCTTTGGCCTGCTCCAGCACTTCACGGAAGGTCTGCTCTGCCGAGACTTCGGCCCGCAGCACTTGAGTGCTGACGAAGAAGCCGATCAGGCCTTCCACTTCCAGACGCGAACGCCCGGCAATCGGCACGCCAATGCGCAGATCGTTCTGCCCGCTCAGACGATGCAGCAGTACTTGATACGCCGAGAGCACCGCCATGAACGGCGTGACGCCCTGGGACTTGGCGAAGCCGCGCAGACGCTCGCTGAACGCGGCATCGAAGGCGAACAGCAGACGATCACCCTGATAGCTTTGCTGCGCCGGACGCGGACGGTCAGTCGGCAGTACCAGCACCGGATGGTCGTCACCCAGTTCCTCGCGCCAATAGCGCAGTTGCCGCTCGGCTTCCCCCGCCGCCAGCCAGTCGCGCTGCCAGGCGGCGAAGTCGGCGTACTGCACCGGCAACTCGGCCAGTTGCGCGGCACGGGCTTCCACGGCAGCGCCGTACAGCTCGCTGAACTCCCGCAGCAGCACGCGAACTGACCAGCCGTCCGAAATCATGTGGTGCAGGCACAGCAGCAGGCGCTGTTCGTTTGCCGTCACACGCACCAGCGCCACGCGCCAAACCGGGCTGTGGGACAGGTTGAACGGACGCTGGACGAAGCCTTGCGCCAGTGCATTGAACGTGGCTTCAACGTCATCTTCAGCGCTGATGTCCAGACGTTCGATCTCGACCGAACGCGCAGCCTCGATCTTCTGCAACGGAATGCCTTCACCGGCCATGAACCGGGTACGCAACACTTCGTGGCGTGCAGTCAGCGCGTCGAAAGCGCTCTGCAAGGCCGCTTCGTTCAGCTCGCCAATGAAACGCACGGCCCCCGGCAGGTTGTAGGTGTGGCCGCCCGGTTGCAGTTGGTCGAGGAACCACAAGCGTTGTTGCGAGTACGATTGCACCGCTTGCGTGGCGTGCCGCGGCGTCAGTTCAAGCTGCGACGCGGGTGCGTCCAGTTGCGCGACGCGCAGGGCGAAATCCGCCAGACGCGGCGCTTCAAACAGCGCGCGCAGCGGCACGCTGAGGCCGTGCTCATGGCGCAGGCGCGAGATCAGTTGCATCGCCAGCAACGAGTGGCCGCCAAGCTCGAAGAAGTGATCGTTACGCCCCACCGCGTCAAGGCCCAGCAACGGCTGCCACAATGCGGCGAGTTGTTGTTCCAGCGCGGTTTGCGGCGCTTGGTAGTCGCTGGAGCTGATCTGTGGATCTGGCAGCGAATTGCGGTCCAGCTTGCCGTTGGGCAGCTGTGGCAGGCGCGCCATGACGATGATGTGCGCCGGAATCATGTGCTCCGGCAGGGTCACTTTGAGCTGCTGTTTGATTTGCTCGTCGTTCAGGTCGTTACCGCCGACGTAGCCCAATAGCTGCTTGCCGTTCGCCCCGTCACGCACAATGACCAGCGCCTCACGCACGCCTTCACAGCCTTTCAGCGCCGCTTCGATTTCACCGGCCTCGATGCGGAAACCACGAATCTTGATCTGGTGGTCGATACGGCCCAGGTACTCCAACAGACCTTCGCTGTTCAAACGCACGCGGTCGCCGCTGCGGTAGAGGCGTTCGCCCGGACGGAACGGGTGCGGCAGGAAGCGCTCGGCGGTCGCACCCGGACGGTCCAGGTAACCCCGTGCCACGGCGCCACCGAGATAAAGTTCACCGGCCAGGCCTTGCGGCAGCGGGTTCAAATCAGCGTCCATCACGTAGCCTTGGCGATCACCCACCAGATCACCAATCGGCGCATAAGAGGTGGTGAAATCAGCCGTTTCCGCCGAAGCCAGCCACAACGTGGGCGTGACCACGGTTTCGGTCGGGCCGTAGCCGTTGATGATCCACAGCGGCTGCAAGTTGCGAATCACGTCGTGCAGCATTTCGCGGCTGAAGGCTTCACCGGCGAAGCAGTAGGTTTTCACCCCCGGCCCCTTCCCTTGCAAGCCCGCCCAGTCGGACAACTGGCGCAGGTAGCTCGGCGGGAAGGATGCGACGGTGATGCCTTCACGAATCAACGTGTCGTAGGTCTGCTCGACGCTCCACAGCTCCTGATCGCGCAACACCACACGTGCGCCGTAGCACAGCGGCATCATCCAGCCTTCGTGGGCGCCGTCGAAGCTGATCGACAGGAAGTGGAACTTGCGATCTTCCGGGGTGAAGCGGTAGCGCTCGCCGATGGTCTGGATGTGCATCGAAATATCGCCATGGGCGATGGCCGCGCCTTTGGGCTTGCCGGTCGAACCCGAGGTGTAGATCAGATAGGCCAGTTGCTGCGGATGAATCACCACGTCCGGTGCCGTGACCGGTTCGTTGGCCACGTCCAGTTGATCCAGATTGAGCAACGGCACGTCGCCCACCGGCACGCGGTTCAGCGCAGCATCGTGGGAAATCAGCAGCTTCACGCCGCCGTCTTCGAGCATGTAGCGCAGGCGCTCGGTCGGGTAATCCGGGTCCAGCGGGATGTACGCCCCGCCCGCTTTCAACACGGCCATGAACGACAGCCACAAATCGACGCTACGTTCCATGGCAATTGCCACTCGCACTTCGGTGCCGATGCCACGAGCGCGTAAGGCGTGGGCGAGCTGATTGGCGCGGCGATCAAACTCGGCGAAGGTCAAGCGTTGTTCGCCGTGCACCAGGGCAATCGAGTCCGGACGCAGGCGTGCGTGGTCGGCGATCAGTTCATGAATCGGGCGATCCACGTACGGCGAGAAGGGTGGGCGGTTCCAGGCGTGAATTTCGCAAAGGTCCTGCTCGGTCAGCATCGACAGCTCGCCGATGCGCGCCTCGGGGAAGCGGCAGAGGCCATCCAGCAGCGCCTGGAAGTGGCCGCACAGGCGTTCGATTTGCTCGGCGGTGAAGACGTTACTGTGGTAGTTGACGTGGATATGGGCGTTTTCACCCGCGACCACGGCCAGGCTCAGCGGATAGTGCGTTTTGTCGCTCAGTTCGACCGAGCCCAGGTTGACACCTCCAACGTGTTTTTCGCGGAGCACGTCGTCTACCGGGTAGTTTTCGAACACCACCAGGCTGTCGAACAGGTCACGCCCGGCGTGCCCGGCGTAGCGCTGGGCTTCGAACAGCGGCGTGTGTTCGTGTTCACGCAGTTCCAGGTTGTGGGCCTGCAGGTCGTTGAGCCAGTCGCCGACCTTCTGCTGCGCGTCTGGCGCCTGCACCAGCGGCAAGGTGTTGATGAACAGGCCGAGCATGCGCTCAATGCCCGGCACCTGAGCCGAACGGCCCGACACCGTGGCACCGAACGCCACGCGCTTCTGCCCGGTGTAGCGCTGCAACAGCAGCACCCACACCGCTTGAATCAGGGTGTTGGCGGTCACGCGCTGACGGCGTGCGGCGCTGTTGAGCAGCGCGCTGTCCAGATCCATCGATTTGACCAGCACCTGCGTCGGCAGCGGCTCGCCGGTAGCGGACGTTGGCGCGGTCAACGCAGTGGCCATCAAAGTCGGCTGCTCGAAACCGGCCAGATGGGTTTGCCAGAACTGCGCGCTCTGTTCGGCGTCGCGGCTCAGCAGCCATTCGACGTAATCGCCGTAATGCCCGGCAGGCATCGGCGCAACGTCGGACATCGCTGCCTGAATCACTTCGCCCAACACCGCCGCACTGCTCCAGCCGTCGAGCAGGATGTGGTGGAAGGTCCACACCAGTTTCCACAGGGTCTCGCTCTGGCGCACCAGCAATACCCGCATCAGCGGGGCGTCCTGCAAGTTGAACGGCGTTTCCCGCTCAGCGGCCAGCACGTCGGCCAAGGCTTGATCACCGTGGCGCAGGTCCAGTTCGCGCACCTGCAACGTCGCATCGCGACGAATCAATTGCACCGGTTGCTGAGTGCCGCTCAGGCGCAGGAACGAAGCGCGCAGGATCGGATGGCGCTGCACGGCGGCGGTCCATGCGGCCTTGAAGCGGGCCAGCGGCAGGTGGTCGATGTCCAGCGCGACCTGGTTGATGTACAGATCGCGGGCAGCATCCGCACTGTGGCTATCCGCAAGTTCGCTGTGGAACAGCAGGCCCTGTTGCATCGGTGTCAGCGGGTAAAGCTGTTCAATGTCGCGCGCCGCAACGGGCAGCGCGTCCAGTTGCGCCTGGGTCGGCGCCAGCGCCGGGAAGTCCGACGGGGTAACCGCCGAACGGCTGCGGCAGTGAGCGATGAGCGCGTCCAGCGCTTCGCCGTACGCGTCCAGCAGGCGTTGAATGGACGCCGCTTCGTGACGTTCGCCGCTGTAGCTGCAGGTCAGGCTGAACTGGCCGTCACGCACTTGCGCGTCGATGGACAACTCGCAGGCCATCGGCGCGTCGGCGGCGCGCTGGTTGCCGCTGCTTTCGGTCGCCAGGTTGAACAGGCCACTGCTGTTCTGCACGCGGCCCATGTAGTTGAACAGCACGCAGCCATCCAGCGCTGGCAGCGCTTCGCCGCGCAGATGACGCAGCAGGCCGTAGCCCAACCCGCCATGGGGCACGGCGCGCAGGGTTTCCTTGGTGTGTTTGAGGGCAGCGTCGAGGTCGTCATCCGCATGCAGGCTGACCGGGTACAGGCTAGTGAACCAACCCACGGTGCGCGACGGGTCGAAGCCGTCGAACAGGTCTTCGCGGCCATGGCCTTCCAGCGCAATCAACGCGCGAGGCTCGCCGCTCCACTGGCGCATGGCGCGGGTCAATGCCGTCAGCAGCAGGTCGTTGATCTGCGTGCGATACGCCGCCGGGGCCTCGTTGAGCAACGCTTGCGTGCGCTCGGCATCCAGTTGCAGGTGCAACTGCTGCACTGCGCCTTGCTGCGATGTGCCCTTGGGGTGGGTGCAAGGTAATTGGGCTGCGGCGGGCAGGCTTCGCCAGTAATCGGCTTCGGCCAGCACGGCGTCGCTGTAGGCGAAGTCCAGCAGACGATTGGCCCAGCGCTGGAACGACAGGCCCTTCTCGCCCAGATCGACGGTCAAACCTGCCTGCGCCTGAACGTAGGCGTTGTGCAGGTCTTCCAGCAGCACGCGCCACGACACCCCGTCCACCACCAGGTGATGGACCACCAGCAGCAAGCGCTCGCTGCCATCGGCCAGCGTGAAATGCACGGCGCGCAGCAGCGGGCCTTCTTTCAAATCAAGGCTGGCTTGAGCCTCGTCACAGGCTTGAGTGAGCTGGGCCGCGTTGACTTCGCGCTGCCACAGCAAGCCTTCAGCGCTTTCCTCTGCGCGATAACGCTGCTGCCAGTGGCCGTTGTCCTGCTGCACGAAACCCATGCGCAGCGCGTCGTGATGGTTAATCAGCGCCTGCAACGCCTGCGCCAGTGCCGGGGCTTCCAGCGCTTCGCTCGGGGTCAGCAGCAGCGACTGGTTCCAGTGGCTGCGACGGCGCATCGGTTGTTCGAAGAACCAATGCTGGATCGGCGTCAGCGGGATGTCACGGTTGAATTCGACACGCGCCAGGGCGGCGGTTGCATCGCGGTTGACCAACTGGACAACTTGGGCGACCTGCGCCAATTCGGCGATGGTCTGGCGTTCGAACATCTGCCGAGGCGACAGCTGAATCCCGCGTTTCTTGGCGCGGGAGATGATTTGCAGGCTGAGGATCGAATCGCCGCCCAGCGCAAAGAAATTGTCCTGCCGACCGACTTGCGCTACGCCAAGCAGGTCTTGCCACAGGGCTGCCAGTTCGCTTTCGACACCGCTCAGTGGTGCCTCGAAATCACGTTGCTGCACCTGCGGTTCAGGCAGGGCCTTGCGGTCGAGCTTGCCATTGGCTAAGAGCGGAAACTTGTCCAGCGTGACCAAGTGGGCCGGGACCATGTAGTCCGGCAGGCGTTGTTTCAGTTGGGTGCGCAGTTGCTCTTCGTCGAACGCTTCAGCGACCAGATAGCCCACGAGCTGCATGCCGGTGGCCAACTGACGAGCCACCACAACCGCTTCGTTGATCGCAGGATGATCCAGCAGCGCCGATTCGATCTCACCGATTTCCACGCGCAGACCGCGCAGTTTGATCTGGTGGTCGAGACGACCCAGATAGTCCACCGCGCCGTCAGCACGCCAGCGCGCCAGGTCGCCGGTGCGGTACAGGCGTTCGCCGTTACCGAATGGGCTGGCAACGAAGCGCTCGGCGGTCAGGCCCGGACGCTGGTGATATCCACGGGCCAGGCCGTCGCCGCCGATGTACAACTCCCCCGGCACGCCAATCGGTTGCGGGTTCAGGCGGCTGTCGAGGATGTGGATTTGCAGATTGGCGATCGGACGGCCAATGGGCACTGACGCACCCGGCTCGTTGACGCAGGTCCAGTGAGTCACGTCGATGGCCGCTTCGGTCGGGCCGTAGAGGTTGAACAATCCTGCGTTTGGCAGGCGCTGCAGGGTTTCCCGAGCGAGGTCGGCAGGCAGGGCCTCGCCAGAGCAGACGATGCGTTTCAGCGAGGCACAGCCGGATAAATCGTCCTGCGCCATGAAGGCCGCAAGCATCGACGGCACGAAGTGCAGCGTGCTGATCTGGTGATCAGCGATCAACGCAGTGAGCAGCGCCGGGTCGCGATGATCACCCGGTTGGGCCATGACCAGACGCGCGCCGACCATCAGCGGCCAGAAGAACTCCCAGACCGACACGTCAAAGCTGAACGGCGTTTTTTGCAGCACGGCGTCAGTGGCGTCGAGTTGATAAGCGTCCTGCATCCACGCCAAACGGTTGAACAGCGCGGCGTGGGTATTGCCTGCGCCTTTTGGCTTCCCGGTGGAACCCGAGGTGTAAATCATGTAGGCCAGTTGCTCGGGATGAATCTCGACAACCGGCGCGGTGACCGGCTGATCATCCAATGCCAGACGATCCAGATTCAGCACCTGCAAGCCTTCGATAACTGGCAGGTCGTTGATCACCGCGTCATGGCTCAGCAGCAAACCAATCCCGGCGTCTTCGAGCATGTAGCGCAAGCGGTCCACCGGGTATTCCGGGTCCAGCGGCACATAAGCGGCGCCCGCCTTCACCACGGCGTACAGCGCGATGACCATTTCCAAGGAACGCAAGGTGGCAACACCCACCAGCGATTCACGGCCCACGCCTTGCGCACGCAGGTAATGCGCGAGTTGGTTGGCACGTTGGTCCAGTTGCTGATAACTCAACACCTGATCGCCACAGCGCAAGGCTTCACGCGCAGGATGCAGCGCGGCCAGACGCTCGAAATGGCGATGCACGATGGGCGTTTCACCGGCCCAGTCGTGGGCCGTGTCATTGACCAAGGCCAACTGAGCCCGGTCCTTCACATCCAGCACGTCGAAGTCGCCAATCGCTGCGTCCGGCTGCTCCAGCAATTGCGCGAACAACTGCACGAAGCGGCCATGCAAGCGCTCGATGCTGCTGGCGTCAAACAGGTCGGTGGCGTAATTCCAGTTGCCCGCCAGCTCACCGGCGGCGTTTTCCCAGGTGTGCAGGGCCAGGTCGAATTGCGCGCTGCCGCTGTCCAGCGGCATCAGGGTCGCGCTCAGGCCGGGCATCAATTGCAGCGCTTCGTCCTGGCGCTGCTGATGGTTGTACAGCACCTGAAACAGCGGGTTGTGGCTCAGGCTGCGCTCAGGGGCCAGGGCGTCCACCAATTGCTCGAATGGCAAATCCTGATTGGCCTGCGCGCCTTGGGAGGTCAGGCGTACGGTGTCGATGATCTGGTTGAAGGTGGCGTCGGCCGTGACCTCGTCACGCAGAATCTGGGTGTTGACGAAGAAGCCGATCAACCCCTCGGTTTCAGCCCGTTGACGGCCGGCAATCGGCACGCCGATACGCAGGTCGGTCTGGCCGCTGAGCCGTTGCAGCAACACTTGGTAGGCGGCGAGCATCACGGTGAACAGGGTCACGCCACGCTGTTTCGCCACCTCGCGCAGGCGGGCAGCCAGCGCGCTGTCGAAGCTGAACGGCAGGCGCGCGCCGCGATAGCTCTGGCGCGCCGGACGTGGACGATCAGCAGGTAATTCCAGTACCGGCGGCTCGTCGCCCAATTGCTGTTTCCAATAATCCAGTTGGCGGTCGCCCTCACCGGCTTCCAGGCAAGCGCGTTGCCACAGGGCCACGTCGGCATAGCTCAACGGCAGCGCCGGGAGCGCCGAATCGTCGCCTTCAAGCGCCGCGCGATAGGCTTGTACGAAGTCCAGCAACAGCACTTGAATCGACCAGCCATCGGCAATGATGTGGTGCAGGCAGACCAGCAGCACATGGTCGTCCACGGCGCGTTTAACCAGAGCCACCCGCCACAACGGGCCTTGTGCGAGGTCGAACGGGCGACGGGCGAATTCATCGGCCAGGCGTTGCTGCTCAACGTCATCGGCGGCGTTCAGTTGCTCGAACGGCATCGCCTGAGACGTCAGAACCACCTGTTGCGGCGTGCCGTCTTCAGCGCTGTCGAACACCGTGCGCAGGCTGGCGTGGCGCTCGGCGACACGGGCAAATGCCCGTTGCACGGCGGCCACGTCCAGCGTGCCTTTCAGGCGCAGGGCGCCCGGCAGGTGATAGGTGCTGTTGCCCGGCTCCAGTTGTTCGAGAAACCACAGACGCTGCTGAGAAAAGGAGGTCGGACTGCGCTCGCCAGCCACACCGGACGGGATTGGCAAGGCCGACGCGTCCAGCCCCTGCTCACGCAACTTGCCCAGAAACACCCGGCGCTGCACCGCGCCGAGGCTGAGGAAGCGGGTGGCCAGTGCCAGCAGCTTGCTGTGCGAAGTCATGCTCGGTTGCGACATCAGTTGCTTTCCTCCAGCTCATTCATTAACTCGTCCAGCGCATCGAGGCGGTCGAGCGTCAGGGTCTGCCCCTGCAAGGTGTCGATCAGGGCGGCCTGTGCAGCGACGGTGGTGGCCTCGAAGGCTTGCGCCAACGGAATGCTCACGCCCAAGCGCTCGCGAATGCGCGACAACAGCCGTGTCGCCAGCAGCGAGTGCCCACCCAGTTCAAAGAAGTTGTCGTCGCGACCGACCCGCTCGACGTTCAGCAGGCCCTGCCAGAGTTCGGCGAGGATTTCCTCGCGTTCGCCCTGTGGCGCTTCGAAGTGACGCGCCTGCACGGTCGGCGCAGGCAAGGCCTTGCGGTCCAGCTTGCCGTTGGCGTTGCGTGGCAGGCGGTCCAGCAGCATCACGTGGGCCGGAACCATGAACGCAGGCAGTTCCTGACCCAACGCGGTCTTGAGCACGTCGATGGACAGCGCATGCTGAGCCTCGGCAACCACATAGGCCACCAGTTGCGGACCGTGGGCGGTGGGTTGCGCGCTGACCACGGCGTCGTGCACCGACGGTTGCGCCAGCAGCACGTTTTCGATTTCGCCCAGCTCGATGCGCTGGCCGCGAATCTTCACTTGGAAGTCGGCGCGACCGACGTACTCCAACGCACCCTCGGCGTTCCAGCGCGCCAGGTCGCCGCTGCGGTACAGGCGTGCGCCCGGCTCACCAAACGGATCCGGCAGGAAGCGTTCAGCGGTCAGGCCCGGACGTGCTGCGTAGCCACGCCCTACCCCGATACCACCGATGTACAGCTCACCCACCACTCCCGGCGCCGCCAGTTGCAGGCTGGAATCCAGCACGTACAAGCGGTTATTGTCGGTCGGGCGACCAATCGGCATGTTGGCTTTGGCAGCCGGCGCGGCGGTCAGGGTGTGCAGAGCCACGTCGTCGGCACATTCCGCCGGGCCGTAGGCGTTGACCAGCGGCACGTTCGGGTAGCGGTTGAACCAGCGCGCAGCCAGGTCCACGGTCAGTGCTTCACCGGTTGGCAGCAACCAGCGCAGCGCGTCGAGCTTGTGCGGCGCGACGGCGAGCATGCCGTCGATCACCGCCGGTACGCACTCCAGCACACTGACCTGATTGGCCACCACTTCTTCCAGCAGGCGTTGCGGGTCATGCACCACAATGTCCGGCAGAATTTCCACGCGCCCGCCAAACAGCGGTGCCGTCAGGAATTGCCACACCGAAATGTCGAAACCGGTGGCGGCGGTCTGGGCGATCACGTCGCCCTCGCCCAGACGCAGGTACGGCAGCTTGGACATCTGGTTGTTGAGCATGCCGCGCTGGTTGACCATCACCCCTTTCGGCTCGCCCGTGGAGCCCGAGGTGTAGATCACGTAAGCCAGTTGTTCGGCGCTGGCGTAGCGACCCGGATTGTCATCACGGCCGTTCGCCAACAGGTCTTCCAGAATCAGCAGTCGCGGCTTGTTGGTCTCGATCCCTTGAAGAATGGCTTCGACGTGCACGAGGCAATCCCGTGGCGTCAGCAACACAGGCGCCGCGCTGCTGACCAGCATCCGCGCACTGCGCCCCGCCGGATGACGATCGTCCAGCGCGAGGTAGGCACCACCGGCCTTGAACGCACCGATGATCATGCTCAGCAGCGGCAGGCCACGCGGCGCGAACAGCGCCACCACGTCATCGCCCTGCACACCCGCTGCAATCAGGCCGTGGCCGATGCGGTTGGCATCGCGATTCAACTGGTCGTAGCTCAGGCTCTGGCCCTGGCAACGCGCGACTTCCAGCGACGGATGCGCCTGCACGCGGGACTCGAAACGCTCCAGATAGCTGATCTCGTACCAGTGCTTCTGCACCGGCCCTTCACCGTAGCCCAGCAGTTGCGTGCGCTCGGCCTGCTCCAGGACCTGCAACTGGTCGAGGGTCTGCTGCGGGTTGTCGATCAGTTGCGACAGCAAGCGACGGAAATGCCCGACCAGCGTTTCCATGTCGGTGTCGTTGAAGTGGCGGGTGTCGTAGGTCAGCTGCAATTGCAGCGATTCGCCTGGCAGCAACACCACGGTCAACGGGTAGTTGGTGTGGGTGCGGTTGGCCAGTGGATTGATCCGGTATTCGTTCACGGCCTGCTGAACCTCGGCGCCCAACGGAACGTTTTCAAAGACGAACAGGCTGTCGAACAGCGGTTGGCCACGGGGGGTGTCGGCCAGCAACTGGATGTCCGCCAGCGACATGTGCTCGTGCTGACGCATCTCGGCGTTCTGCGCCTGCAACGCGTTGAGCAACTCCAGCGCCGAGGCGCCCATGCCCGGACGCTGAACCCGCAGCGGCAGCGTGTTGATGAACAGGCCTAGGGCGCCTTCGATCCCCTCCAGTTCGGTCGGACGCCCCGCGACCGTGACGCCGAACAGCACTTCTTCGCGGTCGGCATGACGCATCAGCAACAAGGCCCAGGCCGCCTGCACGAAGGTGTTGGCGGTCAGGCGATGCTGCCGGGCCTGATCGGCCAGTTTCGTGGTCTGCGCATTGCCGAGGGCCAGGGTCACGTCGCGCATTTGCGGCTCGCCGTGAGGGCTGTGGCGATACGGCAACGGCGTGACATCGGTAAACCCGGCCAGCGCCTGACGCCAGTAGTCGCGGCTGACGGCTTCGTCTTGCTCGGTGAGCCAGGCGAGGAAGTCGCGATACGGACGTGCGGCAGGCAGGCTGACGTGACGCCCGTCGAGGAACGCCCGGTAATGGGCGAAGAACTCGGTGAGCATCAGGCCCCGGCACCAGGCGTCGATCAGGGCGTGGTGGTGGCTCTGCACGATGCGGAAATCCGCTTCGCCGAACTTCACCAGGCGCAGACGCAGCAGTGGCGCACGGGCGAAATCAAAGCCCTGCTCCCGTTCGGCGGCCAACACTTCTTCCAACTCGGCCTCGGCGGCTTCACGGGACAAGTGACTGAGGTCGATCAGTTGCGCAGGCGACGGCACGCGGCGCATGACCACCTGACGCTGCACCCCGCTTTCCAACCCGTGGAACGCGCTGCGCAGGGCCGGATGACGTTGCACCACTTGCTGCCAGGCGAACTTGAACGCTTCGAAATCCACCGCGCTGCCGACCTCGTACTGGTCTTGCATCAGGTAGATGCCGTTGCCGCGCTCCAGCAGGCTGTGCAGCAGAATGCCCTGCTGCATCGGCGCCAGCGGCAGGATGTCTTCAATCTCCCGCGCCGGGATCGCCAGCGCGTCCAGTTGCGCCTGGTTGAGACCGGCCAGCGGGAAGTCCGAAGGGGTCAGACCGGCGTTGTGTTCGTCGCTGCAATGGGCAATCAGTTTCACCAGTTGCTCGCGATACAGCGCCACCAGTTGCTCGATGCTTTCGCGGCTGAAGCGCTCGGTGCTGAAGGTCCAGTCCAAGTGCAACTGGCCATTGCGCACCTGGCCATCGACCGTCAACGCGTTGGCCAAGAGGCCTTGCGGATCGCGCAAATGTTCGAGGGTCTGGCTGGACAGCGAGAACAGCGCACCCTCGGCGTCGTCAAAACGGCCCAGGTAGTTGAACGTCACGCCCTGTCCCACCAGTTCGGGCAGGTCAGCCTTGGACAGGTATTTGAGGACGCCGTAGCCCAAGCCTTTTTCCGGCACGGCGCGCACCGCTTCCTTGACCGTTTTCAGGGTGGCGATGGCATCGTCGCTGGCATCCAGTGCCAGCGGGTACAGACTGGTGAACCAACCGACGCTGCGGCTCAGATCCAGCGCGCTTGCGGCAGTTCCAGCGACGTTCTCACGGCCATGGCCTTCAAGGCTGATGACGTGACGACGGCGCCCGGTCCATTGCCACAACGCCTGAGACAACGCCGCCAGCAGCAGATCGTCGATGCAGGTGCGATAGGCCGCAGGCGCCTCGCTGAGCAGACGGCGAGTGTCTTGCGCATCAAGGGTCAGGCTGACGCTCTCGCTCGCGCCGATCAGGCTTTGAACCGAGGAGTCCCCCGGCAGGCAGGCATCGGCGGCAGCAAAGCCTTGCCAGTGCGGCAATTGCGCGGCCAAGGCCGGGCTGCGTGCGAGGTCTTGCAGCGCGTGCGACCACGTCTGGAAGCTCGCGGTTTTCTCGGCCAGCGCCATGTTTTGCCCGGCGGCCAGACGGCTGTAGGCGTGTTGCAAGTCTTCCAGCAGCACGCGCCACGACACGCCATCGACGGCCAGGTGATGAATCGCCAGCAACAAGCGGCCTTCGCCCGACGGCAGGCGTGCATGCACCACGCGCAGCAACGGCCCGGTTTCTATGTTGAGGCTGCGCTGGGCTTCATCGCTCAGCGACGCGAGGTCTTCTTCACGGGTCAGCTCGCAGGTCCACAGCAGGCGCTCGACGTTTTCGCTGTCGCGATAACGTTGCAGCCACTGCCCGTCGTCACCCTGGTGGAAGCTCAGGCGCAGGCTGTCGTGCTGCGCCAGCAGCGCGCTGAGGACCTGCTGCAACAGCGTGGTGTCCAACGCGTTCGGCAGGTTGAGCAACAGCGACTGGTTCCAGTGGGAACGCTGGGCCACCGGCAAGGCAAAGAAGCGCGCCTGAATCGGCGTCAGGGCAAAATCGCGAGGCGCAACCGGTGCTGCAACGGCTGCGGCAGCGGGCTTGGCTTCCGCGACCACGGCCACTTGCGCCAGCTCGGCAATGGTCTGTTTCTCGAACAATTGCTTGGGCGTCAGGCGGATGCCCTGACGGCGGGCACGGGCGATGATCTGCAAGCTGAGGATCGAGTCGCCGCCCAAGGTGAAGAAGTTGTCGTGACGACCGACCGCTTCGACGTTCAGGGCCTTCTCCCACAATGCAGCGAGGGTCGCTTCAACACCGTCGTGCGGGGCTTCGAAGCTCTGCGACACCACCTGCGGCGTCGGCAGTGCGGCGTGGTCGAGCTTGCCGTTGGCGGTGACCGGGAAAGCCTCCAGCGTCAACACGTGGCTCGGCACCATGTAGTCCGGCAGGCTGTCGGCCAGTTGCGAGCGCAGGGCCTCGCCATCGACCGATGCACCCTTGGCGATCAGCGCATAGGCGATCAACTGACCACGATCATCGACCCGCACATGGGCGTCGCGCAGGCCATCGAGTTGACGCAGACGCTGGGCGATCTCACCCAACGCCACGCGATAGCCGCGCACCTTGACCTGATCGTCGGCACGGCCGAGGAACTGAATCTGCCCGTCAGCCAGCAAACGCGCACGGTCGCCGCTGCGGTACAGGCGACGGCCATTGCCGCTCGGATCGGGGATGAACACCGCGGCGGTCATGGCCGGACGGTCGTGATACCCCCGCGCCAGACCGGGGCCGCCGATGTACAGCTCGCCGACGTCGCCCTGCACCACCGGTTCCAGTTGTTCGTTGAGGATCAACGCCGATGCGTTGGGCAACGGACGACCAATCGGCGCGCTCTCGCCTGTCGCGAAAGCCTCACCCAACTCATTGCTCAGCACGCCAACCGTGGTCTCGGTCGGGCCGTAATGGTTGATCACACGGCAAGCGGGCTTCAGGCGCTTGACCTGCGCCACCAGCTCCCATGGCAGCGCATCGCCGCCCAGAATCAGCGCGTGCTCGGGCAGCACGTCAGCGGCACGGGCGGCCTGCAACAGACCGCTCAAATGCGTCGGCACGATCTTCAGCACGCCGACGTTGTGCTCGGCCATGTAGGCGGCAAAACGGTCGGCGTCGTTGGTGCGATCCGGGCTGATGAGGTGCAGTGTGCGCGCCGAACACAACGCGCCAAACAGCACGGTATGGCCCAGATCCGCGCCCACAGTGGAGACCATGGCCATGCTCGCGTCAGCCGCGAAGTCCACGCGCTTGAGCAGGCCCTGAACGTAATCGGCCAGTGCAGCGTGACTGATGACCACCCCTTTTGGCGTGCCGCTGGTGCCCGAGGTGTAGATCAGGTACGCCGCCTGTTCCGGATGCGGACGCAGGTTCAACGCGGTGGCCGGTTGCGAGCGCCAGTGCGCATTCGCATCGACCGCAACGACCTCACCTTTGAAGTCCGCAGGCGCTGCAGCATCGCTAACCAGCCAGCGCGCGCCGCTGTCCGCCAGCACGAAGGCCTGACGTTCGGCGGGCCATTTCGGGTCCAGTGGCACGTAAGCCGCGCCCGCTTTGAGGACCGCGAGCAAGCCGACGACGAACTCCACGGAGCGCTCCAGCAACAGGCCGACGCGGCTTTCAACGCCCACGCCGGCCTGACGCAGATGCTGTGCCAGACGGTTGGCATCGGCGTCCGCCGTGGCGAAATCGATGTGCTGTTCTTCACAGCGCAACGCCAGATGCTCAGGCTGCGCGAGGACGCTGGCGTCCCACAGGCTCAGCACGTCGCTGGCCGGGAACGACACCGCTTCGGCGTCCAGTCGCGACAGCACGGCAGAGACCTGCAAGTCGGCCAGACGTGCGCTCGGCTGGGTCACTACCTGCGCGCAGATGCGCAACAAATCGGCGGCGAAACCGGCAATACGTGGCTCGTCGAACAGGTCGCAGGCATAGGTGAACACCGCTTGAATGCCTTCGGCGGTGTCGGTGATGTCCAGCCCCAGGTCGAAGTGCGCGGAGAAGTCGTCCAGTTGGTTGACGTCCATGCGCAGACCGCCCATGTCGACGTTCTGCGGCAGCGGGAACTGCTGGGTGAATTTCACCTGGCACAGCGGGTTGTGGCTGAGGTTGCGGGAAACGCCCAGCGCCTCGACCAACTGTTCGAACGGCAAGTCCTGATGGTTCTGCGCGCCGAGGGCCGTGTGTTTGACCGCTTCGATCAAGGCGCTGAAGGATTGCAGCGGCGAGACGTCGGTACGCAGCACCAGCGTGTTGACGAACAGACCGATCAGGCCCTCGGCTTCGGTGCAGGTCCGCCCTGCTACCGGCACGCCCACGCGCAGGTCGGTCTGGCTGGCGTACCGCTGCAACAGGGTTTTGTAGGCGGCGAGCATGACCATGAACAGCGTCGCGCCGTGCTGGCTGGCGAGGTCGCGCAGGCCTTGGCTCAAGGTCGTGTCGAAAGCGATGGCATAGCGGGCGCCGCGATGGCTTTGTTGCGCAGGACGAGGGCGATCGGCAGGCAAGGTCAGCACGGGTTGGGTGTCGCCCAGACGAGCACGCCAGTAATTGAGTTGACGCTCGCCTTCGCCACCGGCCAGACGGCTGCGCTGCCAGGCGGCGAAATCGGCGTATTGAATCGGCAACGGCGCCAGTTCCGGGTTACGGCCCTGAACGTGGGCGCTGTACAACGCCGCCAGTTCTTTGAGGATGACCTGCACCGACCAGCCGTCCGAGATGATGTGGTGCAGGACCAGCACCAGTTGGCGCTGATGCTCACCCAGACGCACGTTCAACACACGCCACAGCGGTCCGGTTTGCAAATCCATGGGTTGCTCGACGGCGGTTTTGGCCAGTTCGCCCAAGGCTTCCAGCGGCTGGGCGTGTAGGCTCAGGTCATGCTGTTCGATGAACACCGGCTCAGGGGCATGAATGCGTTGCACCAGCACTTCGTTGGCATCGATGGCGAAGGTGGTGCGCAGGCTTTCGTGACGGGCTGCAAGAGCGTCGAAACTGCGTTGCAGGGCGACATCATCAATGGCGCCACTCAGGCTCAACTGGCCGCACAGGTGATAGGCGCTGCTGTCAGGCTCCAGTTGCGCCAGGAACCACAAACGCTGCTGGGCGAAAGATTGCTCAGGTGCACTGTCACGGGAAATGCGCGCCACCGCTGTCGGGCGCTCAGTGCCACGGCCCTGACTGGCGACGTGGGCATTGAAGGCACCGAGCGTCGGGTGTTCGAACAGGTGAGCGGGTTCCAGTTTCAGACCCAGCTCGCTGTTGAGGCGGGACAGCACTTGCACCACGCTGACCGAATCGCCGCCACGGGCGAAGAAGTGATCACTGGCTTGCAGGTCGTCCTTGCCCAACACTTCACGCCAGGCCGCCACGACTTCCGGCATAAGTGATGCGGCATCGGCGGCGCTGTCTTGCGCTTCGGTGTCCAGCAAGCGGCCGTCCTGCCAGATCGCAAAACTGTCGAGGCTGCCGTTCTGCCAACCGACACGGCACGCCGAGCGTTGCAGCTTGCCGCTGGTGGTACGCGGCAGCGCGCCGGGCTCCAGCAGCACGATGACTTTCGGGGCGACCAAAAACAGTTCGGCCACCGCATCGCGCACGGCTTCGCAGATCATCTGCGGCTTCATCAGGCGACGCACGTTGCGGCTGATTTCCAGCGCCAGGCCCACCCCTTCGGCGCCCTGCTCGTCAGTCACCGGGAAGGCGGCAATGCGCCCGCGACGCAGCAGCTCGACGCTCTTTTCCAGCGACTGCTCGATGTCTTGCGGGTAGAGGTTCTGGCCGTTGAGGATGATCAGGTCTTTCAGACGGCCGGTGATGAACAGTTCGCCACCGTTGGCGATGCCCAGGTCGCCGCTGCGCAACCAGCGCTTGCCGTCTTCTTCAACGAAGGTCTGCGCCGTGGCTTCGGCGTTCTGCCAATAGCCCTGAGCGACGCTTGGACCGGCGATCCAGATCTCACCGACCTGGCCAGGTTGCAGCACTTGCTGGCTCGCCGGATCGACGATGCGCAGATCGTGATCCGGGCGGCACCAGCCACAACCCGGCAGGCGACTGGTGGAGTTTTGATTGGCGAACAATGCCTCGTCGGCGTCGCCTGCGGCGAGCTGGCTGCCGTCGAAGCGTTTGATGCCGAACGGCGCGTCGCGGTGGGCGGCGCTGACGTACAACGTCGCTTCAGCCAGCCCGTAACTGGGGGTCAGTGCGCGACGGTCGAAACCGGCGGCGGCGAAATGCTCGCTGAAGGCGTCCAGCGTGGCGATGCGAATCGGCTCGGAGCCAGAAAACGCCAGGCTCCAGTTGTCCAGTTTGAGATGCTTGACCGCACTCGGCTTGATGCGCTCGACGCACAAGCGGTAGGCGAAATCCGGGCCGCCGGAGAAGGTGCCGTTGTATTGGCTCATCACTTCCAGCCAGCGCGCCGGACGGCCGAGGAAATAGTTCGGCGACATCAGCGTCAGGGTGCCACCGTAGTACAGCGGCAGCAGCAGGCCGCACATCAGGCCCATGTCGTGGTAAAGCGGCAACCAGCTGACCCAGTTCTCGGTGGAGGCGTCAGTGACGAAATGCCGGGCCATGGCGATCTCGTTGGCCATGAGGTTGTCGTGGGACACCATCACGCCTTTCGGTGCACTGGTGGAACCCGAGGTGTATTGCAGGAACGCCAGCGACGAGGTGTCGATCAGCGAGGGCTGGAAAGCGCCCAGCCCGCCGTGGACATCCTCGATGGCGATGAAGCGCCCGTGCACCGGCATGAACGGTTGCAACAGGTGCTGGAATTTATCCAGATCCTCGCGACGGCCCAGCACCATGCCGGGGGCGGCGTCCTGAAGAATGCCGGTCAGGCGGTCCAGATGAGTCTGGCGGTTGTACTCGGGCGCGAACGCCGGTACGGCGATGACATTGGCGTACAGGCAACCGAGAAACGCCGCCGCGTAGTCCGCGCCGGTCGGCAGGATCAGCACACAACGTTCGCCACCCCGTGCGCCGAGATGATGCTGCAACACGCCCGCGATCGAACGCGCCTGCTGATCCAGTTGCGCGTAGCTGGTCAGGATCGGATCCTGGTCTTCCTGGACGATGTGTCGAAGGGCAATCCGGTCCGGCTGGCTCTGCGCATAAAGGCCCACCAACTCGGGAAAATGCGCGGCCTGATCTCGTATGGATTTCATTCTTTCACCTGTTTGTTTCGGCAAGACTCAACCCACAGAAGGCCGAAAGGCCTCCCGCAAGGTTGTAAGAAAGGATTGGGTGATCGCAGACGACCACCCTGTGACGGCTAAACCTGAATCAGCGCGCCAGCTTCAGCGCCACGCGCTCATGGGGCGCTGGTCGGCTCGAACAGGGCTGCTCGTACTCGGCGAAGATCGACTCCACCACCTCCTGAGAACGCACCGCCAGCACCGACAGCAAGGTGTCGCTCAGGCCGTGGCTGTCTTCACAGCAGCCCTGAAGGAAGATCCCCGCTTCACTGCCCGCACGCAGCGGCAGGCGGTAATCACGGTCGACCGTTGGGCCTTGAATGTATTCCTGAAGACCGGCCAGCAATTCCAGGTGGTAGTCGCGGCGATAACCGGTGGCCAGCACGACGATGTCGAAAGACTCGCTGTGAGTCTGGTCATGGGAGCCGTCGCGCAGGAACAGCTCGATCCCGGCGGCACCGACTTCGGCATGCACCACTTCGCGATTGGTCAACAGGTGATGGCGCTCTTCGCCACGCACTTTCTGCTGATACATGCGCTGGAAAATGGTCTCGATCAGGTCGGTGTCGACCACCGAGTAGTTGGTGTTGCGGAACTCGGTGAACAGCGCATCGCGGCGCTCTTCGCTGTGATTGAAAATGGTGTCGGTAAACGACGGGTTGAAGATCTGGTTGACGAACGGGCTGTCGTCAGAAGGCTTCAACGCACTGCCGCGAATCACCAGGCTGGCCTCGACATTGTCGAAACGGGTGGCCAGATCTTCGAAAATTTCCGCCGCGCTCTGACCGCCGCCCACCACCGCCACACGCACAGGGCCGGGACGGTTGACCAGCAGTTTTTCGATGCCGCCCCGGTAGCCCGCAGAATGCAGAACGCGCGGGTCTTGCACGCTGTCGAACGCCGCCGGCGCCTGCGGAATGCCGCCAATGCCGAACACCAGATTGCGTGCGCGACGACGGGAAATACCGCCACTCGGACCACGGGAAATCACATCCACCGCGACGAAACGACCGTCCTGAAAATGCGGCTCGACCGAGATCACTTCCTCACCGTAGTGGGTCTGTTCGTTGAAGTGCGAGGCCGCCCAGCTCAGGTAGTCGGTGTACTCCTCGCGGGTCGGAAAGAAGGTTTTGAGGTTGATGAAATCCTGCAGACGGCCCCGCTCCTTGAGGTAGTTGATGAAGGTGAAACGGCTGGCTGGATTTCGCAGCGTCACCAGATCCTTGAGGAAGGAAATCTGCATGGTGGAGCCGTCGATCAGCATGCCTTCATGCCAGTTGAACGCTGGCTTCTTTTCGAGGAAACACACTTGGGGCGCCAGACCGTTGCGCAATGCATGCTCCTGAGTGGCGATCGCCAGAGCCAGGTTCGACGGGCCGAAACCAATGCCGATGTAGTCGTAGACGAGTTCCATGTTTCCCTCTCGTTAGGAGCGATGCGCGGTCAGATCCGGCAGAGTATGAGCCGTGTCACAGACGCCTGGGGCAGTTCGCGCGCATCGAAATTGAGTAAGACTGATTATCATTACAAAGACGCCTGAGCCTTCCGGCTGTTTAGTCTTTGGCGATGAAAAACTTACAAAGCCTTTACGATTTTTCGCTGGTACGCGCCGCCGATCTCTTCCACCGCATCACGGCTGGCGTTATCGCGACGATCGCCCTGCAATTCGCTGAGCTGGCCTGCCTCCATCTTCACCAGCCGGTCCGCCAGATCGAAGTACTGATCGTCGTGGCTGATGGCGAAAACGGTGATCCCGGCCTGCTTGAACATCGGCAACAGCTCGCGGTAGAAGAACCGGCGGAACAGCGGGTCCTGATCGGCGGCCCACTCGTCGAGCAACAGAATGTCGCGTTTTTCCAGCACCGCCAGCAGCAACGCCAGCCGCTTGCGCTGGCCCTGAGAGAAACGCGTGTCGAGCAAATGCCCTTCGCCAATCTGCACCTTGTGCTTCATGTGCAATTGATCGAGCCAGTGATCGACCTGCGTCGCGTCGGCGTTCTCGCCATCGGCGCCAAGTAGTTGCGAGAACAGGTGGAAATCGGTGAACACGCTGGCGAACAGGTGACGGTAGGCGAGCCAGTCGTCTGCGCCGATGACTTGACCGTCGATCAGAATCGCGCCCGCCGACGGGCGATACAGACCACTCAGGAGGCGCGCCAGGCTGGATTTTCCGCTGCCGTTGCCGCCCATCAAAAACACCGTTTCGCCACGGCGCAGGGTCAGGTTGACCGGGCCGACATCGAAACCGGGTTCATCGCCCTGGGCCGGATAGTGGTACTCGACATCGCGCAGTTCGAGAGTCTGCCAATGGCCGACAATGTGGCTCGGCGCAACGTCGAAGCTTTCGTGATGCTCGGCCAGCGCCAGCGACTCGACCTTGTCCAGCGCCACACGACCGGAGACTTGCGCCGGGATTGCTGCCACAGCGAGCACCAGCGGCGTGCGCATGAACAGCACGGTCAGCGCGTAGGTCGCCGCCACTTCGGTCGGCGCCCAGCCCAGACCGTTCGCCAGGTAGAACGCCAGGCCGATGGTGCCCAACACCATGATGTTCGCCCAGTTACTGGCCAGCCCATGATAACGATCCGCCAGAGTGAAATGCTCGCGATAGCGCAATGCGGCGGCGTCGAAGGTTTCTTCGTAGAGACGACGGGCGCGGTCGCGGTTGAGGGTCAATTCCTTGCGACCGTCGATCACGGACTGGTAGCTCTGATAGAGCTTGTCTTCGGACTCACGCAGCGCACGAATGTGGGCGTTGAGTTTGCCGACCAGCAACCAGCCAACGCCCAGGGTGAACGCCATCCAGCACAGCGTGGTGATGAACAGCGAAGGCGACAGCCAGGCCAGATAACTGAACGCCGCAACGCTGAGCACCGATCCGTAGATCAGGTCCGGCAGTTGCACGAACGCCATGGTCACAGCGCGGATGTCACTGGACAGGCTGGCGTAAATTTTCGCCCCGCCGATGGATTCGATGCGTTCGATATTGGTGTCCAGCAAGCGCTTGACCATCACCCGGCGCAGACCGTACACGAATCGATGCCCCAGTGCCGTCAGCGACAGCGACGCGCCCGAGGCCAGCGCCAGCAGCAGCGCCAGCATCAGGCCGAACTGCCACAGCGCAGCGCCCAGTCCTTCGTGGACGCTGATCATGCGCTGATTGACGAAGGCGATCACGCCCACGCTCAACAGGCCGCTGCTGATGCTCAGCAACAGCACCATCGCGAGGGGCCAGCGGTATTGCTGGAAGACCAGACGAACTAGTTTCATGAATGACTCCGGCAGAGAAGCAAAAACAGAAAAGGGTGAAACGACGCCTAGATCTCGCCCAGCCGCGCGCGGCAATGGGACAGGGTGTCGCGCAACAGGAAATTGACCATCGTCGGTGAGGTGCCGATGACCTTGGCCACATCACGCTGGGTGTAGCCCTGAATCTGGCTGAGGTTGAAGACGATGCGCATGCGTTTGGGCAGTTCGTTGAGCGCGCCGACCAGTTGATTCACCGATTCACGCCCCGCCAGCACGCGCTCGGGGGAGACGTCAAAACGTGGCTGCTCTTCCAGCTCGGTTTCGGCGCCATGATTGCGCTCCAGCCGTTGGCGCCGCAGACGGTCGATCGAAAGGTTGCGCACCACGCGGAACATGTAGTGCGCAGGCTCAATGGAGGCGAGATCGCTTTCGAGCATTTTCACGAAGGCGTCCTGCACCACATCTTCGGCACGAGCACGGCAGCCGAGGAATTTTGCCGCCAGGCGCAGCAGGCCTTCCCGATGGGTGTGGTACGTCCCCATCAACGCGTCGAGACGCGGATCCACGGACGCACAACACCCGCCAACACCGGTGGAGCGCAGCCTTGTGGACTGGCTCATTGCAGGATGAAAATCCATCTTGTTCGACATCCCTGGTTACAAAGGAACGCGAAGAATAACGCAAACGATTCTCATTGCAATGTAAGAAATTTTACCGCTTGGTGAAACTTTCGTTATATGGATGTGGTCGTTTAGTGAGCCGACGAATGGCGGCTATATGCTGGCAAAATCGCTGTAAGCCTTTATTTTAAAAGGCTTTAGAGAGATCAGAAGATTGAGGGAGAGGCGTGGCAATACAGCCTAGACGTCAATTTTTTCTTGTCAAAAAAATGTGTCACTCATGATACAAATTCGCGACAAGATGAGAATCACTTCGCATTCTCATCTTGTCCGGCCAAGTGTCCACGTCGAAAAGCAGGACCCTTCCTACGTCATCAATCGCAGCTCCAGGTACTGCAACAACATGATGGTCTTGCCATCGGCGATCTCGCCCGTTTCTACCATGGATATCGCTTTTTCGAAGCTCAATTCCAGCACTTCGATGTCTTCCCCCTCCTCCTCCAGACCACCGCCATCGCTGACCCGGTCATCAGACCGATACTCACCGATAAAAAAGTGAATGCGCTCGGTGACCGAGCCGGGACTCATGAAAGCATCGAAGATCTTGCGCACCGATCTGACCACGTAGCCCGTCTCTTCTTCCGCTTCCAGCCGAATCCGCTCTTCAGGGCTGGCATTGTCGAGCAACCCAGCAGCGGTCTCGATCAGGTAACCGCTGTGATCGTTGACGAACGCAGGCATGCGAAACTGCCGCGTCAACACCACGGTGCGGCGTTCCAGGTTGTACAGCAGGATGGTCGCGCCGTTGCCACGGTCGTACACCTCCCGCGTCTGCGATTGCCAGCTACCGTCGCGGCGTTGCAGGTCGAAGCTGTATTTCTTCAGCACGTACCAGTTGTCAGAGAGGGTTTCTTCGGCGGTAACGCGAATGGGGTGGCTGGACATGAATGGCCTTGATGACAGGACAGTACCGGATTGAACACGGCTCCACCCTAGCAGGACTTCCCGAGCGGTGCGAGCCAGGTCCAGTGGCCATGACTTCGCTTAACACAACGGATTGACCGTCTTCAAAGGGGCGGACTATCGATTGTGTCGATAGCCAACATACCGCGCAGCACCGTTCATTTTGTCGAGGCAACACGGGATCATGGCGCCATTGACGAACCGAACAAGGATTTCCCGATGTCCATCAACATGACCATCCTGCTAATGCTGATCGTGTCCTTCTCCATCGCTTTGGCGGGTGTTGCTCAGTACTGATTCGGTACGTCGCGCGTGGGTATCGTGATGGTGATGGCGGCGGTGGACAAGCGCGCGAGCCGAGGCTACACCTGATGGGCTGTCGAGCAATCGCCGCCCGTTGCCGCCTTTCCCCCGCTTGTGGCTGTCCGGTCATTGCTCAGCGTCTTCACTTCCCGACCGCTGAATACAAGGACCTCCTTTCATGGACAGTTTCATTCTGAGCACTCGCAGCAAAGCCAATGGCGTATTCGGCAAGGACGTCGGCCCAGTGTCCTTTCTGCAAGTCCCCGCCAACGTGAACGATCCCCTGCCCAGCCATAACGTCAACTCTGCCAACCAGTGGATGAAGTCGATCCTGCAGCAAGCCAATACCGGCCATCAGGCACTGGATGTGGTGTTTTTCGTGCACGGCTACAACACGCCATCCAAGGAAGCGCTGACCCGCCAGCGTCTGATCGAGAAAGAACTGCGCGCCCGCAAGTACGCGTGCATGGTGGTGGGGTTCGACTGGCCATCGGAGAATCAAACGCTGTTGTACCTGGCTGATCGCAGCAAGGCCCAGGACTCGGCGGCGCAATTGGTCAAACGCGGCATCCTACCGTTCATGACGTTTTCCCAGCCGGACTGCCCGGTCAACGTGCACGTCATGGCCCACTCCATGGGCGCGTTCGTGGTGCGCGAAGCGTTTCGCTCGGTCGACAAACTGCGTGATTCGGGCCTGGCCAACGACTGGCGCATCGGCCAACTGGTGCTGTTCGGCGCGGATATTTCGTCGTCGTGTTTTGCGCTGGGCAATTCGGACATGATCCCGACCTTCAATCACTGCGGCCGGCTGACCAACTATTTCAGCGGCTACGATGAGGCGCTCGCGGTCTCCAACGCCAAGAACATCGACATCAGCTCCCGGGTGGGCCGCGTTGGCATGCCCGAAGATACCCCCGCAGACGACAAGGCACTGGACGTTGATTGCGGACCACGCTACCTGGCCGTGCGGAACCGCACATTCAAAACCATCGATGGGCTGGTGTCCCATTCCTGGTACCTGGAAGACAGCAACTGGTACGACGATCTGGCGTACACCCTTCAAGGCAGCATCGACCGCAACTCAATCCCGAGCCGGACACTGCTGCACAAGAATGATTTCGTGCTGAATTGAGGCGCTGGTGATCGGGATCACGACTGCCTGTAGCAGTCCAGCTTGCCGACGATGGCGTCCTGAAAATCGCTGCCGCCGGCAAGCCGGACTGCTACAGGGTAATCGCCGAGAGACTACCCCCCAAGGCAAACGAGTCTGATGTCAACAACCCGCTCAATCATTCAAAGAAATCCGCCACCGCCTCTTTGCTCCCCACAAAGAAACTGTCGGCCACGATCCGCAACGGTTGCAGGTCCAGATCGCTGCGGCCCTCGGCAATCAGTTGCGCGAAATGACGGTACATCGCCGGGTATTCCCCCTCGTCCGGCAAGGTCTGCGCCGCGCCGTCGATACTCACCACCGCACCACCGGAATCCAGACGCAACATGCCCTGATCACTGTACAACTCGATACGCCACAGTTCGTTCTCACCATGATCGAAATCGAACTCGGCCCGCACCTCAGTTTGCCCCGCGGTGCGCATGTTCAGCGATGCAGCAATGGGCGACTGGCAATTGCCCGGCACACTCAAACTCGCCGATTCGACGAACACCGCATCCGGCAGCAATTCAGTGACGATGGACAGCGCATTGATGCCCGGATCGAACACCCCCAAACCGCCCGCCTGCCAGATCCACGCCTGACCGGGGTGCCACTTGCGCACTTGCTCCTTCCATTCCACACGTACGTGTTCCAGCGCCTTGCCCTTGAGCCAGGCTTTCGCAAAGGCCACACCCGGCGCAAAACGCGAATGCCAGGCGAACAACCCGCAGACGCCCGCCTCATCCACTGTGCCGATCAACGAGAATGCCTCGCCCAACGTCGAGCACGGTGGTTTCTCCACCAACACATGCTTCCCCGCCTTCAGCGCCTGCTTAACCAGCGCGAAGCGGCCTTGCGGCGGCGTGCAGAACGCGATCGCATCCACCTGCGGCCCTCGCGCCAGCAACTCGGTCAACGAGCTGAAATGCTCGACACCGGGACAGGGTTGCCCCAACGTGGCCACGGCCACCAGTTCGAACTGCGGGTTGGCGCGGATGGCCGGTACATGCTGGTCCTGTGCGATCTTGCCGTATCCCACCAGCCCCAAACGAATCGGACGCATCGATAACTCCTGTGATCTTGTCGTTATTGTTTACAGACGCGCTTTCAGTCAAAAAGCGGTTAATGTCACGAACTGGTGACAAAACGCAGCGAAATGCATGAAATATCCCGGCGATTTGATCAGAGCCACGAGACCGTCGCAACCCTTGCGCGCAACCGCTATGCTGGTGCGCGATCAGGTCGGACGAGCGACGCCCATGGGAGCTTTCATGTGAGTGCACGAACGATGCAGACGGCCTGCAAGGCATTGTTCGTGTGCGCACTCACCCTGGTGATCAACTCTGCACACGCTAATCCCCCGACGTGCCCGACCGGCGAGAAACTGATCTGCCTCAACGGCTGTTTCTGTCTGCCCGACATCGGTCAGGTACTGGGCAGCGGCATGCCCACCGACGTCACACAGATTGCCGGACCCGCACTGTCGTTGTGGATCAGCCAGTCTCGCGCGCAAGCCGCGACCGGTCTCGTCCAGCCAATCCCCGACGCCATTCGCGAAAAGCTGCTGCGCTGGTATCCACCCAGCGTGCTGGACGCTGCGCTGTACAAGGTAGGCGACAACGGTGAATTCAGCGCCGCCAACACCATGCTGCAAAATCCCGACATTGGCGCCGTCACCCTTATCGACATCATCGTCTTTCGCACCGCCGAGGCCGCCGAAAACGATGTCGCCCTCTGGGCACACGAACTCAAACATGTTGAGCAGTATCAGCAATGGGGTGTCGACGGTTTCGCACAGCGCTACACCGAGGATTTCAACGCCGTGGAAGCGCCCGCCTACACCATTCAGACCACGGTCAGCCGCGTGCTGCGGGGGTTGGACCCGTGAAACGCGTTCGTGAGGGCCACTATCGTCCGGGCACTGAAAAGCTTGTAGGATGCCTGTCCCATGACGTCTCGCAGGCCTGGACCTGCGTCAGACCATTCCAGACAGGAAGTACGGAGTATTTGGCATGACACAGCAGTCCGTCATCAGCGTGGCGCAACGCATCACCCTCACCTTTCTCGCCGCAGCCATGCTGCACGGCTGCGCCTCGCAACCCACCGGCCGCCAGTGCCTGGACAATTTCCGCACCGACGGCAACCTGCTGGTGGGCAAAAGCTTCACCACCTACGCGTACCTGCCGGATACTCCCTACAAACGCGCCTTCAAGAACGTCAACAACGTGCTTACCACCGAAGGCTTTCAGATGAAGGTCTCGAACCCTGAGAGCGGCATCGTCAACGTTTACCAGCAAGTGGGCGCCAGCAAAGTCGCACCGCTCAACGCTCTGGTGGAGAAAGCCGGAAGCGGGTCAAAAGTGACCATGACCTTCGTCACCCAGGCCGGGCTGTACACCCCGGAAGACGAGGCGAAGAAGCATTTTTGTGACTATCTGGATCGGGTGGCGAAGTAAAAGCTGACCCATCATCGAACTTAATCCGCCCCCAGCGACTGCTTATATTGCCTAAACGGCTCATTTTGATAGGCTAGACTGCAACGCAACTAAAAATAAGCGGCCTTAATTGACCGTTTATAGAGTTTAAACAGTCGATGATGGCCGCTTATGATTGATTTTTTCCCAGTGGACTGCACCTCTACGCTGCAACGGATTGGCTTGCTGGTCAAAACCAGTCGCCTGAAACAAGGTGTTCGACAGCAGGATGTCGTGACCAGACTGGGCGTTCCAGAAAAGGTCATTCGTCGCATCGAACGGGGAGACCCGTCTGTCAGCGTGAAGTCCCTGATGCTTGTGCTTTGGAATCTGGGATTGATGGACAGTGTATTCTGCCCGCTCGAAGACAGCGCCACGTCCTTCCTCGACCTAAAAGAAGAGACCGCCGGACGCAGGGTTCGTCAGCGCCGCGCCAAAGCGGAAGATTTCTGATGCCGAACGCCTATATCTACATGGAACACCCCGAAACGGCAGAAGTGCTGACACTGGGCAGACTGACGTTACAACCGAACAAGCCCGGTGAGTTCGTTTACTCCCCCGCCGCGCTGGAAGCAAAAATCTGGGTGCCCGACCCCGTGCGTTTTCCCCTGTCCGATCAGGTTTTCAAGATCACCCGCAACCACGGTGTCCCGGGCTTCATCGACGATGCCATCCCTGATGGCTGGGGCGAACGCATGTTGCAACGCTTGCAGCGAAATCCCGTTACCCGGTTAGATCTGCTCCTGGGTTCCCCCAACAGTGACCGCTCCGGCAATCTCATGACGGGCCGAGAAAAGAAACCACCCACCGGAATCGGCCAGAAGCCCCTGCCTCGCCTATCAGGGCTGGACAGCTTTCTGGACGTCTGCGAAGTCATCTACGACCGGGACCTGAATGAAGACGCCGTCAAGAAACTCGGCGTCCGGGAGCAGCGCTCATCCGTAGGCGGCGCCCGCCCCAAGCGCACCTTTCTGGGGGAAAAAAAATTGATCCTCGCCAAGCCTCGCGACCGTTTCGATCAATTTGACCTCGCGCCGCTGGAGCATGCCTGCATGACATTTGCCGCGAAAAAAGGCATGCGTGTGGCCAATACCTCGCTCTACAACGACTCAAAAGGCACGACGCTGCTGGTGGAGCGCTTCGATCGAACCTACGTGAACGGGACATTCCGACGCATCCCCATGCTCAGTGGCCTGACCTTGCTCGACACGGACTGGAACATCCCCGACATGCGGGCCAGATCCTATGCGCGCATGGCGGACGAGATGTACCGAAGAAGCGTACCGGACGAGGACCGGCGCGAGCTGTTCGTGCGCATGGTCTACAACGCGATGGTGGGCAATGCCGATGACCATCCGCGCAACCACGCCATTATTTACGTCGCAGGCGGCTGGCGACTGTCCCCCCTGTACGACGCGCTGCCCCTGCTCGACGAAGGCCCGGCCCGACAGTTGTCGATGTCGGTCGGCATCGATGGCCCGAAGATTTCCCGCGCCAACCTGCTGAGCCAGCACTCACACTTCGGACTGACACGGGAGCAAGCCGAAACGATACTTGACGATGTTGCCGAGTGGGCCCAAGAACTCAAGGACCACTACGGCCAGTTTCTTCGGGGCGAGGAATTGAAACTCGCCCAGGAAGCGACCACGTCCAGAATGTTTTCAGGCCGATGAAGGGCGGGACCACCAGGCACAACCGACTCACCGCCCCTCCAGCAACGCCCCCGCCTTGTCCAGCAAGCCCAGCGGATCGTCGGTCTTGTGGATGTCCACCGACAGTAACTGGCGGAATTTACGCGCGCCCGGGAAGCCGGTGCCCAGCCCGAGCACGTGGCGGGTGATGTGGTGCATCGCGCCGCCGTTACGCAGGTGGGCTTCGACGTAAGGTCGCAGTTGCGCCAGCGCCTGGGCGCGGGTGATCGCAGGGTCGCTGCCGCCAAACAGCTCACGGTCCACCTCAGCCAGCAGATAAGGGTTGTGATACGCCTCACGCCCCAGCATCACGCCGTCGAAGGTGTTCAGGTGCTCCCGGCATTGCTCCAGGGTCTTGATGCCACCGTTGAGGATGAACTCAAGGTCCGGGAAATCCCGCTTGAGTTGCGCGGCCACGTCGTAGCGCAAGGGCGGAATCTCGCGGTTTTCCTTGGGCGACAGCCCTTCAAGAATGGCAATACGTGCGTGCACCGTAAAACTGGTGCATCCGGCCTCGCGCACCGTGCCGACGAACTCGCAAAGCTGCTCGTAGCTGTCACGGCCATTGATGCCGATGCGGTGCTTGACGGTCACCGGAATGGACACCGCGTCACGCATGGACTTGACGCAATCGGCGACCAGTTGCGGATGGCCCATCAGCACGGCACCGATCATGTTGTTCTGCACCCGGTCACTCGGGCAGCCGACGTTGAGGTTGACCTCGTCATACCCCGCCGCCTGCGCCAGTCGCGCACTGGCCGCCAAGTCCGCCGGATTGCTGCCGCCCAGTTGCAGTGCCAGCGGATGCTCGCTCACGTCATGGCGCAGAAAGCGCTCGCTGTCGCCATGAAGCAGCGCGCCCGTGGTGACCATTTCGGTGTAGAGCAGCGCGTTTTTCGACAGCAGACGCAAGAAGAACCGGCAATGGCGATCGGTCCAGTCCATCATCGGGGCGACAGAAAACCTCCTACATACCGGATCTACTGGGGTGGCGAGGTTTTCTGCTTGTGTGCTCTGCATATACAAAATTCTCGTTTACTGCCATTTACCCTGTGCTCGCTCACTTCCGAAGAGCCGTCGCCACGATAAGCAAGCTCGGTCGGCCGTGCAGCAAAATCAGGGCCACTGTTAGCCCTTCGCGAGCACAGGAACGATTCGTCGGACCTGCACCGCTGGAAAGGCGCGACAGTTTATCAGGAAAGCCAGACATTCGAGCCTGGGCATCGCAGGCCTCGGCCATGGCGTAGAGGAACTGTTCGACGCGGGAATGCAATTGGCTGTTCATGATCAAACGTCACGCAGTTTCAGAGCGTTTTCTTCAGCGGCCTTGCGCGCCAGGCCTTCCAGCAGGAAGCGTTGCCAGTTGCCGTCGTGGGTTTTGGCCGACTTGCCCGGCAGCACTTCCAGCTCGCCGGTCAGTGACTGGGCCACCATCATGTCGAAGAACCACTCTGGCATCGCCCAGGTGGTCCACGAGGCTGTCGGAGCCTTGCACGTCGAGGCTGATGAAAACAAAGCCTTTGTAGCTCCCGATCCTGGCTTTCTTCAGCCCGCGCGTGGCGTTGTCGAAGCCTTCCGGGTACTCGCCGGGGGGCTTGACCTTGACCAGTCGACCGTCGCTCTTGTAGCACCAGGCGTGGAATGGGCAAGTGAACGTGGACTGATTGCCCTTGCCGACGCGTGTCAGCGTCGTGCCGCGATGCTGGCAGGCGTTGATCAGCGCAAGTCAGCGCATCGATGCACCCTGTGCGTCACGGGCGATTGTCGTTAAGAAAAATTTCGCCATTTTTTGTGAAACGCACCGAGGAATACATTCTCGCCCACGCCCATGAGCCGCTGTCGATCCAGCAACTGGCAGGACTGGCGGGCGTCAGTGTGCGCACACTGTTTGCCGGTTTCAGAGAATTCCGCAACATCAGCCCGATGGCCTTTCTGTGGGACGTGCGGATGGAACGGGTGCATGGTGAACTGTGTGGGGGCACCGACTCGGTGACGGGCATCGCATTGAAATGGGGGGTTGCCCACTTGGGGCGTGTTTCTCAGGAGTACCGCAAGCGCTATGGTGAACTGCCGTCGGAAACCTTGCGTTTCCGGCGTTGAGCCCCCTCCCCAAAAAAACGCACCCCATAAAAAAACCCGCCGAAGCGGGTCGTTTTTCATTTCATGGCCATTCCAACATCCTGTCGGTAGCGCTCCGCGCAATGGCTGATCATCCTTGACCTCCGAAGCCGTTCCTGTGCTTCAGCTGACGGATCCAATATGCCGCTCAATTGTTACAGTTCATAGAGCGGGTTTTCTTTTCTTCGTGTAAGCCTTTGGCTATACACGCTACGGGAAAAACAGCCGAAACAATGGGGATCGTCAGGGAACAACCCCTGTCGCTCAGGCTCCAAGCAGTCTGGATCGAGCGTTGCCCTCCCCGGCGACCGATCATCACGTTCTCTGCCCCGCTCCTCAAAATATCCATGCACGGCGGATTGGCGGCTGAGGTACCGGGCAGTTGTTTGCGCAAACGCAGGCCACCGGAATCAGCGTGTTTGATGCGGTTGACGCCCTTGAGTGACCGGCGACGCTCGGGTAATGTCTTCAAACCCACAGGACAGAGCACGCTCATGACTTCCAAGCTGGAACAACTCAAGAAAATCACCACCGTGGTCGCTGATACTGGCGATTTCGCTGCCATTGAAAAACTCAAACCGGTCGACGCCACGACCAACCCTTCCCTGCTGCTCAAGGCTGCGTCCAGCGACAGCAACGCCGAGCGTCTGAAAGAAGCGTTCAGCGGCGCCAAAGACGACATCGGCCTGGCCAGCGACCGTTTCGCCGTGGCCATCGGTCAGGAAATTCTGAAAGTGGTGCCGGGCCGTGTGTCCACCGAAGTGGACGCGCGCATTTCCTTCGACACCAACGCCTGCATCGAGCGCGCCGAGCGCCTGGTGGACCTGTACGACAAGGCGGGCATTGGCCGTGATCGCATCCTGATCAAACTGGCTTCGACCTGGGAAGGTATCCGCGCCGCCGAACAGTTGGAGAAGAAAGGCATTCAGTGCAACCTGACCCTGCTGTTCTCCTTCGCCCAGGCCCAAGCCTGTGCCGACGCAGGCGTGTTTCTGATCTCGCCGTTCGTGGGCCGGATCTACGACTGGTACAAGAAAGCCGAAGGCAAAGAATACGTGGGCGCTGAAGATCCGGGCGTGAAGTCCGTGACCCGCATCTACAACTACTACAAGGCCAATGACTACAAGACCGTGGTCATGGGTGCCAGCTTCCGCAACCTGGGCCAGATCGAAGAACTGGCAGGCTGTGATCGCCTGACCATCAGCCCGGATCTGCTGCAAAAGCTGTCGGAAGACACCGGCTCTCTGGTGCAGAAACTCAAGCCTGGCAACGGCGGCGAGCCGCGTCAGACCTTGAACGAAGCCCAATTCCGCTGGGCCTCCAACGAAGACGCCATGGCCACCGAGAAACTGGCTGAAGGCATCCGTCAGTTCGCCCGCGACCAGGAAAAGCTGGAAGCGTTGTTGCGCGCCAAAGCGTAATCGTCCCAAACAAAAAGGGTGGCCTCCTCGCGGGTGCCACCCTTTTTTTGTGCCAGCATCACTCGCCTGTGTGGGAGCCGGCTTGCTGGCGAATTCGCCGTGTCAGGCATCCCAATGTCTCTGATCCGTCGTATTCGCCAGCAAGCCGGCTCCCACAACCATCGCAAGACCTACAGACCATTGTCATCAGACAAGGCCATATCTCAATGCGCTATTGATGCTCCAGCGCATTCACCAGATCACAGAACGCCGCGCGATTGGAGTCATTCAACCCCATCAGAATCTTGTGTGCTTCGAGCACCTTGGCCTTGACCACATCCTCGCATTGATCCTGCGATGGCAGGTCGCTCAGTGCTTCCGGACGAGGAATCGGCTTGCCTACGATGTTGAACACCTGATCGAAGCCCATCGATTGCAACAGGCGCGTGATGTCTTCGTGGGTGGTCACGACAGTCGGCAACAGCCCCGCTTTTTGACGGGACAGAATGGATAACTTGGCCAGCAAACCAAGCGTGGTGCTGTCAATGCTGCGCGTTTCGGTTAGGTCGATCACCACGGTCGAAAAATTCATCGCGGTGAAGATCCGTTCGATCGTCGCATCCAACGCCGAGCAGAGAGTCAGACGCACTTCACCCACGAACTTCAGGACGAACGTGCCGTCTTGCTCGGCAAACTGGATTCTACCGGTACTCATTAAAGGTTCCTGCTCAACACTAACAAGGCGATATCATCCGGCATCTCCCCGAGTGTGGCCAATCCAAACTTCTGACGCAGGCCATCCAGGCTGCCGCCCGCCGACTTCACCCATTCGGGCAAGCTGGCTTCTTTCTCTTTGAGTGTATCACCTGGCAACAGGTCCAGAATGCCATCAGACAGCAGAGTCAGACTAAAGGACTCCGGCAGCTCCAGCACATGGTCCGAATACGTCGCCTCATTGAACAATCCCACCGGCAGCCCGCGCCCTTCCAGGTAGCGGGTTTCGCTCGGTGTGTACAGCACCGGCAGCGGCAAATGCCCGCCCACGCTGTAGGTCAGTTGCCCGGTTTGCTCGTCGATGATCCCGCCAACCATTGTCACGTGCTTGCCCAGTTTGCAACTGATCAGGCCACGGTTGATATGGCCCAGCACGTCGGACGGCTTGAATGCAGGCAGCGAGCCGCCGCGCTTGGATTCGAACAGCAGCCGTGTGGTCATGAACTTCAGCAGGACGGTGATGAACGCTGATGACGCGCCATGGCCCGACACGTCGGCCAGATAGAATGCCACGCGGTGGTCGTCGACCCGGAAGTAATCCACGAAGTCGCCGGACAGGTACAGAGACGGGATGATTTCGTGTTCGAATTCGAACGAGTCAATAGCCCAAGGGCTGGTCGGCAGCATGTTCATCTGCACCTGGCGACCGGCGTCCTGATCTTCCTGGAGCAAATGCAGACTGGCTTCCAGCTCGCGGTTGGCGGTTTCGAGCTTCTGACGATAAAGCTGGTTTTCCTGAAGCAGACGCGCGCGATCCAGCGCCCGCTTGACCGAGTGCTCAAGCACTGCGAGGTCTTCCAGGGGTTTGATCAGGTAATCAGCCGCACCCAGACGCAACGCCTCGACAGCATCGCTCATGACACCTGCGCCGGACACCACGATCACCGGGGTTTCCGGCGACAGGCTGGTGACCTGACGGATCAGTTCGAGGCCGCCCACCTGGGGCATGCGCAAGTCACAGATCACAAGATCAGGCTTGTTTTGCTCGAATGTCTGTAGACCCTGCAGGCCGTTGCTGGCTTGCAAGACGCTGAACCCACTGTCTTCCAAATAGGCCGCGAGACTCGCGCGCACTACTTCGTCGTCATCGATAATCAGCAGCGTGGCACTGGTTTTTTGCATGTGGGCAAACGGCGCCAGATCAGGTTGGCGTACGCGGTCGGAGGATGTCGGACCGCCTACTGGATTCGCTTTTAGCCTCTCTGAATCAAAGGTAGCGGACTTTTGGTCAAACGCTTCACTTAACAGAGCTGCCCTTCAAGGCGCAGACGGTACTCCCATCCGCCGGGCGTTTCAAGCGTGCTCCAGCGGTCGGCAGGCGTCTTTACATCACAAATCACCGGGAGTTATAAGAACCCCTAAATCAGCAACAAAAACGAAGGATGCGCCATGGGCCAGATTGATCGCGACTATGCAGAGAAACGAGATTACATCCGCATGCGTGTCGACGCGGACATCAGCCTGATCTATGCAGGCCAGATCATTCCGGCGGTGTGCGTGGACTTATCCAGCTCCGGCATGCAGATACAGGCGCCGCGCACTTTCAAAGTCGGCGACCGGATCAGCGTGAAAATCGAATCCGAGCACACCGCGCTCAAGGGCCTGGAGGCTGACACCGAGGTGGTCTGGATAGCCGATATCGGTGTTGGAGAGCAAAAGCTGGGGTTGACGATTCTCACCATGAAGTAATGGCACTTCGGAACTACGTCACAATTTAGAAAAGTTTTGAAAAATAAAAGGCGACCCGAAAGTCGCCTTTTTTGCATCGGGTGAACGACCGGCCTCGATCAGAAGTCGTCGACGACCTTGCCATCCTTGACCTTGAACTCGCGGTTTTGCAGGTAGGCGTTGCGGATGAAGATGTACTTGTCACCGTTGATCAGCTTCTCAGCCGACAACAGGCTTGCACGGGTGTCCACCACGCTCACACCAAAGGCCGTGTTGCGAGTCGGCACGTGGTCGATGTAACGGTACGGCATGGTGTACGTGTCAGGGTATTTGGCGAACGCGTCACGCACGGTGCTCGGGCCAAAGAACGGCAGCATCACAAAAGGACCGCTGCCCACGCCCCAATGGCCGAGGGTCTGACCGAAATCTTCGTCGTTGCGTTGCAGGCCCATCTTGGTGCCCACGTCGAAGAAGCCCAGCAGGCCGAAGGTGGTGTTGAGGATCAGGCGCGCGGTGTCGACACCGGCAGCCTCAGGTTTGGCCTGCAACACATCGTTGGCGAAGTTGGTCACTTCCCCGATGTTTTTGAACATGTTGTGGATGCCGTCTTCGAGGAACTGCGGCGTGATGAACTCGTAACCCTGGGCGATGGGCTTTAGCGCGTAGGTGTCGACGGTGTCGTTGAAGCGGAAGATGGCGCGGTTGACGCCTTCCCATGGATCTTCGTCAGCGGCCTGAGCGGCCATTGGCACCAGTGCCAAACCGGCCCAGAAGCACGTTCGAGCCAGACGATTGATAAAGCCAGCACCGGTCACGGGCATAGCAAAGACTCCCAGTCAAAGTGATGAAGCGGGCGCTACGCCCCAAACCAAAGGTGAGAGTATAAAGCGTTCTGTAACGATTTACGTCGCCGAAATCCGAAGGAATTCTACAGATCGTTAAACATCGGCGAACAATGTCACCTATCAGTCATCGCACTGTCATGCAAAACCCTTAGTGTCATGGGCATTTGAGAGGGAACTTCATGCTCGCCGCCGTCGCTGCGCCCGCCCCGCCGTTTACCGCTGTGCTCTTTGGCCTGAGCGGTTGTCTGGTCGATTTCGGCGCCCAGACCCGCACGTTGCGCAGCACGGACGGCACATCCTTTCTTTCCCTGGACGCCAGCGCGTTCGCCTCGCCCACGCCAGGTGCCATCGCCGCGTTGAAACGCCTTAAACAGCAAAGTATTCCCTGTGCCTGGATCGACGAATATCCCGCAGGCATCGCCGAGCAACTGGCTGCCCCGCTTGAAAACCTGATTCAACCCACGCCCAGCCCGAACAACCATTGGCCTGCGCCAGATGCCTGCTGGCAGGCTCTGATGAGCCTCGGCGTCGGCCAGATCGACGGTTGCGTATTGGTCAGCGGCGACCCGCGCCTGTTGATGGCCGGCCTCAACGCCGGTTTATGGACCGTGGGCCTGGCGTCTTGCGGTCCGCTGTGCGGACTGTCGCCTGCGCAATGGGACGTCCTGAGCGACTTGCAACGCGAACGCCTGCGCGGTCGTGCCACGCTGGAGCTGTATGCTTCGGGTGCACACTCGGTGATCGATCATCTGGCAGAACTGGAATCGTGTCTGGCAGACATCTCCCTGCGTCGTCTCAAGGCCGAAAAGCCCTGATTGATCAGGGTCATGCAGAGTGCGCGGGAGTGGATTAGTCTTAGCGATAAAGGACCTTTGCCGATGCCGTGCGGTCCATGCTGAGACTATTCATGAAGGGAGTAACCTATGCCTGCCCGCGAACTGCAAGAACAGCTGGATACCCTGCGCGAGCAACTCGAACAGAACCCGCCGCTGACGGAAGAAGAGCGCGTGCATTTGCATGAACTGATGGCGCAGATTCAGGCCGAAATCGCCGTGGAAACCGCCACTCCGGACAACAATCTGGCCGACGGCGTCAATCTGGCCATTGAGCGTTTTGAGGTCGAGCACCCGACCATCGCCGGTACGTTGCGCAATATTGTGCAGACGCTGGGGAATATCGGGATCTGATAACCACCTCTCGCCAGCACCGCCCCATCGCTGTAGCCGCCCGGCAGTGCTGCTACGGAATTCGGGACGAATATCTTAAGCCGGACTCCATTATTGTGGGAGCCGGCTTGCTTGCGAATGCAGAGTGTCAGTCACGTCATCTGTCACAGGCACACCACTTTCGCCAGTAAGCCGGCTCCCACAAAGACCGCACACAACCTCAAGCCTTGCGCTCAAGTCACTGCCGCGCCAACCGCCCATTCTCCAGGGTCAGCTTCTCAGTGCTGCGGTACGGGTTGATGTCCAGCCCGCCGCGACGCACATAGCGCGCGTACACCGTCAGTTTTTCCGGTTTCAGCAGACGTTGCAGGTCCATGAAGATCCGCTCCACGCACTGCTCGTGGAAATCCGAGTGTTGACGGAAGCTGACGATATAAGCCAGAAAACTGGCATGATCCAGCGCCGCACCCCGGTATTCTACCGCCACGCTGCCCCAGTCAGGCTGGCTGGTAACCGGGCAGTTGGATTTGAGCAGATGGCTGTGTAACACCTCCTCCACCACCCGCGTTTCATCGCAGCGCAGCAACTCAGGCTGCGGGCGATCGTAGCTGCTGATGGTCACGTCCAGATCATCGACGCAAACCCCTGGCACCGCCACAATGCCTTCTGCTTCGATCTCCTTGAGCGAACGAATACGCACACCCACCGGCTTGCCGGCCGCTGCCGACAGGTCTTTCTCCAAGGTCGAGACCAGCTCGGCCTGCGAGGCGAATGGCGTCTGGTTCAGTGAGTTGAGGTACAGCTTGAACGATTTGGACTCAATGATATTGGGCGATTCAGCCGGAATGCTGAACTCACCGATCGCCACCACCGGCTTGCCGGACGGCAGCAGCCAGGACAACTCATAGCAGTTCCAGAAATCGACCCCCTGATACGGCAGTGTCTCGGCGGTCAGCCCCAGTTCCGCCCACTTCGCCGTGCGCGGAATCGGGAACAACAGGGACGGTGTGTAAGTGGCGATGTATTCACTGGACTTGCCCAGCGGCGAGTGTTCGGCTGCGGGATGCATGGCGGGACCTGAAAACGTATAAAAAGGGCGGAGGTAAAATCCTGACCGGCAAGTTTATAGGTTTTGCCCCACGCTTTCAGCGTTTACTCGGCAATCGAGATTTTTCCCACCATACCTGCCTGATAGTGGCCGGGAATGTTGCAGGCAAATTCCAGATCGGTGGCCTTGGTGAAGGTCCAGGTCAACTCGGCGGTCTTACCCGGTTCGACCAGCACACTGTTCGGGTCGTCGTGCTTCATGCTGCCATGATCCATGCCCGCCATGTCATGCTTCATGCCAGTGGAAGTCAGCATGCCGCTGGCGACCATCTTGAGCATTTCCTGCTGATGGGCCGCGTGCATGGCCGCATTGCCCAGGTTGAACTCATGCAGCAACTGGCCTTTGTTGACCAGCACGAAACGCACGGTCTCGCCCTCCTTCACGCTCAGGGACTTGGGCTCGAAGTACATGTCACCCAGCGTCAGTTCCACGGTGCGTGTTGCCTGATCGACTTTTGCCGCATGACCAAAATCGAAATGCCCGCCCGGTGCGGCCTGAGACATCAGGCTGACGCTCAACAAGGCAGCAGCAGCGATAAAACGAGCAAACATATACATTTCCCTTAACTACGCATTGATACGCTCACAGTAGGTCGCCACCTCTGGCATTAAGCTGACCGTAACATTACAACTTTGTAAGCTTGGCCCCTGCCTGGCCCGCTCGCGTTATAAAGCGGCCTTGCCCACCAGCTGTGAACCGTACATGAAATTACTGATCATTGAAGATCAAGCGAAAACCGGCCAATACCTGCGCCAGGGCCTGACCGAGGCGGGGTTCAATACCGAACTCGTCGCCGACGGCACTACCGGCCAGCATCTGGCGCTGACCGGCGATTACGCGCTGCTGATTCTGGACGTCATGCTGCCCGGCCGCGATGGCTGGCAGATTCTGCAAGCGGTACGCAACGCGGGCCTCGACACGCCCGTGTTGTTCCTCACTGCCCGTGACGCCGTGGAAGATCGGGTCCGAGGTTTGGAACTGGGCGCGGACGACTATCTGATCAAGCCGTTCGCCTTCTCCGAACTGTTGGCCCGGGTGCGCAGCCTGTTGCGCCGGGGCAGCAGCGCCAGTCTGGAAACCCACCTGCAATTGGCCGACCTGCGTCTGGACCTGCTACGCCGTCGTGTAGAACGCAACGGCCAGCGCATCGACCTCACGGCCAAAGAGTTTGCCCTGCTGGAACTGATGCTGCGTCGCCAGGGCGAGGTCCTGCCCAAATCGCTGATCGCCTCTCAGGTCTGGGACATGAACTTCGACAGCGACACCAACGTCATCGAAGTGGCGATCCGCCGCTTGCGCCTGAAAGTCGATGATGGCTACCCGAACAAGCTGATCCACACCGTGCGCGGCATGGGCTACGTCCTCGAAGAGCGGAGCCTGTGATGTTCAAGCGGATGTCTCTGGGCAGCCGCCTGGCGCTCTTGTTTGCGGCCTGTACCGCTGTGGTGTCGCTGACCGCTGGTGTGCTGTTCAACCGCGCCAGCGAAGCCCACTTCATGGAGCTGGACCAGCAATTGCTGGAGAGCAAACTGCCCACCCTGCGCGACGCGCTGATGGGCGTCTCCAGTATCGATCAGCTCAATGAGCATCGTCAGGCATTACAGGGGGAACTGGCGCACTCTCCCGACCTCGCCTTGCAGGTGCGCAGTTCGGAGGGCGCGCTCTGGTTCGACAGTATGCCTACTTCGACGCCAGAGATGAGTGGCCACACCGGTCTGCACACTCTGACAGGCAATGGCATTTCCTACCGCTCTTACGTTGTTGCCCTACGCCCGGATCAGCCGGATTCTCCACAACTGACTCTGCTGCTGGACATCACCCACCACCAGCACTTTCTGGAACGCATGCAACACCTGATCTGGCTCACAGTGGGTTTGTCTGCGCTGGCCACTGCGCTGCTTGGGGCCTGGGCCGCCCGCAGCGGCTTGCGACCCTTGCGCGACATGAGCGAGGTCGCAGCCAGCGTATCGGCCAGCTCGCTGACCACCCGCCTGCCCCATCACGAGTTGCCCGCCGAGCTGGCCGAGCTGGGCCTGGCGTTCAACGCCATGCTCGGCCGTCTCGACGACGGGTTTCAACGGTTGTCCGCGTTTTCGGCGGACATCGCCCATGAGCTGCGCACCCCGCTGTCGAATCTGCTGACACACACTCAAGTCACCCTCACCCGCCCTCGCGGTCTGGATGAGTACCGCGAGGCCTTGCTGGGCAATCTTGAAGAGCTGCAAGGCATGGCGCAGATGGTCAACGACATGCTGTATCTGGCCAAAGCCGAGCATGGATTACTGACCCTCAACCGAGAACACTTGCAATTGCACGAAGAAGTTGACGCGTTGCTGGAGTTTTTTCTGCCGCTGGCAGAAGACGCGCAGGTGACATTGGTTCGCGAGGGGCATGCCGTCATGAAGGGCGACCAGCACATGCTACGCCGCGCCCTCTCCAATCTGCTGGACAATGCCTTGCGCTTCACCCCTAAGCAGGGTCGGGTGTCGGTCACTCTGACGTCAGCGGCTCAGACACTCAGTATCCGTATCGAAAACACCGGCAAGACGATTGCGCCCGACGCGTTGCCCAAACTGTTCGACCGGTTCTACCGGGCAGATCCGGCGCGCCATGAGGGTAGCGAGCATGCGGGGTTGGGGCTGGCAATCACGCAATCCATCATCAAGGCCCATGGCGGGACCATTCGCTGCGAATCGCAGGATGGCGTGACGCGCTTCTGGATCGAATTGCCGAACATAAATGACGGGTAATGCACTTCTGTGGGAGTGAGCTTGCTCACGATTGAGGCCATGTACTCAACACAATACAGCGCCTGAAATACCGCTTTCGTGAGCAAGCTCCCCCCACAAGAAAACGAAGTGTCAGCCCTGTAACCGATCACTCATACCGCAACGCCTGCGCAGGCTCGATCTGCGAAGCCCGGTATGCCGGATAGATCGTCGCCAGGAAGCTGAGGATCAGCCCCGCTGCGCAGATCATCACCACGTCGCTGCCTTCCAGTTGCGATGGCAGGTTACTGATGAAATACACGTCCGAGGTAAAGATGTGCTGCCCGGTCACCCGCTCGACCCAGCCCACCAACTGGCTGACATTGATCGCCGCGATCACCCCCAGCACGCCACCGATGAGCGTGCCGATCACCCCGATCACCGAGCCCTGGACCATGAAGATGGTCATGATCTGCCGAGGCGTGGCGCCGATGGTGCGCAGGATCGCGATGTCCGCACCCTTGTCGTTCACCACCATGATCAGGGTCGCGATGATGTTGAACGCCGCGACCGCGACGATCATCAGCAACAAGAGACCAATCATGGTCTTTTCCATCTTCATCGCGCTGAACAGACTGCCTTGGGTGTGGGTCCAGTCATCGGCCTTGTAGTCGGCGCCCAGACCGCCCGCAATCGCCGCTGACACTTGCGGCGCCGCGTACAGGTCCTTCAGCGCCAGCCGCACGCCTTGCACCTGATTCGGCTGCCAGCGCTTGATGGCCGCGGCGTCCGCCACGTTGACCAGCGCCATGGAGCCGTCCAGTTCAGCACCGACCTTGAACACGCCGACCACGGTCAAGCGCTGCAAGCGCGGGGTGATACCGCCCGGATCGTTGCTGATTTCCGGCACGATCAGGGTCAGTTTGTCGCCGACATTAAGGCGGAACCGCCGCGCGGTGATTTCGCCGATCACCACGCCGTACTCACCGGGCTTCAAGTCCTGCAAGCGGCCCTGAACGATGTGCTGAGTGACGATGGAGACCTGGGATTCCAGCGCCGGATCGACGCCGTTGATCTCGATCGGCTGCATCGCGCCCTTGTACGAGAGCATGCCGTCCATCTGCGTGAACGGCACGGCTGCCGTGACTTGTGGATTCTTCAAGGCCGCGTCGGCGGCGGGCTTCCAGTCGTCCAGCGGCTGCACGCCGTCGATCACTGCGTGGGGCACCATGCCGAGCACGCGGGAGCTCATTTCCTTTTGAAAGCCGTTCATCACGGACAGCACGACGATCATCGCCAGGACACCCAGCGCCAGCCCGATCATCGAGGTCATGGAAATGAACGAAATGAAATGGTTGCGGCGTTTGGCCCGGGTGTAGCGCGTGCCGATAAAAATGGATAACGGTCTGAACATTCGTGGAGCACCGTAGCTGAATAGGTACACCCCGACGCCGCTTAACGCAGCGCCAGGTTCAATGCGTCACGCCTCGATGAGGCGGCCTTCTTCCAGACGCCACACGCGGTCCATCTGGCGGGCCAGCGACAGGTCGTGGGTCACCACCAGAAACGCGGTGCGCGACGAAGTGCTGAGTTCCAGCATCAGGTCTTGAATGCCCTGGGCGGTGTGGGAGTCGAGGTTGCCGGTCGGCTCGTCGAGCATGACCAGACCCGGCTGGTTGACCAGCGCGCGGGCAATCGCCACGCGCTGACGTTCGCCACCGGACAGTTCCGCAGGCTTGTGCGCCAGACGGTGCTTGAGGCCAACCCGTTCCAGAAGCGCCGTGGCGCGTTGACGCGCCTCAGGAATCGGCGTTTTGCCGATCAACAGCGGCATGCAGACGTTCTCCAGCGCAGTGAATTCCGGCAGCAAATGGTGGAACTGGTAAACGAAACCCAACGCCCGGTTGCGCAGCAGGCCACGGGCCTTCTCGTTCAGCGCCGACAGTTCTTCGCCTGCCAGCCACACACTGCCTTCAGTCGGGGTATCCAGACCACCGAGCAGGTTGAGCAAGGTACTTTTACCCGACCCTGAACTGCCGACGATGGCCACGCGCTCACCGGGGTGCAGTTCCAGTTGCAGGCCCGACAGCACGACCACGGATTCCGGGCCTTCCTCGTAGGATTTGCCCAGGTTGCGGCAGCTCAATACAGCTTTATCACTCATGCGCGACTCACTCATAACGTAGCGCCTCCGCCGGCTGGGTGCGCGCCGCACGCCAGGCAGGATACAGGGTGGCGAGGAAACTCAGGACCAGCGCCGCGCCGCACACCAGCAGCACGTCTTCGGTCATCAATTGCGATGGCAGATAGTCGATGAAGTAGACATCCGCATTGAGAAACTTGTGGCCGATGAGGCGCTCCAGCGCCGCGATCGCCGCGCTGACGTTGAGTGCTGCGAGAATGCCGACGCCTGCGCCAATGGCCGTGCCGACGACGCCGATGACGGTGCCCTGAACCATGAAGATGCGCATGATCTGGCCCGGCGTTGCGCCCAACGTGCGCAGAATCGCGATGTCACCGCGCTTGTCGTTCACCACCATGACCAACGTGGAAATGATGTTGAACGCCGCTACCGCCACGATCAGCAACAGCAGCAGGCCGATGATGGATTTCTCCATGCCGATGGCCTGATACAGGTTGCCGTGGGTGCGGGTCCAGTCGCGGGAGTAATACTCGTGCTCGCCCAGGTTTTGCGCGATTTCATACGCCGAGCGCGGCGCCTTGAACAAATCGGTGAACTTCAGGCGCAGGCCCTGCACCTGATCCGGCTTCCAGCGGTGCAGACGCGCCAGATCCTGCAGATTGGTGACGCCCAGATAGCCATCCAGTTCACCCGCGCCGACGTGGAAAATCCCGACCACGGTGAAGCGCTTCATGCGCGGAAACATGCCCGCCGGGGTGACGGTGACTTCAGGGGAAACGAACGTGACCTTGTCGCCGATTTTCACCCCCAGCTTGTTGGCCGCCTTGTCACCGATGACCACGCCAAAGCCGCCTGACACCAGATCGTCAAGACTGCCCTGTTTCATGAAGCCATCGATAATCGAAACTTTGCGTTCCTCGACCGGGTCGATGGCATTGAGCAGGATTTTCTGCACGTTGCCGTTGTTGGTCAGAAGGCCCTGCATCTGGGTGAACGGCGCAACCGCCTCCACTTGCGGGTTCTGTTTGACCCGTGTGGCCAGACTTTGCCAGTCGCTGATCGGCTCGCCGGATTCGATGGTGGCGTGAGGCACCATGCCCAGTACGCGAGTGCGCATTTCGTGGTCGAAGCCGTTCATGACCGATAACACGACTATCATCACCACTACGCCAAGGGCGAGACCGATCATCGACGTCAGGGAAATGAAGGAGACAAAATGGTTACGGCGTTTTGCACGGGTGTACCGCGTGCCGATAAATACAAAAAGAGGTCTGAACATGTAAGGGCTTGTTCGGAGGAATGGGAACGTCCTTGTGGCGGGCCTTGGCCTGCGGCTTTACACTCGATTCATTGAGGCGCAATCGAACGCAATCACTCTGACAACCGCTGCTACCATGGGTTCGCCATGCCGACACTAGATGAAGAAGAACGCCGCGAATACTACCGTATCGAGGACAGCGTCGCACTGGAAATTCAACGCATTCCAGCCTCGGGTTCCGTCGACGAACACAGCCACCATGACACCTCCACCCTCTTCGACCTGCTGAGCGAGTTGCACGTCGCCGAATTCGAATCCCAGCATCTGCTGCGTCAACTCGACGACCGTGATCGCACCACCAACAGTTTCTTGCGAGCCATGAGCAAACGCATCGACCTGCTCGGCCAGGTGGTCGCACAAACCGTGCTGGGCAAACTCGGCGCCCCGCAGAAAGTGATCATGTCCGAAGGCGGGCTGCAATTCGAGTCGCATCAGCCCTTCCCTGTCGACACCCTGCTCTCCGTGAAAATGGTGCTGATGCCGCAGGCCTCGGGGATGATGTTGCGGGCCAAAGTCACCCAGTGCCATTCCCGTACCATCGGCGATTTTGAGGTGGGCACCGAGTGGGTCGACCTCAGCGAAGCCCAGCGCCAGCTACTGGCCCGACATATCTTGCAACGACAAGCCGCCCAGAGAAGACTGGCTCGCGAGCAAAGCAACCCCGATACACACTGACTTTCAGCCTTTAGGCGCGTTATCCAAGGAGCACCTGTGACACTGATTTATGGCCACCGCGGCGCCAAAGGCGAAGCACCGGAAAATACCCTGACCAGCTTTCAGGAATGCCTCAAACACGGGGTCAAACGTTGCGAACTGGACCTGCACCTGTCCCGCGACGGCGAACTGATGGTGATCCACGACCCCACCCTCAAACGCACCACGGACCGTCGCGGCAAGGTGGTCGAACACGACGCGGCGGATCTGGTGACCTACGACGCGCGCAAAGGCGGTCCGGGCTGGGTTCAACCATGCCCGATTCCACGTCTGGAAGAGCTGTTCGAGAAGTGCGATTTCGATCACTGGCAACTGGAAGTCAAAAGCGCCTCACGCACCCGCTCGGCGACCACCGTGCTGGCGATCCGTGAAATGGCCCAGCGTCACGGTTTGCTGGACAAAATCACCATCACCTCCAGTTCACGGGAAGTGCTGGGGGCCGCACTGGAACTGACGCCGGACATCTCGAGAGGTCTGGTGGCCGAGTACGCCTGGCTCGACCCGCTCAAAGTCGCGCAAAACTATGGCTGTGAGATTCTGGCGCTGAACTGGACGCTGTGCACGCCGGAACGCCTGAAGAAAGCCCAGAGTCAGGGCCTGCATGTGTCAGTCTGGACCGTCAACGAGCCTGCGCTGATGCGCAGACTCGCCGACTTCGGCGTCGACAGCCTGATTACAGACTTTCCCGGTTTGGCCAGCGCCACCCTCGGGAATTACTGAAATCGGTCTCTCCGGCCGGCTCAGGCCACCGGCCGGAGCCGCTCAAAAAAGCCGGTTGAGGCCGTCGTATGCCGCGACCCGATAGGCTTCGGCCATGGTCGGATAGTTGAACGTGGTGTTGACGAAATACTTGATGGAATTCGCCTCACCCGGCTGGTTCATGATGGCCTGGCCGATGTGCACGATCTCCGACGCCTGGTCACCGAAGCAGTGCACGCCAAGGATTTCCAGGGTTTCACGATGGAACAGGATCTTCAACATGCCCACCGGCTCGTTGGAGATCTGCGCGCGGGCCATGCTCTTGAAGAACGCCTTGCCCACTTCGTACGGAATCTTGGCCTGGGTGAGGTCGTGCTCGTTCTGGCCGATGGAGCTGATTTCCGGGATGGTATAGATGCCGGTCGGCACGTCGTTGACGAAACGCCAGGTGCCGTTGTCCACCGCTTTGCCCGAGGCCGAACGGCCCTGATCATACGCAGCACTGGCCAGGCTTGGCCAGCCGATCACGTCGCCTGCGCCGTAGATGTTCGGCTTGCTGGTGCGGTACTCCTCGTCAACCTCGATCTGACCACGGCCATTGGCCTTGATGCCGACGTTTTCCAGGCCCAGTTTGTCGGTGTTGCCGGTCCGGCCGTTGCACCAGAGCAAGGCGTCCGCCTTGACCTTCTTGCCGGACTTGAGGTGCAGGATCACGCCGTTTTCCAGGCCTTCGACCCGCTCGTATTCCTCGTTGTGGCGCACCATCACGTTGTTGTTGCTGAAGTGGTAACTCAAGCCTTGAGAAATTTCGGCGTCAAGGAAGCTCAGCAACTGATCGCGGTTGTCGATCAGCTCGACGTCCACACCCAGGCCACTGAAGATCGACGCGTATTCACAGCCAATCACGCCCGCACCGTAGATGATCAGTTTGCGCGGGGTGTGGTTGAGGCTGAGGATGGTGTCGCTGTCGTAGATGCGCTTGTGGCTGAAGTCGATGTCCGCCGGGCGATAAGGACGGGAACCGGTGGCAATGATGATCTGGTTGGCGACCAGTTTTTCAACGACACCGGTGTTGCACACCACATCAACGGTGCGCTCATCGGCAAAGCTGCCGGTGCCGAAAAACACGTCAACACGGTTGCGCGCGTAGTAACCGGTGCGCGATGCCACTTGTTTGTTGATGACTTTTTCAGCGCTTTTCAGCACGTCAGGGAAGGAAAACCAACGCGGTTCGCCAATGGCGCGGAACATCGGATTGGTGTTGAACTGGATGATCTGCTTGACCGAGTGACGCAGCGCCTTGGACGGGATCGTGCCCAGGTGGGTGCAGTTGCCGCCGACCTGACGACGGCTGTCGACCATCGCCACCTTGCGCCCAGCCTTGGCCGCGTTCATTGCCGCGCCTTCACCCGCCGGACCTGAACCCAGCACCACTACGTCGTAGTTGTAGACAGCCATGCGTACTCCTCAGAACAGGCCGAGACGCCACGCTGGCGTCTCCGGCTAACTCACGCCGCTACGGACGGCATGAAGAATAAACTCGCGGCGCAGTCTAATCGGCCTGCGCCGCGGTGGACATTAACCCTTGGTCGCGTCGCAGGCGAATAATGCGTGCGTTACGTGACACTCCAACAGCCGGTCGAATGCCGGATTGCTGCGGATAATAATGCCCTTGGTGCTCTGAATCACAATAAAAGCTGCAATTTTGTGGTTTTGTGTCAGGTCCTGCGGTTTTTTTCTCGCAGACATCGCGTTCACATCAGTTCTTTTTCGGCTCGACGACAAGGTCGAGGAACAAGCGCTGGGCCACGTCTTTGCCAATATAACTACGATAGATGCTGACCACGTCCTTGTTATCCCGAGCGGCTTTCACCTGAGCGCTATACCCCATCAATCGCTGGCTCGGCAATTTCAAGTGGGCAGCGGTAAACGCCGCGTTTGGCGCATCTTCGTTGGCGTAATGAAAGTGCGCCCACCACAATACGGTCTGGTCCTTGTTGCGAATGACGTACTCCTGAAGAAAGTCATTGCGTTTCGAGCCGGACATATTCTTGCGCCCTTCGTAACGAGCGATGTCGACTTGCTGCTCGCTGGCGAGATAACTGAGGCGCGTCGCAGTCGGCGATTGCGCTTTGATCATGTTGATACGCAACTTGCGCCCCTCGGCGACAAGCCGGGCCGCAGCGGCGCGCAACTTCCCAGCTTCAAGTGATGCGGGATCCGTCTTCAGCTGATCTTCGGTCAATCCGCTGACGTGAGCGGCGAACTTGTCCGCCAGCTCGTTCAACCTGTCGCCCTGAAGCACCAGAATATTTTCGATGTCTGCAGGCTCATAAGTTTTTAGCGATAGTCGTCGAGCCTCGTTGATATCTGTGTCGACCCGAGCAAGAACGGTGCTGGCTCGACGCTTGAGCTCATCCAGTGTAACTACGCTCTTGGGCCTTTCTGGTTTCGGGGGGCGCACGGTTTCGACTTCGACCCATTCTCCGTTTTCGTGCAAGTGATAGGTCCCGACCACCGTATCGCTCGTGGCTTTAGTGACATCGACCACAACCCCCGGAAAGTCCGTTTCTCCATCCCTCACGCGCCCCACCAAAGTTCGGTGGTTTCGGGTCTTGATGACGCGCTTGCGCGTCTGTTTCACTCGCGGCACATATTCCGTGCGCCGGGGCACCGACTCCGTACTCTCCCGCACCAGGTCCGACAATCGTTTCTCGGCGCGCTCGGTAATCGCCGACAACTCGGCCATGAAGCGGTCCATGAAATGCGCGTCCAGCGTATCGGCCCCACCATCGCGTGCATGATTTGCGACGAGGCTACAACGCTCATACTCACGCAACGAGCTTTCCAACACTTCAATCTGCTCCTGAACGCTGTAGTCGTTGGGCTTTTCCAGCTCCACATGTGAACTGAAGGCGGCATGCAAGGGATCATCGACGCGTAACCTTCTGAACTGATGATCCCCTTCTCCCGACAAAATAACGTCCCGGGTGAAACACAGCTCCAGTAACGACCACATGCGGTCAACGCGCCACGCCAAGTGAGAGACCAGATTGTTTTGCTGCAATTCCAGCGCCTCTTCCCGCCAGTAGCTCTCTCCGACCTTGGGCACGTCCCGAAGCTCCACCCAGACATCCTCCCGCACCTGAGACCACGTCACCGCCCGGTCCTGAAGCTTCACCAGCTCGGAAAAAAGTGCCAGATACGCATCGACATTCGTGACCGTCACATAGCCGCCATCAGAACGCAGCGCCACCAAGGCATCACGCGCCAGCTTTACCGAGTTCGTCAGCAGCAGGGCTTCCAGAAACGCGATGCGCCGACCTATGCCCTGCAAATCCGTCGCTGTGACTTTTTCCCCGAGCCGGTCGGCCGGACGCAGGGTCTGCTGGAGCTGTTTTCGCTCCGCGAACAGCGCCTTGAGCGCATTCAGATCCGTTTCGATCAGGTCGTAGAGTGGCCCCGGGAGTTGCCTGTCCACGTTCCGAGTGGTCAGTTCCCAACCCTCAAATTTCTTGTACAACGCCGCTCTCTGTCGCCCGAGTTCCACATCGCGCGCCATGACCTGCTTTAGCCTGGCGGCATTTTCCAGCGCCATCTGACGGGCATTGCGCGTAGGCCCTCCGCCTTTCAGCCGCAGCGACAGGTCCAGCGCCCAGCCAAGTCTGTCGTGTCTGATGCGAGGCCCCGGCACCCGGACATTCTGTGGATCAAGGATATGAATGTCGCCTTGTACAAAAACAACCTCATACATCCCGCTGTCGAGCCTCACATGCCAGCGATTGTCATGAAGGTAGAGCCCTTCTCGCCCAGACATCGAGGACGGGCCTTCAAAAGCCGATGTCTCCTCCACCTTCATGCGCTCCAACTGGAGAACCTGGTCGCCAGTCAGACGATGACCGAGGTTCGTCCAGGAGAAATCCAGCAGCGGTGTCGACTCAGTGCTGACCGGCTTCACAGAAGTATCGTCTCCGAGCACAGGATCCGACCCATCGGCGGGCTTGAGCCCTCCGACTTCTGAGGTAGCAACAGCGATTCCAGGCTTGAATCCCTGATGCAACAGAATCATGGCCAACGTCAGCAGCAGCGAGCTCCAGGCCTCTGACTTTGCCGCAGACGAACCTTGCTCACCTGCCGCCAGCACTCGCTCAACGCCCGTCATGAGTTGCACCAACCACAGCGCCGTGCCGACGGCACCTGAGAGAAATGGCATGACGGCCTCCAGCGCCAACCACCCGCCCTGCTGAATCATCGCCCAGCGGCTTTCAGCATTGGAAATCGACTCTCGATCCGCAAGATCGATCAATGCCTGGGCGTTCGCGTTGAACAGCGCGCTCATGACGTCCCCCGGAACCGGGCTGACACTCAGTTGTGCAGGTGCAGGCGTCGGGATAGGCGCGAAATCCGATCCTTGACCGAACCGTGCGATATGAGGCTGTTCAAAGCCGCCGTTGGCGTAACGCTCACGACCCTGTTCGGTCATCCAGACGAGCACCTGCTCCTGCAACGTCCCCTCGTCGACGATCGCTTTTCGAAGGGCCGACCATGTCGAATACTCCGTCAACGGTTCGGCTACAAAGGGGCGATACAACACGACGGGGCCCTCCGAGGTATCCGCCGCGCCCACCACAAACATGTTGCAAACCTCATCCGCCTTGGCACCGGCGTGTGCGACCCAGGCCAGCGGACGCAATACGACGTTTTTGGTCGACGAATTTTTATCGACCAGCGCATCGATCAATCGCACGCCCGCTTGCGTCAATTGCCCTTGCCCGCGAATTTTTTGCTCAAGTGCCTTGAGTGGCAACTGCACGCGCAACTGATCGGTGAACAGGATTTTCCGCCGTGCCGCCTGAGCGACGTCGGTCACCAAATAGCGCTCCACGCGCTTGGGATAGGCGTCTCCGACATCAGCACGAACCATCAGAGCTTTCAGATAATCGACCGTCAGCCATGCAGGCAACGGTCCCCCGTCGCGCATCGACAGGGTAATGGTGGCGTTGGGCAAGCTCGAAAGGTTGCCCAACGCGAACGCTGCCACGCTCATACGCTGTGTTTCCTGCACACCACCCACGGCGACCATTTGCCCAGCCGATGACACCGCAGCAGCCACTACCTTGGCGACGTGGACGGTCACATCATCCAGGGTCAGGCCTGTCGCTTCCGGATGATCCTTGAGCATGCCGTCCTGCATTTCCCGCCGCGCAAACTCCAGAATTGGAGGCAAATCATCGTTCCATGCCTCACCCGCAGCATTGTCCGCCACGACCGCCAGCGCAGACAGGCGACGACTGTAATCAAGACGGTCGGCTGACGAGGCGCTGGCCAGCCATTGTGGCAACTGATCCATGCGGGTGACCGTTGCGGCCCCGATCGATGGCTCATCGTCCAGCAACGGAGCAATATCGGTGACCTTGGCCAGATAACGCTCCATTTCCTCGTAGTCTTGGAACGCCAGTGACGACACCCGTTCGATCGCCATCAGCTGTGCGTCCAGAACATGCAGCGCTTTTTGCTCACAGCGCTCGCGCCAGTACGCATCACTCATTTCCGGTCGCCGCAATTTGAGGTTGCGTTGTTCAAACGCATCAATCAGTTGACGGCCAGGGCTCTTTCCCCCCTCAAATTCACGATCCCAAAAACAGGTAATCGCCTGAATGAAAACATCCGGAAGACTGAGCGAAACGCTATCGATGAGAATCGCCAACTGCGCCATATCCACAGCCAGTTCAAGAGGTGGCGTCGCTGCTGGGTCAGCGATCAGCCTGTGCTGCTCCGCGCGCCACTGAAACGTTTTCCCGGTCAGAAAGCTGACCTGCAGCGCCGCCGTCAGCGTCGTACCGCTGGTCTGAGCCAATTCGGTGACCGTCGCGAGATCAGGATCGATCTTCAATTCAGGAAATTGCTTCTCAAGCTCGGTCTTTAACGCGCGGGAAGCTTCGACGGGCAGCGAAGGCCGGTGGGAAAAAACATCAATCAGGTGAAACTTACTATTCATTCTGTCGTCAACTCGCAGGTTTATGCCAAACCTGGCCGATCCGTTGGACGGTCAGGATTCGTTCTGGCGAGTTAACGCAAGATCAGCGCTGCATATGACATAGATAAATATTGCGATCAGCGGTCTAGCCGGGAAAAACAGCGCAGGATGATGAGTGTCTTCTGATTGCCATCCGCCACTTTTACACATATCGTTACAAATCTGCGCAGTTGGAGGCCAAGCTCGGACGGCGCAGGCGAGGACGCACAAATACAACGGATCCCCCAGCTAGACAGCCTAAGTGAGTAATTCCAAATGGCCTCGAACACAGGCAAAGGCAAGGCGATTTTTCGCGTTGTCAGCGGCAACTTCCTTGAAATGTTTGACTTCATGGTCTACGGCTTCTACGCCACGGCCATCGCCAAGGCATTCTTCCCTGCCGACAGTGAATTCGCATCGCTGATGCTTTCACTGGCGACCTTCGGCGCGGGCTTCCTGATGCGCCCGCTGGGTGCCATTTTCCTGGGTGCCTACATCGACCATCACGGCCGCAAGAAAGGTCTGATCATCACCCTGGCGTTGATGGCCATGGGCACATTGCTGATTGCCTTCGTACCGGGTTACGCGACACTGGGCGTCGCCGCACCGCTGCTGGTGCTGATCGGCCGTCTGCTGCAAGGCTTCTCGGCCGGTGTGGAACTGGGCGGCGTGTCGGTTTACCTCGCGGAAATTTCGACCCCGGGCCGCAAGGGCTTCTTCGTCAGTTGGCAGTCCGCCAGCCAACAGGCCGCCGTGGTATTCGCCGGTTTGCTGGGAGTCGGCCTGAACCATTGGCTCACCCCGGAAGACATGAGCCAGTGGGGCTGGCGGGTGCCGTTCCTGGTCGGCTGCATGATCGTTCCGGCGATCTTCATCATCCGCCGCTCGCTGGAAGAAACCCCTGAGTTCGAAGCCCGCGCTCGCAAACACCGCCCAACCATGGGCGAAGTGATGAAGTCCATCGGTTCCAACTTTGGCCTGGTTGTCGCAGGCATGGCTTTGGTGGTCATGACCACCGTGTCGTTCTACCTGATCACGGCGTACACCCCGACGTTCGGCAAGACCGAACTGCACCTGTCTGACCTGGACAGCCTGCTGGTCACCGTCTGCGTAGGCATTTCCAACTTCATCTGGCTGCCGGTGATGGGCGCTGTGTCCGACAAGATCGGTCGCAAACCACTGCTGCTGGCCGCCACCATTCTGGCCATCATTACCGCCTACCCTGCCCTGTCCTGGCTGACGTCCAACCCGAGCTTCGGGAACCTGCTGATGGTCGAGCTGTGGCTGTCGTTCCTGTACGGCTCGTATAACGGTGCGATGGTGGTGTCCCTGACCGAAATCATGCCCGTTGAAGTCCGTACCACCGGCTTCTCCCTGGCTTACAGCCTGGCAACTGCGACCTTCGGTGGCTTCACCCCGGCGGCCTGTACTTACCTGATCCATGAGCTGAACAACAAGGCGGCTCCAGGTATCTGGCTGAGCGGTGCTGCCGTGCTGGGCCTGATCGCCACGCTGGTGCTGTTCCGCAAAGGCAACCAGACGCGTATGGAAGCTGTTGCGGGGTAAAAGCAGCTGCGAGTTGTGAGCAGAAATGAAAACGCCCCGAACAATGTCGGGGCGTTTTCATTTAGCGTCAGCTTACTTCGGGAACGCAGGCGGGTTGACCCCGGCCATATCTTCCATCACACGAACCACCTGGCAGCTGTAACCGAATTCGTTGTCGTACCACACGTACAAGACAACGCGGTTGTCGTTGACGATAGTGGCTTCAGCGTCGACCACACCGGCGTGGCGCGAACCCACGAAGTCGGTGGAGACCACTTCCTGAGAGTTCACGAAGTCGATCTGCTTGTGCAGGTCGGAATACAGCGCAGTCTGGCGCAGGTATTCATTGACTTCTTCACGGGTGGTTTCTGCGCCCAGGTTCAGGTTCAGAATGGCCATCGAGACGTTCGGCGTCGGAACGCGAATCGCGTTGCCGGTCAGCTTGCCTGCCAGTTCAGGCAGTGCCTTGGCAGCAGCGGTGGCCGCACCAGTCTCGGTGATGACCATGTTCAACGCAGCGCTACGGCCACGACGGTCACCCTTGTGGAAGTTGTCGATCAGGTTCTGGTCGTTGGTGTACGAGTGAACCGTTTCAACGTGGCCGTTGACGATGCCGAACTTGTCGTTGATCGCCTTGAGCACCGGCACGATGGCGTTGGTGGTGCAGGACGCCGCCGACACGATCTTGTCATCGGCCGAGATCTGCTGATGGTTGATGCCGTGAACGATGTTCTTCAGCTTGCCTTTGCCCGGTGCGGTCAGCACCACGCGATCGACACCCGGGCACTGCAAGTGCTGGCCGAGACCGTCTGCATCACGCCATACGCCGGTGTTGTCGACCAGCAGGGCGTCCTTGATGCCGTACTGGGTGTAGTCCACCTCGGTCGGGTTCTTGGCGTAGATCACCTGAATCAGGTTGCCATTGGCAGTGATGGTGTTGTTGGCTTCGTCGATGGTGATGGTGCCGTCGAACGGACCGTGCACCGAGTCGCGACGCAGCAGGCTGGCGCGCTTCATCAGGTCGTTTTCCGAGCCTTTGCGCACGACGATGGCACGCAGACGCAGGCCGTCGCCACCACCGGTTTTTTCGATCAGGATACGCGCCAGCAGACGACCGATACGGCCGAAACCGTAGAGAACGACGTCAGTGCCCTTACGGGCGCCGGAATTCTGCTGACCGACGACTTCGGCCATTTCTTCGCGGACAAACTGCTCGGCGGTACGGCCATTGGCCTCAGACTTGTATTTGACGGCCAGCTTGCCCAGGTCCACCGAAGCGGCACCCAGTTTGAGCTCGCTCATCGCTTTGATGAGCGGGAAAGTCTCGTGTACGGACAATTCGGTCGCGTCAGCCTGACGGTGACGGGCAAAGCGGTGAGCCTTGAGAATTGCGATGACTGAACGGTTGATCAGAGTGCGGCCATAGATCGAACTCACCACGTTGTTGTTGCGGTAGAGCTGACCGATAAGCGGGATCATCGCCTCGGCGAGGGCTTCACGATCGATCCATTCACCAAGACACTGGTCGGGCTTCTGAGTCACGGGAACCTTCCACATGTAGGGGCTGAAAAAAGGGACTACATTATGCTCAAGCCTTTGTTTATAAGCAATCCGGAGTTTTGAGATTGCCGGGCACTACATAATTTGGCACCCACAAAGACGTGCACAAAACTGACAGCGGAATCCCGATTTAGTTACAATCCCCGGCTTTGCCGCAACGCCTGGAGCCTTACCTTCCGTGCCCGTTCTGCGCCTACCGATTCTTCCTGCCGCCAGCGGCAAACAACAGTGGGGCAACCTGCCCGGCGCCGCCCAAAGCCTGGCTATTGCCGAGGCCGCGAGCGCTGCGAAACGCTTCACCCTGCTCCTGACCGCCGACAGCCAGAGCGCCGAGCGGCTGGAACAGGAACTGAAGTTCTTCGCCCCCGATTTGCCGGTGCTGCATTTCCCTGACTGGGAAACCCTGCCCTACGATCTTTTCTCGCCCCATCAAGACATCATTTCCCAGCGCATCGCCAGCCTTTACCGCTTGCCGGAGCTGGAACACGGCGTATTGGTCGTGCCGATCACCACCGCGCTGCATCGCCTGGCGCCGACCAGATTCCTGCTCGGCAGCAGCCTGGTGCTCGACGTCGGCCAGAAGCTCGATGTTGAAGTGATGCGCACACGGCTTGAAGCCAGCGGTTATCGCTACGTCGACACGGTCTACGAACACGGCGAGTTCACAGTGCGTGGCGCGCTGATCGATCTGTTTCCGATGGGCAGCAAACTGCCTTACCGGATCGACCTGTTCGACGACGAGATCGAAACCCTGCGCACCTTCGAGCCGGACACCCAACGATCGATCGACAAGGTCGATTCGGTGCGTTTGCTGCCCGCCAAGGAATTCCCGCTGCAGAAAGAGGCCGTGGTGCGTTTCAAGGCCCGCTTCCGCGAGCGCTTTGACGTGGATTTCCGACGCAGCCCGATCTTTCAGGACCTGAACAGCGGCATCACCCCCGCGGGCATCGAGTACTACATCCCGCTGTTCTTCGAAGAAACGTCCACGCTGTTCGACTACCTGCCCCAAGACACCCAGGTGTTCTCGCTGCCGGGCATCGAAGCGGCGGCGGAAACCTTCTGGAAGGACGTGCGCAATCGCTACGAAGAGCGCCGCATCGACCCGGACCGCCCTCTGCTGCCGCCTGATGAGCTGTTCCTGCCGGTGGAAGACTGCTTTGCCCGCCTGAAAAGCTGGCCTCGGGTCGTGGCCAGTCAGGATGACCTCGAAACCGGCGTGGGCCGCGAGCGTTTCCCGGCACAGGCGCTGCCGAACCTGGCCATCGAGGCAAAGGCCAATCAGCCGTTGGCGGCCCTGTCGGGTTTCCTCGACGCCTTCACCGGTCGTGTGCTGTTCACCGCCGAGTCCGCCGGTCGCCGTGAAGTGCTGCTCGAATTGCTCGACCGCCTGAAACTGCGCCCGAAGACCGTGGACAGTTGGCAGGAGTTCGTCGACAGCAAGGAGCGCCTGGCGATCACCATCGCGCCACTGGACGAAGGTCTGGTGCTTGAGCAACCGGCATTGGCGCTGATCGCCGAAAGCCCGTTGTTCGGCCAGCGCGTCATGCAGCGTCGCCGTCGCGAAAAACGCATGGACGGCCACGCCAACGACGCCGTGATCAAGAACCTGGCCGAGCTGCGCGAAGGCGCGCCCGTGGTGCACATCGATCACGGCGTCGGGCGCTACCTGGGGCTGGCCACACTGGAAGTGGAAAACCAGGTCGCCGAATTCCTCATGCTGGCCTATGCCGACGAGGCCAAGCTGTATGTTCCGGTCGCCAACCTGCACCTGATCGCGCGCTACACCGGCAGCGACGACGAGTTGGCCCCATTGCATCGACTCGGCTCCGAAGCCTGGCAGAAAGCCAAGCGAAAGGCCGCCGAACAAGTACGCGACGTCGCAGCCGAACTGCTCGACATCTACGCTCGCCGCGCCGCGCGCGAGGGCTATGCGTTCGCCGATCCGAAGCTGGACTACGAGACCTTCAGCGCCGGCTTCCCGTTCGAAGAAACCCCGGACCAGCAAACCACCATCGAGGCGGTGCGCGCCGACATGCTCGCGCCCAAGCCGATGGACCGGCTGGTCTGCGGCGACGTAGGGTTCGGCAAGACCGAAGTGGCCATGCGCGCGGCGTTCATTGCCGTTCATGGCGGCAAGCAGGTAGCGATTCTGGTGCCCACCACCCTGCTCGCGCAGCAGCACTACAACAGCTTCCGCGACCGCTTCGCCGACTGGCCGGTGAAGGTCGAGGTGATGAGCCGCTTCAAGTCCACCAAGGAAGTGAACGCCGCAGTCGCCGAACTGGCCGAGGGCAAGATCGACATCGTCATCGGCACCCACAAGCTGTTGCAGGACGACGTCAAGATCAAGAATCTGGGCCTGGTGATCATCGATGAAGAGCACCGTTTCGGTGTACGCCAGAAAGAACAGCTCAAGGCGCTGCGCAGCGAAGTCGACATCCTGACCCTGACCGCCACGCCGATCCCGCGCACCCTGAACATGGCCGTGGCGGGCATGCGCGACCTGTCGATCATCGCCACCCCGCCCGCCCGTCGCCTGTCGGTGCGCACTTTTGTGATGGAGCAGAACAAACCCACCGTCAAAGAAGCGCTGCTGCGTGAGCTGCTGCGTGGCGGTCAGGTGTATTACCTGCACAACGACGTGAAGACCATCGAGAAGTGTGCCGCCGACCTCGCCGAACTGGTGCCCGAGGCGCGCATCGGCATCGGCCACGGGCAGATGAACGAGCGCGAACTCGAACAGGTGATGAGCGATTTCTACCACAAGCGCTTCAACGTGCTGATCGCCTCGACCATCATCGAAACCGGCATCGACGTGCCGAGCGCCAACACCATCATCATCGAGCGTGCCGACAAGTTCGGTCTGGCCCAACTACACCAGTTGCGCGGCCGCGTCGGGCGCAGTCACCACCAGGCCTACGCCTACCTGCTGACGCCACCACGCAAGCAGATCACCCCGGATGCCGAAAAGCGCCTGGAGGCCATCGCCAATACCCAGGACCTCGGCGCGGGCTTCGTGCTGGCCACCAACGACCTGGAAATCCGTGGCGCGGGCGAACTGCTGGGCGAAGGCCAGAGCGGTCAGATTCAGGCCGTGGGTTTCACGCTGTACATGGAAATGCTCGAACGTGCGGTGAAGTCGATCCGCAAGGGCGAGCAACCGAATCTGGAGCAGCCCTTGGGCGGCGGGCCGGAAATCAACCTGCGGGTGCCGGGACTGATTCCCGAAGACTACCTGCCGGATGTCCACGCACGGCTGATCCTCTACAAGCGCATCGCCAACGCCGCCGACGAAGAGGGGCTGAAGGATCTGCAAGTCGAGATGATCGACCGCTTCGGCCTGCTGCCCGAACCGACCAAGAATCTGGTGCGCATGACGCTGCTCAAACTCAAGGCCGAGCAACTGGGCATCAAGAAGATCGATGCCGGGCCGCAGGGTGGACGAATCGAATTCGGCGCCGATACTCCAGTGGAACCGTTGACGCTGATCAAGCTGATTCAGGGCCAACCCAAGCGTTACAAATTCGAAGGCGCTACGTTGTTCAAATTCATGGTACCCATGGAGCGTCCCGAAGAGCGTTTCAATCACCTTGAAGCGCTGCTCGAACGCCTGACGCCGCTGCCCTCTACACAATCGTCTTAAGGATCCTCCATGCGTGTGTTTCGCTCGCTCACCCTGCTGCTGGTGCTGATTGCGCCTGCAGCGTTTGCCGATGGCACGTATTCGGTGGAATTGATCCTGTTCCGCCAGAACGGCGAACCGGCCGCCACCAATCAGGCCGCCCCCGAAGACTGGGCCGCGGGTGCGCAGACGCTGGGGGCAGACAACCAGACGTCGACGACGCTGGATACTCTGGTCAGCAAGCTGGAGTCCAGCGAAGGCTACAAAGTGTTGCTGCACCGGGCCTGGCAGCAGGACCTCAGCCCCACCCCGAGCAAAGTCGCAATCAGCAGCGGCCAGAAGCAATTCGGCCACTTCCCCATCGAAGGCACCGTGAGCCTGGGTCTGGCGCGCTTTACCGACATCGACGCCAATTTCTGGGTCAATCAACTGGACGATCACGGCGTGCTGGTAACCAGCGAGCGCATGCGACAGGCCACACGGGTCAGAAATGGCGAATTGACTTACATGGATAACGGAAGCCTTGCGATGTTGATCAAGGTCTCTCCGCTTCAAGCACCGCGTTAACGAAGGGCAAGACGTGTCATCGCTACTGGAAAAAGCCCTCTCCCTGCCATGGGAACCGTTGTTCAAGGAACAAAGCGTACAGCGCGGGTATATCTATGCCCGCGAACATCGCATTCGCGTCGTACAACTGGCCCCCGATCTGGTCCGCACCTCATGCCGAGGCTCAGGCGATGAGGTTTATACCCAGACGTTGCAGTTCAAGGACCCTGATCGCACGCGCAACTTCATCGTCGGCATTTGCACCTGCCCGGTCAGAAACAACTGCAAGCACTGTGCGGCGGCGCTGTTCTATCTGGATCATCCGGAGAACAAGGAAGGCATTCTGGCCGCCGTCAACCAAGGGCTTCCTCCTCCCGTACAGGTTGAAGTGGTCAAACCCAAGCCTCGCGAACGCATCGAGAAAAAAATCAAACCCAAGCCTCGCCTGACATTGGCCAGCTTCGAATTCAGCGCCTACGAGCCACGCAATGGCAAAATGCAGCGGCATATCCAGCACCGTGCTGCACTGGCCTTCCGTTATCGCGAGCTGTATGCCTCCGGCATTCCGGCGCCAGGCCGTCCCAGCGATTTGCTCTGGCACCTGAAGGAAGAAACCCTGCGCCTGCGCCGCCACCTGGACATCGAGGCGCAGTTTCGCAAACAACTGCAAGAACTGGGCTTTCGCATCGCCACGCGTCAAAGCAAGGCGCTGCCCGACAGTGCCGGTGAAATGTTCGAACTGCCCAACGACAAGGCCTGGCTGAGCTTCATGCTCGACGAATTGCCCAAGCTGAGGGACCAAGGCTGGGAAATCGAGATGAACGCCGACTTCGGGTTCGACGTGACGCCGGTTGACGACTGGTACGCGGTGGTCGACGAACAGCCGGAGCGCGACTGGTTCGATCTGGAACTGGGCATCATCGTCAATGGCGAGCGCCTGAGCCTGCTGCCGATTCTGGTCAACCTGCTGCGCACGCACCCGGAATTGATGAGCCTTGAAGGCATCGCCAAGCGCCACGATGACGAACAGTTGCTGGTGCAGCTCAATCACTTCACCCAGCGTGGCGGCGGCCCGATTCAGGTCGCCCTGCCCTACGGACGCCTGCGGCCTGTACTGGCGACGTTGGGCGACTTCTACTGGCGCGAGGACGGTAACTACTCCATTCGGGTAAAAACCGCCGATGCCGGGCGCCTCACCCACCTGGATGACTTGCCACTGGTGTGGCAGGGCGGCGACCGTTTGCGTCAGTTCGCCGAGCGGCTGGTGAACATCAAGAACACCACCGTCACGGTGCCCAAAGGCCTGAACGCCAAGCTGCGCCCCTATCAGCTCGAAGGGTTGAGCTGGATGCAGGCGCTGCGCGAGCTGGAAGTCGGCGGCGTGCTGGCCGATGACATGGGGCTGGGCAAAACCCTGCAGACCCTCGCTCATTTGTTGAAAGAAAAGCAGGCCGGTCGCCTGACGTCCCCGGCGCTGGCGGTCATGCCCACCAGCCTGATTCCCAATTGGGCGGATGAGGCGAAACATTTCACGCCACAGCTCAAGGTGCTGGCCCTGTATGGCGCCAATCGACACACGGACTTCACGCACCTGACCGACTACGACCTGATTCTGACCACCTACGCGTTGCTGCCCCGTGACGTGGAAACGCTCAGCAAGCAGGTGTTCCATGTGCTGGTGCTGGATGAAGCGCAGTACATCAAGAACCCGAGCAGCAAGGCGGCCCAGGCCGCGCGCCAGTTGAACGCACGCCAGCGCCTGTGCCTGAGTGGTACGCCGCTGGAAAACCACCTGGGCGAACTGTGGTCACTGTTCCACTTCCTGATGCCCGGCTGGCTGGGCGACGCCAAGCAATTCGGCAGCAACTATCGCACCCCCATCGAGCGGCTGGGCGACGAGACTCGCTTGCAGCACCTGAACGCGCGGATCAAACCGTTTCTGCTGAGGCGTACCAAAGAACAGGTCGCCACCGAGTTGCCACCCAAGACCGAAATCGTGCACTGGGTCGAACTCAACGACGCCCAACGGGACGTCTACGAAACCATGCGTCTGGCGATGGACAAGAAAGTCCGCGATGAAATCACCACGAGGGGCGTGGCGCGCAGCCAGATCATCATCCTCGAAGCCCTGCTCAAGCTGCGGCAGGTGTGCTGCGACCTGCGCCTGGTCAAGAGCGCCCCGGCCTCGGGCAAACATTCAAGCTCGGCCAAGCTGGAAAGCCTGATGGACATGGTCGAGGAACTGTTGGCAGAGAACCGCAAGATCCTGTTGTTCTCGCAGTTCACATCGATGCTGGAGTTGATTGAGATAGAACTGGCGCAGCGTGGCATCGAATACGCGCTGCTCACCGGGCAGACGCGGGACCGGCGTACCCCGGTGCAGGAGTTCCAGAGCGGCAAACGCTCGATCTTCCTGATCAGCCTCAAGGCGGGCGGCACGGGCCTCAACCTCACGGCGGCCGACACCGTGATCCACTACGACCCGTGGTGGAACCCTGCGGCCGAAAACCAGGCCACCGACCGCGCCTATCGCATCGGCCAGGAAAAACCGGTGTTCGTCTACAAGATGATCGCCCGTGGCACAGTGGAAGAGAAAATCCAGCACTTGCAGGATGAAAAGTCGGCACTGGCGTCGGGGGTGCTGGACGGGCGCAAGGCGGGGGACTGGAAGCTGCAGGACGAAGACATCGAAGCGCTGTTCGCTCCACTGCCAGCGCCGCCGAAGAAGGGCAAGCGCTGAGCCGTGCCCCCATACCCTGTAACAGCGCGGCTGCACTGCTACAGAGGTTTGTGTTCGGCCTGTTCGGTCACTCCGCCAAAATCGCATCCTCCGCCCACTGCACATAACACACCACCACCGGCATTTCATGCTCGGCGCAGAAGTCCAGCCAGCGCAACTGGTTGTCCTGCAAACGGTCCCCCGGCCCCTTGACCTCGATCATCCGGTAACGACGCTGCTCGGGATAGAACTGGATCAGATCAGGCATACCGGTGCGATTGGCTTTGATGTCGTGCAGCAGACGGCGGAACCAGCGTAGGAGATGTTGCGCCGGAAAACAGTGCAACGCCTGCTCCAGCAGGTCTGGCGTCAGCGCGCCCCAGAACACGAACGGCGATTGCAGGCCGAACTTGTCCACGTAGCACTGCCGGATCGTCGACAGGTAACCCCCGTCCTCCAGTTGTGCCAGACACGCCTCGAACAATGCGGCGCGACGTGGGTAGAAGTCCGGACTGTACAGGTCGCTCGGCGCGGTTTGGAACGGATGAAAGAACGCCCCGGGCAGTGGCGCGAACACAGCAGGCCAGCAAAGCAAGCCGAACAGCGAGTTGATCAACGTATTTTCAACGTAATGCACCTCACTGCCCTCTTCGGACAGGTGCGACTGGATCAATTGCTCGACGCTGTGATCTGCCGACGGCAGCACGCTCACGTCCAGCCGGGTCACCGTCCGTGTGACGCGCTTGCGCACGCCACCGTGCCCCAGTTTTTTCAGCAATCGAGGCTGGATGCGCAACAGGTGCTGGGCTTCCTCATCGTTTTCCGGGGCAGCCTGAGCCTGCTGCAACAAGGCCATGGCTTCGGAATACTGCGCGCAACGCTCCCAGATCCGGATCCTGCGCACCCTCGCGCCGGGGTAACTGCATTGCTCATAAACCGCCAGCGCCAGTACCGCGTCCTGTTCGCGCTCGGCCCGATAACCGATTTGATACAGCAGTTTCGCGCGACGCATGGACAACCACGGATTATCCGTCCGGATCGCCAGCGCCCGGGTCGCCAGCTCAGTGAGCATGCCCCCCTCATCCAGCGTCTGTCGGCACTGGTGCAGCTCAAGGCAAACGTCGATATCCGCTCGCTGATAGATACCCCGCGATTCGAGGGAAAACTCGACCTTCTCGTAGCGGTAGATGCCCAGGTCCGCCAGCACGAACTCGGACCACTCCTGATACAAATTGCCGAAATACAGCAACCGCAGGCGATCGCACAGCGGCATGATGCCCAGCGAAAAAATCGTGTCGTCAAAGCCTTCGAACCACTGCGTCAGGCGTTGAGGCGCGTCGTAGTGCGGCGACAGACGCGCCAGCAGATCGGCCTTTTTTTCGGCGCTCTTGATGCCGTGGGCCTTGAAACAGTGAGCCAGTTCTTCTTTGCGCAGCAACGCGAACAGCGTTTGCAGATCGAGATACGGCTCACGGTCGACCCATCCCTGCTCAAGCAGCGACTCGACGGCGATCCGGGCATCACCGATCTCGGCATACTCCAGCTTGCTGGCGCGAAACAACGTGCCTTTGCGCATGATCATGCGCACCAATAACGCTTGAGCGGCCTGCGGCAGGCGGCTGAAATCCGCGATGAAACGCTGCTCCTGATCGTCGAGCAAATCGTCGTAACGGCAGGCGATCCAGTTCAAGACCCGATGAAAGTTCTCCAGGTAATAAAAGGGATTGTCGAGGGGCGAGGTGCTCACGGCGGCTCAGGTCGATGTAATGGGAAGGTCGGCAGAATACTGGTTATCCGTACAGATTTCAGCCCCATTTTACGGCGCACAAGCGTCTGCCTGATCAATGGCACTTGGGGTTGTCGCTAGAATGTCGTCACCTCCCAAACAGGACATCCCAATGCCGCGTTCTCGCAAACCACAGGTCTACCTCGCCGGATTCGATGTCTTTCGCGCAGACGCCGTCGAACAGGGGCGTTACCTCAAGGCGCTGTGCGACGCCCACGGTCTTGAAGGGCTGTATCCCTTCGACAATGAGGTCGCCCCTGACCTGCCCCCGCAAGAAACAGCCGCGCTGATCTGCAACGCCAACATCGCCATGATCCGCCGCTGCGATGCGGTACTGGCCAATCTCAACCCCTTTCGTGGCGTCGAGCCGGATTCCGGGACCGCCTTCGAAGTCGGCATGGCCGTGGCGCTGGGCAAGCCGGTCTGGGCGTATTTCGAGGACAGCGGATCGTTGCGCGAACAGGTCGAACACGACGCGGCAGGCTTCGACGCCCAAGGCTTTCTGGTGGAAGACTTCCAGTTGCCCAGAAACCTGATGCTCGCCTGTACCTGGACAGGACGCCACACAACCGCTGAAACCGCCATCGAAGCATTGGCGCGTCATCTCTGCACGTCTGGCTGAACCTCTCATGTAACCTCTAAGTGTCATAGCGGGCGCCCGCCACCGGACGCTACATTCGCACGGGAACATCTGTTTTTTGCATCGCCATGTATGTGTCGCGGTGCCAGATACAGTGCAATACAAAGCGTGGAAGGCAAGCCGTTCGCGGCTGGTTAAGATGCGCCACACATCAATGATGAGGGGGAGCGGGAACCATGGAGCACGTCGACCACATTCTGATTGTCGATGACGATCGCGAGATCCGGGAACTGGTGGGCAACTACCTGAAGAAAAACGGCCTGCGCACCACGGTGGTGGCCGACGGCAGGCAGATGCGCTCCTTTCTCGAATCGACCCCTGTGGATCTGATCGTGCTGGACATCATGATGCCCGGTGACGACGGCCTGGTGTTGTGCCGCGAACTGCGTACCGGCAAACACAAGACCACCCCGGTGCTGATGCTCACTGCGCGCAGCGACGAAACAGACCGCATCATCGGCCTGGAAATGGGCGCTGACGATTACCTGGTCAAACCCTTCGCCGCCCGCGAACTGCTGGCCCGCATCAACGCCGTCCTGCGCCGCACACGCATGCTGCCGCCGAACCTGATCGTCAGCGAAGCCGGGCGTTTGCTGGCGTTCGGCAAATGGCGCCTGGACACCACGGCGCGCCATCTGCTGGACGCTGAAGGGACGGTGGTGGCCCTGAGCGGCGCTGAATACCGGCTGCTGCGCACCTTTCTCGATCATCCGCAACGGGTGTTAAGCCGCGATCAACTGCTCAATCTGACTCAAGGCCGTGACGCCGATCTATTCGACCGCTCCATCGACCTGCTGGTCAGCCGTCTGCGCCAACGCCTGCTGGACGACGCCCGCGATCCGGCCTACATCAAGACCGTGCGCAGTGAAGGCTATGTGTTCACCTACCCGGTGGAAATTCTCGGGGACGCCGTATGAAACTCGGCTTCGGCTGGCCCCGCACCCTGGCCTCACGCCTGTCGCTGATTTTCCTGATCAGTCTGGTACTGGCCCACGGCATGTCGTTCGGCCTGCAATTTTACGAACGCTACCAAAGCGCGATGACCCTGATGCTCGGGAATCTGGAGCAGGACCTCACGACCACAGTGGCCGTGCTCGAACGCTTGCCCGCTGACGAGCGCGAGGCGTGGCTGCCGCGCTTCGAACACCCCAATTACCGCTACATGCTCGGCACCGGCCAGCCCGGAACGCCGATGGACATGAGCAAGGCGCCGATCTCGGTGCGCTCGATGGAAGCTACCCTGGGCCGCGACTATCAACTGTCGTTCAACGACATCGCCGATGCACGCCCCCACTATCAGGCGCACTTGACCCTGCGCGACGGTAATCCGCTGACCATTGACGTGCGCCCCGCCATCACCCCGCTGTCGCCCTGGCTGCCGCTGCTGCTGATCGGGCAACTGGTGCTGCTGGTGACGTGCACCTGGCTGGCGGTGAGAACCGCAATTCGTCCGCTGACCCGTCTGTCCGAGGCCGTCGATAGGCTGGACCCCAATGGCGATGGCATCCGCCTCGATGAAAGCGGCCCTACCGAAGTGGCCTACGCTGCCGTTGCGTTCAACACCATGCAGCAGCGCATCGCCAATTACGTGAAGGAGCGCATGCAACTGCTGGCAGCGATTTCCCATGATCTGCAAACGCCGATCACGCGCATGAAACTGCGCGCCGAGTTCATGGATGAGGGCATCGAGAAAGAGAAACTGTGGAGCGATTTGAGCGAAATGCAGCATCTGGTGCAGGAAGGCGTGGCCTATGCGCGCAGCATGGACACCTCTACCGAAGCGCCGAAACGGGTGCATCTGGATTCATTCCTCGACAGCCTGGTGTTCGACTATCAGGACATGAACAAGTCAGTCGAGCTGTGCGGCAAGAATGGCGCAGTGATCGACACCCGTCCCCACGCCTTGCGCCGGGTGCTGGTTAACCTCACGGACAACGCACTGAAATTCGCGGGTGCGGCGCAAATTCAAGTGCAAGCGCGCGGCGATCAGGGCTTTGCGATTCAGGTGCTGGATCGCGGCCCGGGGATTTCCGAAGCCGAGCTGAGTGAAGTGCTCAAGCCGTTCTATCGCGTGGAAAGCTCACGCAATCGCGACACCGGAGGCACGGGACTGGGCCTGGCAATTTCCCAGCAACTGGCGATGGCACTGGGCGGCTCCCTGACCCTGTCCAACCGTGAAGGTGGGGGATTGTGCGCAGAGTTGAAATTGCCGAAGAAGGTGGGCTGATTCTCTGCATCGCGGTTTGTCAGCGAACTCATCCATCACTGCCCCATCGTCTTCGCCACCAAGGCGGCTCCCACAAGGATCACGCCGAATCCACATTTCGTATCCGACGCTAAACCTGTGCGCGACGGCCGGGCGGCGCTCCGCTTGGTGGCGAAGGCGGTGAGTCAGGCGCTGAAAACTTCCTGACACGTCTCGCCATCATCGGAACTACAGACTCTCAGGTACTCTCCCGCACCACCAGCTCAAACCCCAGATCCACCTGCGCTTGCTGCACATTGCCGTCCAGCAACCCCAGCAGCAACTGGGCAGCACGCCGACCCACTTGCTCGCGAGGGGTGCGGATCGAGGTCAGGCGCGGCACCATGTGCGCCGAGCCGGGCAAATCATTGAATCCGATCAACGAAACCTGCTCGGGGATTTTGATCCCGCGACGCAACGCTTCCAGCGTCGCACCTTGCGCCAGGTCGTCATTACAGAAAAAGATGCCGTCCACGTCCGGGTGCTCATCCAGCAGACGGGCGAACATCTCCCCGCCCAATCCAATGGACGACGGCAGTGGCGTGGCCATTTGCAGCGCTTCGTCGTACAGCCCTTCAGCCTCCAGCGCACTGCGAAAACCCGCGCCGCGCTGAATCACTCGCGGGTCCAGTTGCGCCGACACATACGCCAGCCGCCGACGCCCGCGATTCAGCAGATGCTGCGCGGCTGCCGCCCCCGCCTGCTGTTGAGAAAACCCCACACAAGGCTCGGCCCGGCTGGGGTCCAGTTCCATCATGTGCACACAGGGCACACCGCTGGCGGCCAACAACTGTTGCGACGCCTGGCTGCGGTCGAAGCCGGTCAGCAGAATCCCGCGCGGACGATTGGCCAAGTGGCTGCGCAGCAGGTTCTCTTCTTCGACAGGCGAGTAATGGTAGTTGCCGATCACCACTTCCAGCCCGCGCGGGCGCAATACGTTCTGAATCGCTTCGAGGGTCTCGATGAACAACTGGTTGGACAGCGACGGCACCAGCACCACCACCGACTGACTTTGGGACGAAGCCAGCGCCCGGGCAGCAGGGTTGGCGACATAGCCTAGACTCTGCGCAGCGGCCTGGACTTTTTCCACCAGATCGGGCGCAACCGTGGCCACGCCTCGTAGTGCCCGAGAGGCCGTAATGGGCGACACAGCGGCCAGTTTCGCAACTTCGTTGAGGGTGGGACGACCGGTGGAGCGGGAACCAATGCGTGTCATGCGTTGCCAACTGAAAGGAAGGAAAAGCTGAAGGGGTTGCGATTGTCTCGGAGGGGCTCTAAGGTAGCGCTATCTCACGGAGGCCCGCAACTTTTCGATCATCTTGATGATTGGAGTGGTGCATCTCATGGACAAGCGAGATACCCATAACAATGACTACACCCGGAAACAGCCTTGCCGACCTTGCACCCAACTCGGCAAGACAGCGCTGTCTTCGGGGCGAGGTTTTTATGACTACTGCTCCACACGCTATCTCCGCCCTCGTGATCATGGGTGTTTCCGGCTGCGGCAAAAGTGCCGTGGGCGCTGAAATCGCCAAACACAGCGGCGGCCGCCTCATCGAAGGCGACGCCTTTCACCCCAAGGCCAACATCGACAAGATGAGCGCAGGCCACCCCCTCAACGACGAAGACCGCGCCGGCTGGCTGACCCGCCTGGGCGAAGAAGTCGCAGCCGCACTGCGCAACGGCGAGAAACCCGTCCTGACCTGCTCCTCCCTCAAGCTGATTTACCGCGAGCGTCTGCGCGCTGCCGTGCCGGGCCTGGGCTTTGTGTTTCTGGAACTGACCAAGGAGCTGGCCACCGAGCGTTGCTCGCACCGCCCCGGACATTTCATGCCCGCCAGCCTGGTAGACAGCCAGTTCGCCACGCTGGAGCCGCCTTACGGCGAAGACCGCACACTGGTCGTCGACGCCACGAAACCGATCGAAATCATCGGTGCCGAAGCGGCGCAATGGTGGAACGCATCGCAAACCCCATCTGCCACCGCTCTCACCGGCTCCTGATCCACGATCCGGCGTGAGCGACAAAGATAGCGCTGTCTTATCGTGTGCACAGGGCAGTGAACAACAGCGCTGAGCAGTAGCTCCAAAAAAACAAAATACAACGGAGAGACACCCCATGTTTGGTATGACTCAAGACACGTATCTACTTGTAGATGCGCTGGTGACCATCCTTGGCCTTGTGCTGTTGATCACCAAGTTCAAGGTCCACCCTTTTATTGCATTGACCATTGCGGCAGGTTTTCTCGGGCTGACCTCCGGGATGCCGGTCGATAAAGTGATGAAATCCTTCCAGGACGGCTTCGGTGGCGTGCTGGGCTTCGTCGGCATCATTCTCGGCCTGGGCACCATGCTCGGCAAATTGATGGCCGACTCCGGCGGCGCTGACCAGATCGCCCAGACCCTGATTCGCCGCTTCGGCAAGGAGCGTGTGCACTGGGCCATGATGTTTTCGGCGTTTCTGGTGGGCATCCCGCTGTTCTTCGAAATCGGCTTCGTGCTGCTGATCCCGCTGGTGTTCATCGTGGCCCGTCGCAGCGGTGTGTCCATCGTCAAGATCGGTATTCCACTGCTGGCCGGTCTGTCGGCGGTTCACGGCCTGGTGCCACCGCACCCGGGCCCGCTGCTGGCCATCGGCATCTTCAATGCTGACATCGGCAAGACCATTTTCTACGGTCTGATCGTGGCGTTTCCTACGGCGATCATTGCCGGTCCGATCTTCGGTAAATGGATCGCCAAGCACATTCCTGGCAATCCATCCAAAGAGCTGATGGACCAGATTGCCAAGGAATCGACCAACGAGAACCTGCCAAGCTTCGGCATCACGCTGCTGACCATCCTGCTGCCGGTTTTCCTGATGCTGCTGAAAACCTTCGCGGACGTCGCTCTTCCGAATGGCCACACCTTCCGTCTGTGGATGGACTTCATCGGCCACCCGATCGCCGCCCTGCTCTTCGCGCTGCTGCTGGCCTTCTACACGTTTGGCTCGGCCCGTGGTTTCAGCCGCGAGCAGATCATCAAGTTACTGGATCAAAGCCTGGCGCCGGTGGCGGCGATCGTTCTGATCGTCGGTGCGGGTGGTGGCTTCAAACAGATGCTGGTGGACAGTGGCGTGGGTAACCTGATCGGTCACATGGCCGTGCAGGCGCAGATCTCGCCGATTCTGCTGGCCTGGCTGGTGGCCGCAGTGATCCGCATCGCCACCGGCTCCGCCACAGTCGCCACCATTACCGGTGCCGGTATCGTAGCGCCAGTGGTCGCACTGGTGCCGGGCGTGAACCGTGAGCTGCTGGTACTGGCGACCGGCGCGGGTTCTCTGATTCTGTCCCATGTAAACGACGCAGGCTTCTGGCTGGTCAAGCAGTACTTCAACATGACCGTGACCGAAACCCTGAAGACCTGGACGGTGATGGAAACCATTCTGTCCGTAGTCGGCATCATTCTGATCATGCTGCTGTCGCTGGTGGTCTGATTCGCTGATCGCTACACGTTCTGCGCAACACGCATGCCCACCCTCGCGGTGGGCATGTCATTTCTGCCTCCCAAGCACCGCCCTCGTTCAGCTCAAAGCCTCTCGTGCTGCGGGTTTGAAAGATTTCCACACGCTCATTCTTACTTTGCCTTCACGCTATGCGGAATTCTCCTACACTGCTCTAGGAGATCGCGTACAAGGCTGACTAATGAAAATTTCATCGCCACTTGGCACGAGTTCTTTGCAATAAATGCGAAAGGAGTGTGCAATAGGCGCCGCCCCGGATCTGGCTATCAGCGTTATAGCGAATCCATACGGGGATTTACTGCCAAAAGCAGGCAACATTCGCATGCCGTCTGGCCTCAGGAGAACCCAAGCCAATGACAAGAAGATGAACCTGGGGAATTAAAATCATGCCAAGGGCGTCTTACGGATGACGCATTTGGATGCAATCGGCAATTACCACCACCCAAAGGCTAACGCCAGCCTCCTGGTAGAGGCGCTTCAAGAGGCCATCAAGGAAAAGATTATGTTGATACTCACCCGCAAAGTCGGCGAAAGCATAAACATTGGTGACGAAATCACCGTCACCATTCTGGGCGTTCAGGGCCTGCAGGTCCGGCTCGGAATCAACGCGCCGAAGAACGTTTCGGTGCACCGTGAAGAGATTTACAAACGCATCCAGGCCGAGATTGCACCGAACAACCAAGAGCAGCAGTGAACCACCCGGTTCATCTTCTTCGAAACGTGTCTGCCGTTTCGGCGGCAGACAAAAATAAACGGCGTACGCCCCGACGCCGTTTTTTTTCGCCTGAACTTTTGGATCCATTGCTACAGCATTCTTTTCTTAGCGTGGAGAACTAACGTGTCTGCACGAACAGAACTCTGCCCTGCGCGGAAAAGCGCTCTATTTCGCACTTAAGACACAGTCCTGACAATCAGACAAGGTTAAAGCCTGAAACATAAAAGCGGCGGGTGAGCTGTAGAACACTCGCCGCTTTGTCACTCGGTGTGGAGCGAAGTCAAACGCTATTGGGGAGATGCCTGACAATTTCGTCTTTGGCCAGCAGGCGCTTTTCTTTCAGTCGTTTGAGTTGATCCTCGGAGACATCCCCCGCCGATCCCGCCTCCGCTTTGACGATGTCGGCATCAAGGGCGTCGTAGCGATCGACCAGTTGATTGAGCTTGGCGTCCTGGCTACGCAGCCTGACCAGTTCATCCCTGGTGATACTCAAATCCGCGTACAAATCGTGCTTGACCGGCATGGTGCGCCTCTCCTCTGACAACTCATGAAACACTGAGGTTAGCTCACCTGTCGACAGCGCATCAGGCTTTGATCAATACCTTGACCATGGACGCCGCCGTGCTGCGCAGGCGCGCTTCATCCTGATACACCCGTTCCATCACCACCACACCACGGGTAAAGGTGGACACCAGGCGCGAGGCCTCATGCGCAGGTAAATTCAGCGTTTCATGCTGTTCTTCAAGGGCGAAACGGGCCTGCAACAAAGACTCGATGTCATCGAGCATGCCCTGCAAGGCTGCACGGATGGTGTCTATCTCGGAGATGCCATCCACTGCGGTCTTGGTGGTCAGACAGCCACGGGTCGGCGTTCCTTCAATCATCGACGTGATGATGAAATCGAAAAAGCCCTCCAACGCCGTTTTGATCGACGGATCAGCCAGCGCTGCGGCCATGTTGCCGGTCATGCGCTGCCGATAGCGATCGAACACCTTGAGAAAAAGCTGCTCTTTGCCTTGGTACGCGTTGTACAGCGAGCCGCGCAACACGCCTGTGGCTTCGGCCAGATCTTGCATCGACGTCGCGCTGAGGCCTTTTTGCCAGAACACGTTCAACGCCAGATCCAGCGTCCGCTCTTCGTCGAATTGCCTTACACCCGCCATTTCCCTGCTCTCCAGACGTTCAATTTCACATTCCGTCATCGACTTGATGAGCGGGTAAGGCATGAGTTGACCTCATTCTTGTCAAGGCTGTCAATTTTGACTAGCATGGCAAACATGACAGCGCTGTCAAACATACCTTACCTCTTATATTCGGGTCAGTCTTATGCAGCCTCCTCAGATTTCAGAACCGATTTCAGCGGACACAATGCCCAACCCCTCGCCTCAGCGTGCGGCCATTCCATGGCACGCGATCATCGCCGGCCTCTGCGCCACGCTGGTGGGCATCGGCCTGGCGCGCTTTGCCTATACGCCACTGATTCCTCCGTTGATCGAGAATCACTGGTTCGCCACCTCCGACATCATCATCCTCAGTGCCGCCAATCTGGGCGGGTACTTCATCGGCGCCCTGCTCGGGCGCCCCATCGCGCGCAGGCTGACTCACCGCCACACGCTACGGCTGATGATGGTACTGGTGACCTTGTCCTTCGCCGGTTGCGCCGTTCCGCTCTCCACCCTGTGGTTCTTTGGCTGGCGCTTCATTTCAGGCTTGGCCGGAGGCGCAATCATGGTGCTGGTGGCGTCAACGGTCCTGCCGCACATCCCCGGCACGCGCAAAGGGCTGGCCAGTGGCGCGATCTTTTTCGGTCTGGGACTGGGTATTGCGGCGTCGGGCACATTGGTGCCGCTGTTGCTGGACCTGGGACTGCGAGTCACCTGGCTGGGCTTGAGCCTGTTCTGCGCCATACTGACCGCCATCAGTTGGACGGGCTGGCCGACCGCCGTTATCCCCACGGCACACACCTACGAAACTGCGACGCCGACGCCACGCCCTCCCCGGCACACGCTGTACCTGAATCTGACGTACACACAATTCGGTCTGATGGCGATCGGCCTGGTGCCGCTGATGGTGTTTCTCGTGGATTTCGTCGCCCGCGATCTGGGCAAGGGCGCACACATCGGTGCGCTGTACTGGGTCGTCTATGGCATCGGCGCGCTGGCCGGGCCGATGCTCTACGGCTACATCGCCGACAGGCTCGGCCCGACTCGCGGCATTCGTTGGGTGCTGGTCGTTCAGGCGCTGGTGGTTGGCGCGCTGTACACCTCCCACAACAGCCTGCTGATCGCCGCCTTGACCCTGATCATCGGCACCTTCCCGCCTGGCATCGTGCCGCTGGTGCTGGCGCGCGTCCATGAACTGCTGCCTCACGACGCCAGCGCGCAAGGCGCGGCCTGGAGCCGTGCAACCACTGCATTCGCACTGCTTCAAGCTGTTTCAGGCTATGGCTATTCGTTGTTGTTCAATGCCAGCGGCGGCAATCATCGCCTGTTGTTCCTGATCGGCACCGGGGCATTGATTCTGGCGCTGCTACTGGAAGGGGTGGTTCGCGTCGTGGTCGATAGCAACAGCATTCACCGCCCGTCCGCCGAGAGCCTTTAGCCCTGTTCTCGCACACGCCGCGCCTCATAGGATTTGAGGTGCAGATACACCACATCCAGTACCGACAACTGCCCTTTGGCCGGTTTGTCGGTGCTGGCTCTGCGGGCGACCATGTCGCCGATCACGTGCTCGACTTCTATCGGCGCGCCTCGCTCGATGTCGCGCAGCATGGAGGCGGTCATCTTCGATCCGGGCAGGGTCAGCATCGTCTGAAAGCGCTGACGCACCTCACCTCGCAACGCGTACCCTGCGCGCTCGGCGACACTGGCACATTCGGCCAGCAACTTGAGCACCACCGCTTCCCCGCCGCTGGCAATCACATCGCCAATGCTCGCGCGCATGGAACCGGTGACGCCCGCGCCCGTTGCGATGAAACACCATTTTTCCCACATTTCCTGAACAATCTGCTGACTCAGATTGGCGTCGAATCCGGCATCGGCCAACGCTTCGGCGACTTTCAGAATGCGCGGCGTCAACCCTCCGCTCAGTTCCCCGAATGACAATTGATTGGTGTCGTTCAAATGCAGAATCGTGCCGGACGCGTCTCGATCCAGAGAGATCAGACACTGTCCGCCCAGGACATTTTCAGGGGCAAAGCGCTCCGCCAGCCGGTCCAGATGCGCCATGCCGTTGAGCAACGGCAGGATGACCGTTTCAGGCCCAACGGCGGCCGCGAAGGACTCCATGGCCGCATCGAGGTCATAGGCCTTGCAACTGAGCAGGATCAGATCGAAGGCCTGGTCGAGCATCGGTGTCATCACGTGGGGCGGTGACGGATATAGAATGTTGCCCAACGGGCTGCGCACGATCAGGCCGTTGCGGTCGAGTTCCTCGGCGCGCGAGGGACGCACCAGAAACGTCACGTCGCGCCCCGCCTCCAGCAACCGACCGCCAAAATAGCCCCCTATCGCGCCTGCACCCACGATCAAAATACGCATGTTCTGTCGGTTCCTTGTCGGGTCTGTCGGAGGTGTCCGGACACCCCAGAATAGATGAAGCCTGCGACTCTATCCAAAAGCAGGATGATGACCAACATATTGTTTCTTCAGGCGCTCTGAAAAAATAACGGGCAAAAAAAATCCCGAACCTTCAGTGAGCGTTCGGGATGCAAGATCTGCAGGAGAGTCAGGATTGCGCGTTCGCCAGCACCGGCCAGATAAAGGGCTGGCGCTGTTCTTCGCGGTTGGCCGCCAGCCGACGCGCCAAGCTGACCGGCTGAACCACAGGCTGTTGCAAGCGCGCCAGCACCGCATCAATGACCGCCCCACTGGCATCGTTATGGAATTGCCAGACGCCATAAATGCGCCCGTCGAAAGATGCCTCGCTGCCCAAGCGTGGATCGACGCCCAGACCAGCACCCAGCCCGAACAAATGCAGGCCGTACAAGCGTTGTCCCTTACTGTCCAGCGGGCATCCGGACGGGTCGGAATCCAGCCCGCCCTTGACTTCCATCAAGCGAATCGCCCCGCCGCCTGCGTAATTCAACGGTGGCAGCAGCGGTTGATAACCGGTGCACTGCACCACCACCTCCGACTCGGCCAGCGCCTGACGCGCCTGTTCGAAATGCCCCTGCGGACCATTGCGGGTTTGCCACAGATTCACCCGCACGCCGGTCTTGCCGATGTGCCCATTGGCCAGGGCTTCACGCCCGATGTCCAGCGCCCGATAACGCAGCCCCCCCGAACGATTGACCCGGCCAGATACCGGGCAGACATCTTTCTGAGGGTCGAACCGATACCCGGCCTCGATTGCCGCTTCGGCGGTTTCATAGAACAAGCGGATCTGTGAACGATGCACCAGTGTCACCTCGTCCAGTCCGGCAAACTCCAGCGCGTCGGCGAGGTTTTCCAGCACCGAAAACGCGCTGTGAGAGCCACCCACCACACTGATACGGCCTTTGCGCGCCAGCGTCGGTGCAAAAAAGTCTCGCAGTTGCACGCCGTTCATGCGCAACAATGCATCGGCACTCTGCACTTTGGCGGTGGGCGGCACGGCCAAGCCTTGATCGGCCAGGCTGTCGAGCAGGTGCTGCGGGTCCTGACGACCACCCAGATTGAGCACCACCGCGCGGCAGCGGATGCGCCGGCTACGTCCTTCGGACTCGACCCAGACCTGATATTCGTCGTCCTCATGCACCACTTCGGTGATGGTGGTGCTGGTCCATAACTTCACGCCGTAATGTTCGACGATGAAGTTCAGCACCAGGGTGGAAGCTTCCGCCAGCAGCTCGGCCACATCGGCCAGTTGCGGGGCACTTTGCGCCTGACGACGGATGCGCCAGTACGCCGGAGAATGCTCCAGCGGCTCGAACACATCACGCAGCGCAGGATCGCGCAGGCAATCGAGAAAGACATCGCCCACGGAGTTGGCCGTGATCCGGTATTCCCCCAATCGGCCTGTGCCGGGGTTGGGACTGGCATCGACAATGATCAGGCCTTCCCTGGCCAGTTCAGGCATGGCGCCGCTCTTCAACGCGTTGAACAGCAGACCCATGCCTGCAGGTCCGGCTCCCCCTACAACACAGCCGCAAACGGTTTCCAGATGATCTCCATACATAATCGTGACTCCGAACTTAGTCGATGCATTGGGCGCTGCCCAATCTCTACCGGGACCCTGAATAACAGGCACAACCAACCGCCCGCCCTGACGTGCTTTTTATGTGTGTCTCACTGAATACATACGATGGACTTACAACAAAAACGCAAACACGACTGCCACCACAGAGGTCATTAACGACTGCGTGATAACGGGTTATGTGAACACTTCCTGTTTAGCCGAACGCCGAGAACTCCGTATTGAAAGAGTGTGGATCGGTAGCGACAAACAGGTGGTTATGGAAAAGGATTTCGAGTGCGGACTTCCCTTCTACACTGCAAATTTTCAGGCATTCAGAGACGCTACCGCCCTTTCGCCAGGCGCCCTGAGTCAAGCGTTTTGTAAGGGGAAGAGAAACCGCAAAAACCTGTTACAAACTATTTCAACAAACAATTCATGGAGTGATGGTTTCAAAAAAGACCCAAAGTGTCAAATTTTCGAGAAAAACGTCAATACCGTAATCATACTCACTAACCCACTGATATTACTCATTATTATTTTTTGACGCCAAAATAAATCTCTGTTTACCTCCATTCATGCATTTTTAAAATCAAAAAAGACGTTAATTATCCTTTAGCCAACTAACTATCTTCATGAGTGCGAGAAGTCTCACATTGAAAGTTGCCATTTTTCCGTCACGTCTTTTCACGTGCCCATTGAAAAATCCCGCCGTTGCTCTTGCCGTTCATGTACACACCCCGCCGGGCAAAATAATGACGCCGGAATTTCCGCACGGATGGGTTTTGTCTCCTGAGCAGAGGAACCTGTTGCCGATAGGCGGCAATGCCATTGGTAAAAAACGCAGAACTATTGCGTTTCGATTGCGCTCCATTATCAGGCTGTTGCCTTCGTTCAATGGATTAAGGAGCCGTGGACATGAATGCTGAGAAAAACCGTCGGTCCAGCATTGCCGAAATCGATTATTCCCGGGACACCCTGTTCGGGCCCGTGCCGATGCAGGCAACCTGTCGCGTCAGGCTGGCGACCGTCGAGCAGGACGGTCAATCACTGCGTGAGCTGGTGATCATCGGCGACGTGCCGGACTACCTGGCCCGCTCAGCCGTGATTCGCGTGGCACTGGACGGACGGATCGAGGCGGGTCCGATTCGCGCACACGGGGCTATCAAGGAGGGGGAAAAGGAGGCTTTCAGGTTGCTGTTTGAAAATGAGCACCGTCGACGGGTGCATTGACGCCCTCAAGGCGTCTGACGGGTCGAATGCAGGTTGGCATGGGCATCGGCGCGCAGGTCGCCTGCCGGGAGGATCAGCGCATGACTGAAAGGAGGAGGATCCACCTGAAGATCGTCTTCTGCCGGGGAGAAATCTTCCGGCGTGCGTTCCACCTGATCGCGGTAACGCAAGCCATCGAGTCTGGGCGCGGTGTTGAGGACCGGATCCTGGGGCAATAGGCGCTGGCGCTCCAATGCCGTCATGGGCGGCTGAAACGTGGCGTTCCTCGCCTCCAGGCGTTGCAGCATCGTCAAAATGGCAGCCACACAGATCACGACAATCGTCAGTAACAGACCCATGCCCAGCATCACCTTGCGACGGCGCAGCATGTGTCTGTGATCGTTCCCCTGAGCGTGCCCATAGGGGCTCTCGGGTAGGTGGTCGGCCATGCATGTCCCTCGAATTGAGATGGGCGTCGAGCCGTCGGCGGCGCCGTTAAGATAAAAGGTAATGCAAACCTTTTCCAGCGGGATGTGAACAGAAGCTGAGTGGACACAGGCAGCGCTCGGTGGTAAGCACTCCTGTCGAAAATTCCAAAGACTCACAAATTGTTACTTAATTATTCAGAACCGTATTCAACGAGCACTCACTTGAAGGCCTTGCTCAACCCCCATCCTTTCATCGGCGTGAAGACTCATGAACAACTTCAACGCCTGAGCAATGCTATATAGAAAGCATTAATGCTTTATCACTTCCTGAAAAAGCCATGCCATAAAAACGCCCATGCAGCAGAGCGGCATGGGCGTACTGTTTTAAGCCAGTCGGGTGAAAGAGACTAACTGGCCAGTGCGTGCCGTTGAGCCTGTTGGGTATTAAGCAGCTCGGCACGCAACTCGGAAATCAGCTCACAGATGGCGCGGCTGGTGTCCAGCCGGTCTAGCTTGATACCGCTGGTCAGCAGCTCTACGCGTTCGGTGAGAGGATCGATGACTTCAACGGTCATGGTGTCGGCCATGATCGTGCAGTTGCAACGTTTCGGCAGAAATCCACTTTCGATAATGCTGCGTAATTCAAGATTCGAGAGGGTGCATGCGATCATTGGCGATATCCTCCTGAGGCGAACACTGCGGCATTGTAAACAGTGAAGCGCCAGATCTTTTATTAATAACTTCCCTGGATAATTACCTTCATCCCGATTCGTCAGAAGCACATGGCGTCGTTAGGCGAATACCCAACTTATACGCTTCGCCCTCTAATGAAGCAATACAACATTTATTATGCGCCTCAGCAGGGCCTTTGAATGTTTTACCCACAGAAAAAACGTTTCATCATTGATCTGAAACAGGAAAAAACGCTGTTTTAAATGTTGATCGCTGACAGGCGTGGCAAAAAAACGAGGACGGCAGGCCCTAAAAGAGGGCAGCCATTCGTCGGCCACTGTAACGCACGCCGACGAATGACAGGGAGACGTCAGGCATGGGGCAGACGCAAATGAATCAGCGCGACCCGATTACCACGCTTGTCCAGGCGCTCTTCTATCGCGAAAGGCTTGAAACCCAGCTTGGGGTAGAACAGCAGCCCTGGCACGTTGTGGTTGAAACAGGAGGCCGTCAGCTCCTTGGCCTCATGCTTGCCGAAGGCCAGTTCCATCATGCACCCGAGCATGTAGCGCCCCACGCCTTTGGAGCGCGCGTGGGGCGCGATGATCACGTTGCCCATCGAGCAGCGACCGCGGAAGTCGTACCGGGAGAAATTGGCAAAGCCCACGACCTCGCCATCCAGCTCGATGACGGTGTTGTCTGATCGCTGCTCGATGGCGTCCCTCAACTGCGCAGGCGTCAGAGGAAAAACCGCTTTGGGGAACATGTAAAACAGTTCGTCGACACTCTGTGGCATGTCGCACACGGCCGGGATGTCTTTTTCTTCCAGGGGACGGTGATGAAACATGGAAATTACCTCTCGAAGAGACGGGGCCAGAGCAGAAACTATAGGCCAAACGCCATGCGCAGGCCTGACCTTGTGCGGTTCTGAAGCTTATTTATGTGTCAGTACGGCGATGGATGACCGCAGATCCCGGACCTTATCTGACCGCTGGTCACGCCAATTGTGCCCAAGTGTTTCGCCGCCTTTGCACAATACGCTAAAAACAGGGCGCAACGGTCTGGCAGAATTGAACTTTCAACGACCGGGCATTACGCCTGTGTGCAGAGCCGCGCTCATGCAATTTGCATGAACCATCAACTCCGAAAAATTCATAAACATATGATTTAAAACGAGTTATTAATTAACTCCCGCTGGCACAGGTGCTGCAATGTCCTGCACGAAGCAAAACATTATTTGCACGGAGCACGACAACGATGAACGTTTCACCTGATGCCTATCCTGCCGCTGTTGAAGAAACCACTTCTGCCTCAGGTGTGTCCTGGGGCGCAATCCTGGCCGGTGCTGCGGGCGCCGCAGCGTTATCCATGATTCTCGTTTTACTGGGTTCAGGTCTTGGCTTTTCTGCCATGTCCCCTTGGGCCAATGAAGGGGCGAGCGCGAAAACCCTCGGAATCTCGACGATTATCTGGCTGACCATCACTCAGATTCTCGCGTCGGGGTTAGGAGGCTATCTGGCCGGTCGCCTGCGAGTGAAGTGGTCGAACATGCATGGCGATGAAGTGTACTTCCGCGACACCGCTCACGGCTTTTTGTCGTGGGCGATCGCCACGCTGGTGGCGGCGGTGTTGATCGTCGGTTCTGTCAGCGGCGCCGTTGGCAACGGCGTTAAAGCTGGGGCCAGTGCGGTGGCGGGAGTGGCCGGAACTGCCGCTGTGGCCGCAGGCAATACTCAGGGTGATCAGTACGGCTATTTCGTCGATTCGCTGTTTCGTGACGACCGCCCCGCCGCTGTCAGCGATGATGCGGCCCGCGGTGTCGTGGTACGTATTTTCGCCAAAACGCTGGCCAATGACGGGCAACTGGCGCCCGAAGACCGCGCCTATCTGGCGCAACTGGTGGCACAACGTACCAATCTGAGCCAGGCCGACGCGCAAGCCCGTGTCGATCAGGTTTACGGCCAAGCCAAACAAGCCGTGGCCGACGCCAAGCTGAAAGCCCAACAGGCGGCCGACACTGCTGCAAAAATCGCCGCCGCGACCGCGCTGTGGACCTTCGTCGCCCTGCTTTGCGGCGCTTTCGTTGCCAGCCTGGCGGCCATTTGGGGAGGTCGTCGCCGTGACGCGGTGACCTACGTTGAAGCCCGCTCCTACACCGCTTCCACCGTCCGTTGATCAAGGAGAAACATCATGCGCTCATTACTGCTGTGGTTCCTGGGTGTACCGATTCCGGTGATTATCCTGATCGCCCTGTTCATGCATTGACCGCGTCGTAGACGATCCGCGCAGCGCCTTTGGCAACACTGGGCCTGTGCGGATTTTTTATGTGCGCTGGAAACATACTTCCCGTAGCCGCCCGGAGTACGAAAAAAGCCCCCGAAGACTCACGCCATCGGGGGCCAAGGCACTGCGCTCACAGTTCGGTCAGGGCCGTTACGGCATCCCCAGCCAGTTCGGCAAGGCCAACGAAATGAACGGCACGTAGGTCACCAGAATCAGGAACAGCAGCAGGATCGACAGCCACGGCAACGCCGCTCGAATCGTCTGCCCCAGGGTCAACCCCGTCACCGCCGAGGTCACGAACAGGTTCAAGCCCACCGGCGGATGCACCAGGCCGATTTCCATGTTCACCACCATCACGATGCCCAGGTGAATCGGATCGATGCCCAGCTTGGTCGCAATCGGGAAGAAGATCGGCGCCAGAATCAGCACGATGGCCGACGGCTCCATGAAACTGCCCGCCACCAACAGGACCACGTTGACCATGATCAGGAAACCGATCGGCGTCAGTCCTTCAGAAATCACCCAGTTGGTGATCTGTTGAGGAATCTGCTCGGTCGTCAGCACATGGGCGAACAGCATGGCGTTGGCGATGATGAACATCAGCATGATCGACAGACGCCCGGACTCCAGCAGCACTTTCGGGCAATCGCGAAACCGCATGTCCTTGTAGACGAACAGTGCAATAAACGCCGAATACACGGCCGCCACCGCCGCCGCCTCGGTCGGGGTGAACATGCCGCTGTAGATCCCGCCGAGGATGATCACCAGCAACAGCAGCCCCCAGAACGCCCGGCGCGCGGTGGTCAGCCACTCACGGAACGAAACACGCGGTTGCGCAGGCAGCTTTTTCACCCGGGCGACGATGTAGATCACCACCATCAGGATCACGCCGAGCAGGATTCCCGGCACGACACCGGCGATGAACAGCTTGCCCACCGAGGTCTCGGTTGCCGCCGAGTAGACCACCATCACGATGGACGGCGGAATCAGAATCCCCAACGTACCGGCGTTACAGATGATCCCGGCACCGAATTCTTTCGGATACCCGGAACGCACCATCCCCGCCACGGCAATCGAACCCACGGCCGCCACGGTGGCAGGCGACGAACCCGACAGCGCTGCGAACAACATGCACGCCAACACCGCCGCAATCGCCAGGCCACCGCGAATATGGCCGACGCACGCGTTGGCGAAATCGATCAGACGTTGCGCCACGCCGCCAGTGGTCATGAACGCGCCGGAGAGCAGAAAGAACGGAATCGCCAGAAAGGTGTAGCTGTCGGAGGTTTCGAACAGCTTGATCGCCAGCGAGCTCAACGAGTCCTGACTGAACAGCAGAATCGACACCGCACCGGACAGGCCCAGCGAGATCGCGATGGGCACCCCCAGAAACATGAAAACGAACAGCAACAGAAACAGACAAAGCACGGTCATCAGTGTGGCTCCCCGTCAGGATTGGCCAGTTTGCTGGCTTCTGCCGCTTCGTCAGCCAGGCCAAGGCCGGTCTGACGATGGGTCCAGATGCGATAGAGAATTTCCAGGTAGCGAGCGATCACCAGCGCGAAGCCGATGGGCACGATGATCGTGATGTAGGCGATCTTGATGCCGTAGCGGTCCAGGTCTTCCGCGCCAATCCCTGCGACGAATAGCGCCGAAACCCATTTGTAGCTGGCCACCAAAAACAGCCCCGCATACGCCAGGCAGCAAGCGCAGGCGAGCATCGCCAGAATGCGTTGCACCGGTTTGCTGGTCTTTTTCACCAGCGCATCGACCCCCAGGTGCCCGGCCGTGCGCACCCCGTATGAGATGCCGAAGAAAATCAGCCAGCCGAAGATGGCCTTGGTCAGGGCCACGCTCCACGTCATGCTTTGGGCATAGCCCATCAAGTGATCGCCAATCCCTGCGAAAAAGTCGCTGCTGACCGCCCACTGATCGCTGAGGGTGTAAAACAGCGTGTAGATGTTGTTCAGCGCCACGTAGACGAAAGTCACCAGCGTCATGGCAGCCAGCAGAAAAGCGATGAAGCCTTCCTCCAGGTGCTCCCAGAGTCGCGTCAGCGATTGCATAAGAATTCTCCGAACGTCGAGAGAGCGGCCACCTCATTTACGAAGAGGTGGCCACGCAGGCATCAGGGCCTGTATCGATCAAGCCAACTCTTGAAGGCTCAAGGCGCCTTGTTCGAATCATCAGCGGCCTTGATCAGGTCAGCGCCGATTTCATCGGAGAACTTGTCCCAGACCGGCTTCATGACTTCGCGCCATTTGGCCCGCTGCTCGGGGGTCAGGGTCACGATTTCACTGGTCTTGGAATCGATGATCTTCTGCTTGGCGGTCTGGTTCAGGGCTTCAGCCTGCTTGTTAACCTCCACAGTGACCTCATCCATGATCTTTTGCAGCTCATCGCGCACATCGGCGGGCAGGCCGTTCCAGAACTTGGAGTTAGTGATCACCATGTAGTCGATCAGGCCGTGGTTGGACTCAGTGAAGTACGGCTGCACTTCGTTGACCTTCTGGCTTTCATAGTTCGACCAGGTGTTCTCGGTGCCGTTGACGGTACCGGTTTGCAAGCCCTGATAAACCTCGGCGAAGCTCATCTTGCGCGGGTTGGCGTGCAGCGCCACGAACTGCGCTTCCAGGACGCTGGACGCCTGTACGCGGAATTTCAGGCCACGGGCGTCTTTGGGGTCGACCATCTTTTTGTTCGCCGACAGTTGCTTCAGGCCGTTGTGCCAGTAGGCCAGGCCATGAATGCCTTTGTCGTCCATCGAGGTCAGCAGCGCCTTGCCCTGCGGGCCTTGCTGGAAGCGGTCGACGGCCGCCAGGTCGTTGAACAGGAACGGCAGGTCGTAGATCTGGGTTTTCTTGGTGTATTGCTCGAACTTGGCCAGCGACGGCGCAAGCATCTGCACGTCACCGAGCAACAGGGCTTCCATTTCCTTGCCGTCGCCGAACAGCGAGGAGTTTGGATAGACCTCGACCTTGACCTTGTCTTTCAAGGCCGGATCGGCGGCGACCATTTTCTGGAACAGCAAGGCGCCCTGGCCTTTGGGGGTGTTTTCCGCCACGACGTGGGCGAACTTGATCACGATCGGGTCCGCATACGCCATACCGGCCACGGACACTGCAGCGGCGCAGAACAGCGCCTTGGTCAGCTTCAACATCGATATCACCTTTTTATTTTTGTATAAGGAAATCGGTTATGCATGAGCGTTGTGCCATCTAACGATGCCCAACAGGATGTGTTTCGAGAATCAGCTTTTCGATAAGCCAGCGTTCGGCGGAGCTGAACGCCAACGATATGTCCCCCACCCTCCCCGAACTGCAGGCCAGACGCAACGCCTTCAGAAAATTAGCAGGCTAATGAAAAAGTGCCACCATCGAAACGGCCACCTCAGTCTCCTGTGGGAGCGAATTCATTCGCGATACGGTTTCACTAACGACAAATCCGCGTCGGCTGAACCGCCCTCTCGCGAATGAATTCGCTCCCACGGGGCATCTGCGTCTATGACTGCGTAGTCGCCAACGCCAATAACCGCTGCGCCCGCAATAACACAGGCGCATCGACCATCTGGCCATCCAGTTGAAACGCCCCGGCGCCATTGGCAGCAGCACTGGCATCGACCACCCGCTGCGCCCAGGCCAAATCTTCGGCGCTGGGCGCCAGCGCCGCGTGAATCACCGGCACTTGTTTGGGATGAATGCACAGCACGCCGCCGTAACCCATGTCGTAGGCATGACGAACCGCCCGATGCAGGCCGTCCGGGTCGCCGATGGCCGGGTGTACACCATCCAACGGTGGCGCCAGGTTCGCCCCTCTGGAGTGCAGTTGCACCGACATGCGCGCCTGATCGAGAAACAGCTGCGCGGCGGGAGTGCCGCTGTTGAGGTTCAGGTCCAGCGCCAAGTCCAACCCACCGAATGACAGGCGTTCGACACCCGGCGCATGGGCGACCTGCTCCAGCGCCAGTAAACCTTTGGCGCTTTCGATGATCGGCAATACGGGTTTACCGGTGGCGTGCACCGCCACCACATGGGCCGCACTTTCGACCTTGGGCAGCAGCACGCCGACCACGCCGTTGTGCTGCGTGCAAAAGGCCAGGTCAGCGAGATGCTCGGCGTGGTCCGGCGCGTTGACACGCACCCAGACAGAAGATTGAGGATTGCTTTGTAGAAAAGCCGCCAGGTTGTCGCGGGCCTGACGTTTGAGGGGTTCTTCCACGGCGTCTTCGAAATCGACGATCACCGCGTCAGCGCCCGCGGCCAGCGCCTTGGCGAAACGCTCGGGTCGGCTGCCGGGCACGAAGAGCGCGGAGCGGATGATGGATGGTGGCATGGTGGCTTCCTTGTTAATCACAAACGGCTGGTTTGGTGCACACGGTCTTTGTGGGAGATTCTATGTTGGCCGATCAACCGCTTTCGTCGGAACGCCGCCCGCACCAAGGCGGCTCCCACAGAATCGATGTCGGTCCTGAATTCATGGCTCGACACCGAGCAGTGTGGGAGCCAGGCGCCAGACAAATTGGCGATGTGTCAAACCACCCCGGCGTCACTCATCCGCGCCTGTTCCTCAGCGCTAAACCCCAATTCGCTGAGGATACTCGCCGTATGCTGCCCCAACCCCGGCACGCCGTCCATGCGCGGGGTGAACGCTGCGTTGCGCCCTGGGGGCAACAACGACGGCAACGGGCCGGACGGGCTGTCCACTTCACGCCAACTGTCGCGGGCCTTGAGTTGCGGGTGCTCCCACACACCGTGCATATCGTTGACCCGGGCGTTGGCAATCTGCGCGTCTTCAAGGCGTGCTACCACCTCATCCAGACTCAACGCCGCAAAGCCATCGACAATGATCTGCCGCAGCACCTCGCGGTTTTCCGAACGCTTGAAGTTGGCCGAGAATCGTTCGTCAGTGGCCAGCGCCTTGTCCAGCAGGACCTTCTCGCAGAACAGCGCCCATTCACGCTCGTTCTGCAAGCCGAGCATGATCGTGCCGCCCCCGCCGGTGGGGAACGGCCCATAAGGGTAGATCGTCGAGTGCGACGCCCCGGCCCGTGGCGGTTGGGGCGCGCCGTTGTAGGCGTAATACATCGGGTAGCCCATCCACTCCACCAGGCTTTCCAGCATGCTGACGTCGATACGGCTACCCTCGCCGGTCTTGTCTCGCAGCAACAGCGCCGAAAGAATACCGGTGTAGGCGTACATGCCCGCCGCGATGTCGGCAATGGAGCAACCGGCCTTGGCCATGTCGTTTTCGCCGGGGCCGCCGGTCACCGAAAGAAAGCCGCCCTCGCTTTGAATCAGCAGGTCATAGGCTTTCTTCTTTTCATACGGCCCGCCTTCGCCGTAGCCGGACACGTCGCAGACGATAAGCCGCGGGAAGCGTTCATGCAGCGCCTCGAACGACAGGCCCATGCGCGCAGCGGCGCCCGGCGCGAGGTTTTGCACCAGCACATCGGCCTGGCCAAGCAGGGATTCAAGAATGTCGCCCGCGGCGTCCTGTTTCAGGTCCAGGGTCAGGCTTTCTTTCGAGCGGTTGGTCCAGACGAAGTGCGAGGCCAGGCCATCGACACGCTGGTCGTAGCCTCGGGCAAAATCACCGACGCCGGGACGCTCGACCTTGATCACACGGGCGCCGAGATCGGCCAGTTGCCGCGTGCAGAACGGCGCCGCAATGGCGTGTTCCAGGCTGATGACAGTGATGCCGTCCAGAGGACGGGGGTTTTGTTGAGTCATGCTATTAACCTCTTCCCATGATCGTTACCACGCGGAGCGTGGGAACGATCACGTATGTGCTATCAGATCAAATCCGCCAGATCCCGCGCATCGCGCAGTTGCCAGACCCGCTCGGTCAGCGCCTTGCCCTGCGCCACCGTGCGAGCACCGGAGAACGCCAACAGGCGCTGGACCTTATCTTCCAACTCCGGCCGCGACAGGGTGTTGCCCGGGTCGCCTTTCGGGTCGTCGATAGCGGCGCTCAGGGTGCGGCCATCGGTGGTGGTGACGATCACCCGGCCCAGCCAGCGCGCGGGATAAGCACCGTCGACTTCAGGGTCCAGCTCCATCGTCACTTTCTCGCGGAAGGCCGCAACGGCGGCATCGGTCAGCGCCAGATCGCGGAATTCGATCAATTGCGCACTGCCATGCACAGCAATCAGGCCCAACACCGCACCCATCGAAAACTTCGCCTGATGCACGGTCTGAGGCACATCCACTCGGCCCAACACATCGATGGCGCCTTGATGAACTCGGGTCACGACCTTGGCAATTTGCTCATGGCTCAGCCCTTCGCGCTGCATCAAGTGCAGCAGTGCATCGGCGGCGGGATGGGTGTGACGACAGGAGGCGTGGAACTTGAACGAGGTCTCGACCAACGCCCAGCGCGAACCCAGCCGATCCGACAGCTTCGACGGATCGCTGTCGGTGGACATCCCCGCCGCCATGCCCTGTTCGCCTTCCAGAATGTTGCGCGCACCGGTCAGGCCGTCGGCGGTCATGTACGCCGCCAGCAAGCCATCGGCAGCGGCCTTGGCGGTGTGCAGTTGTTTCGAGTCCGCCGCATCACGCAGGAACTCCCACAACCCCGCCGCTTGCGTGCCAGCGGTGCCGAGCAGGTTGATGAACTGTTCCTGATTGAAGTCCAGCAACTTGCCCACCGCAACAGCCGCCGCCAGCGTGCCGACCGTGGCCGTGGTGTGAAAGATGCGGTAGTGCGAACGGCCCATAAACTCGCCGATGCGGATCCCGGCCTCATAACCGGCCACCGACGCCAACAGGAAATCCTGCCCGGTCTTGCTCAGTTCCTGCGCCGCTGCCAGCACAGCTGAAAACACCACCGTCGCTGGGTGCAATACCGAACTGTTGTGCAGGTCATCCTGCTCGACCAAATGCGAGGCTGCCCCATTCACCAACGCCGCAAAATACGCCGTGGTATCACGCCCGCTCACCAAAATCTTCGCCTTGCCGCTCGCAGGCCCCATGCGCTCGGCGTAGCGCTCGAAAATCGGAATCGGCCGCGCGCCCTTGCTCGCCAGTGCCGAGCCGATCCAGTCCAGAAACAGGTCTTCGGTGCGGTCGAGCACGTGGCCGGGAATCTGCTCGTATTTCAGCTCGGCAAGAAAGCCCGCTAACGCTTGAGTGTGGGTCATTTCTAAATCCTCAGAAGCTGCGTGGCAGTTCGAGCAAATGCTCGGCGACGTAGGAAAGAATCAGGTTGGTGGAGATCGGCGCGACCTGATACAGGCGGGTCTCGCGGAATTTGCGCTCCACGTCGTACTCGTTGGCAAAGCCGAAACCGCCGTGGGTTTGCAGGCAGGCGTTGGCCGCTTCCCACGACGCCTTGGCCGCAAGGTACTTGGCCATGTTCGCGGCAGCGCCAGCGTTCTTGCCGCTGTCGTATTCCTCGCAGGCGCGCCAGCGCATCAGGTCCGCCGCTTCGATTTCGATGTGGGCCTCGGCAATCGGAAATTGCACGCCCTGGTTCTGCCCGATCGGGCGGCCGAACACCACGCGATCGCGGGCGTACGCGGCAGATTTTTCGATGAACCACCGGCCATCGCCAATGCACTCGGCGGCGATCAGGGTGCGCTCGGCGTTGAGGCCGTCGAGGATGTACCTGAAGCCTTTGCCTTCCTCACCGATCAGGCTGCTGGCAGGCAATTCGAGGTTGTCGAAGAACAGCTCGTTGGTTTCGTGGTTGACCATGTTGGCAATCGGCTGAACGGTCAGGCCGTTGCCGATGGCTTCGCGCAGGTCGACGAGGAAGATCGACATGCCTTCGGATTTCTTTTTCACGTCCGCCAGCGGCGTGGTGCGTGCCAGCAGGATCATCAAGTCAGAGTGCTGGATGCGCGATATCCAGACCTTCTGGCCGTTGATCACGTATTTGTCGCCCTGTTTGACGGCGGTGGTCTTGATTTTGGTGGTGTCGGTGCCGGTGGTCGGTTCGGTCACGCCCATCGATTGCAGACGCAGTTCGCCGCTGGCGAGTTTCGGCAGGTAGTAGCTTTTCTGCGCTTCGCTGCCGTGGCGCAGCAGGGTGAACATGTTGTACATCTGGCCGTGCACAGTGCCGGAGTTGCCGCCACAGGCGTTCACTTCTTCAAGGATCACCGAGGCTTCAGCCAGGCCCAGACCCGAGCCGCCGTATTCGGTGGGGATCATCGCCGACAGCCAGCCCGCGTCAGTCAGCGCCTTGACGAAGGCTTCCGGGAAGCCCTTCTCTTCGTCGATCTTGCGCCAGTATTCAGCCGGGAATTCAGCGCACAGGGCGCGCACGCCTTCGCGGATGGCATTGAGGTCTTCGTTATCGTATGGACTCATGGTGTTCACTCGCGTCTGCCAAAAGCCCCGTCGCAAGTGCGGGGCTGGCCATGCCTATATAAAGGAAGAGATTTGGATCGAACCCGGCTCAGTCAAAAAGCACTTCGGCACTTTGCGCGACACCGGCTTCGTTGCCTGCCCACAACTGCGCCTTGCCTGGCTCGCTGATGCGGCCACCGACACGGAACGGCGTCGGCACGTTCAGCGGGCGCATGCCGCGATAGGCGAAGTGGCGCACGCGTTTGTCCGGGTTGGCACGGATGAACGCTCGCAGGTTGAACGTCGCGATCATCGGCCCGTGCACCACCAGCCCTGGGTAACCTTCGGTTTCAGTGACGTAGGGGTAGTCGTAGTGAATGCGATGGCCGTTGAAGGTCACGGCGGAGTAGCGGAACAACAGGGTTGGCGTCGGCTCGACGGTCTCGCTCCAGTCGCCCTGCTCTGGCGCTTCACCGCTGTTGAGTTTTGGCGGATTGGGTTCGCGGTAGACGATGTCCTGCTCTTCACGTACACACAGCTCGCCGTTTTGCGAGTAGTCGTGGCGCAGGGTGACGAACAGCAGCGAACCCGTGCGGCCATGCTTTTCTTCAATGTGCAGGATGGTCGACAGGCGATGGGCATCGGCCCCGACTTTCAGCGGCTGAATGAACTCGACCCGGCCGCCGGCCCACATGCGATTGCGGTTGTCGGCGGGTGGCAGAAACCCGCCGCGAGCAGGATGGCCATCAGCGCCGAGCTGGGCTTCGAACACCGGTTCTTGAAAGAAGCACCATTGCCACAGCGGCGGCAGCGCCTCGCCAGCGGCAGGCACGGGTTCGCCAAACGTGGCAGCGATACGCTTGATCAGGTTGTGACTCAGGTGATCCTGCGCCTCTTCGGACCGTCCGATCCAGGCACTGAAATCCACCGGCGAATCTGAATCACTCATGGGGGAGCAGCCTCTGCGTTTGTTGTTATGGGCCGATCATGCGAGCGCGCGGGCATTCTGTGAATTTGCATTTGCGTATACCGGCGTTCATGTATGCTGAACGCGATCCTTCCAATGACAACAACATCCGGACCCCACCATGCACTTCGACCTGGCTGACCTGCGCCTCTTCATCCACATCGGCGAATCCCCCAGCCTGACCCAGGGCGCCCGCCGCGCCTTTCTCTCCCCTGCCGCTGCCAGCGCACGCATCAAGGCCCTGGAAAACCAGCTCGACACCCGACTGCTGTACCGCGACAGCCGTGGTGTCGAACTGACCCCTGCCGGGCAGCGCCTGCTCAAGCATGCGCGATTGATCATGAGCCAGGTCGATTACCTGAAAAGCGAATTCACCCAGTACGGCACCGATTCGGCGGGCCACATTCGCATCTTCGCCAACACCACCGCCGTCACCGAATTCCTGCCCGAGGTGCTCGCAGGTTTTCTCGCTGAAAGGCCCGGCGTGACGGTCGATCTGCAAGAGCGTTTGTCGCGAGACATCGTGCGCGGCGTGCTCGACGGCAGTTCCGACATGGGCATCATCGCCGGGCCGGTTGAAGCGGCGGGCTTGCAGGTGATGCACTTCAGCACCGACCGCTTGGTGCTAACGGTCCCGGAAGGCCATGAACTGGCCGCCCAGAAAAAAGTGACCTTGAAGCAAACCTTGGCGTTTCAGCACATCGGCCTGCACGAAGGCAGCACGTTGCTGAGTTTTTTACGCGATCACGTCGAGCGGCTGGGGTTGAATCTGTCGTTGAGGATTCAGGTGTCGAGCTTTGAGGCCATCTGCCGGATGGTTGAGGCGGGGGTGGGGATCGGCATCATTCCCGAGTCTGCGGCGATGCGGCACAGCCGGACGATGAAGTTGGTGACGATTGAACTGGATGAACCATGGGCGGTACGCGAGCGGAGTATTCTAGTGCGGGAACTGGACGCCCTGCCGGGGGTGGTCAGGGCGTTGATCAACGTGTTGATGCCGGAAGCGACGCCCTCTCAGTAGGAGAGCCGTGCACTGACTGCCCCAACATCCGCAACCACTTCCCCGGCGGATAGCCGAACGTCTTCACGAAATGCCGCGTCATGTGGCTCTGATCGGCGAACCCGGCCATGGCCGAGGCATCGCTGAGGGACATGCCGCAGGAGATGGAATGGCGCACCAGATCCAGTCGTCTCAGGGTGAGATAGCGATGAGGACTGGTGCCGAACAGCACGCGAAAATCCCGGGACAGGCGCCAACGGTCGGTGTCGCTGGCCTGTTCCAATTCGTCGAGACTGACGCCCTGTTCGAGGCTCGCCAGCAGCAGTTCACGCGCTCGTTGAGCGGCGGCGTAATCCACGCTTTGTCGGCTTTTGCGCACGCCTGCGGCGTCTTGCAGGGCGATGGCGATGTCGTAGACAGCGTCGTCCAGTTCCAACGGGTCGAGGGACGAGTGCAGGTCGCGCAACAAAGCCTGCGAAGCCTTGAACAGACGCGGATCGCTCGACACGCCGCCTTTGATGAACGGCAGCGGCTTGCCGCCGAGTACCTGCTGGATCATCGCCGGTTCCAGATAAAACATCCGGTAACGAAAGCCGTCCTCGGTGCCTGCACGCCCATCGTGAGGTTCGTCAGGGTGCAGCACCATGGTCTGCCCCGGCAGGTTGTTCACCATGTCCTTACCGTAGCGAAAGCTCTGCACCCCGGACAGGGTGTGACCAATGGCGTAGGTGTCGTGGCGGTGCATGTCAAAGCCATGTCCATGGAAATACGCCTCGATGCGCTCCATCTGCGGCAAGGGTTCAGCACGCACGACCCAGTCTCGCTCGCAATGGGTCAGATGGGCTTCGCCGTTTGAGTATTTGTCCATGGCACAGGCTCGAAATCGAATTGACAGCAGGTGCACACAGATACCACTTGCCGCCGCCGTTGTGAATGCCCCGCCAAGCGACGAACGGCGCCTGCCGACCTTGTGACCGAACGGTTCTCGCACTCCAAGCCATTGGCAGTTATGCGATTATCCGCCTCTGATTCCAATAACAAAGTGCGCCCGGCCAGAACTCGGCATGAGGCTCGCCCCATCGAGACATGTTCACCCATGAATTACTTTCGCCGACTGCTCCTGGACCATCAGCTCAAACGCGCCCTCGCCCGTAACAAATGCCGACTGGACAGCGGAGTACGAGGGCTACGGCGAGACATGCGCCTGACCCTGGAACACGGCGTGAAGCTGCATCAGGTCAAGATCAACGCCCGCGAATTGAGCGTGGGCGCCTACACCGACATCGTCAGTGGCACCGAGCTGCAGAATGTTGCCCGCATCGGCCGCTACTGCTCCATCGCCCGTAACGTCACCATCGGACAGAACCGCAAATCGCACCCACTGGAATGGCTCAGCACTCACAGCGCGCTGGCCGCGCTGCGTCACGGTCAGGCTGAGCGACTCGCTACACCGGACGCGGTGAAACAGACGGTCATCGGCCATGACGTGTGGATCGGCATGGATGTGCTGATTCTGGAGGGCATCACGATTGGCACCGGCGCGGTCATCGGTGCGCAATCCCTCGTGACATGCGACGTGCCGCCGTATGCGATCGTCGTGGGTTCGCCTGCCAAGGTGCTGCGCTATCGCTTCGCGCCGCACATCATCGAGGGGCTGCTGGCCAGCCAGTGGTGGAACCTCACGCCGCCACAACTGGCCGAGTTGCCGATGGAGGATCCCGAAAAGCTGCTCGACGCCCTGAAGGGCGAAGCGATTCCAGACAGCCATCCACAGACGGTGACGGTGTGCAACAAGCCGTTTTCAGTGAGCCACCAATCGGCACGCGCCCCCGCTAGCCCGAGCGTTTCTCGCCCGCAGGCGCCTCATTCAACGCGTGCACCGCAGGTGCCTTCGCATTGAGCAATGCCTGTATGGCCTGGGTGTAGGCCTGTTTACCGAGGTTCATGCTGTTGTTGTGATTACCGCCGGGCACCATCAGCAGACTTTTTGGCTCTTGGGCGGCCTGAAACAGTTCTTCACTGAAGCGCGGCGAAACGAATTGATCGGCGCTGCCGTGGACAATCAGGACAGGCATGTGGATGTCGGCGATCTTGTCGATGGAATCGAACTTCTGCGACACCAGCCAGCGCACGGGCAAGGAGGTACGAGTGCTGGCCACCGAGGCGGCGACATCGGCCAGGTTGGTGAAGGTCGATTCGATAATCAACCCTCGCGCCTGAATCGGCTCGTCTGCGGTTTGCGCGTCCCGCCCAAGCTCGGCGGCCAGGTCAACTGCCACGGCGCCGCCCAGCGAGTGGCCGTAGATCAGGCGCTTGCGCGGATCTGGTTGCAATTGCTTCAAACGCGCCCAGGCGATGCGGGCGTCCTCGTACACCGACGCTTCCGAGGGCAATTGCCCTTTGCTTTCACCAAAACCACGGTAGTCGATGGCCAGTACGGAAAAGCCCAGCGCGTGCAATTGCTCGATGCGGAAAAACTGCCCGGTGAGGTTCCAGCGCGAGCCGTGCAGGTAAAGGATCGCCGGGGCGTCTTTCTTGTCGGCCAGCCACCACCAGGCGTGGATATTTTGCGAGACGCCAAAGGACGGGGCCTTGAGTTCCAGCTCCTGTACATCTGACGGAATGCCGTGATACCAACTGGCGGTGCCGGGTTCGATCATGAACACCAGCTCGCGCTCCTTGTGTTGCAAGGCCGCACAGCCGACCGGCAGACCGACGACGATCAGCAGCATGCACAGCCAGAAGAACCAGCGTGCTTTGAGGTGCGCCAGGGTGAGTTGCGGCATGGGGTGTCCGGTGTGAAGAAACAATGACACCGGCAGTGTGCCATTCATTGCCGTGGGTGGTCATGTCCTTCAGCCGAGCGGAGCCGCCGGGCCACGATCTTCCGGACACCCGGCGCCCTTCTGTGGGAGTGAGCTTGCTCACGAAAGCAGTGGATCAGATGAGGACATCGTTGACTGACGCACCGCTATCGTGAGCAAGCTCACTCCCACAGTTTCACGTACCGCCAGAGAGGATCAGTACTCCGAACCCAACGCCGGGGCGCCGCTGACAATGGCAATCCCGGAACTGGTGCCCAAACGTGTAGCACCCGCTTCGATCATCGCCACCGCGGTTGCGTAATCCCGCACGCCACCGGACGCCTTGACGCCCACGCCAGCCCCCACGACCTTGCGCATCAACGCCACATCGTCCAGGGTCGCGCCACTTTTACTGAATCCTGTGGACGTCTTGACGAACGCTACGTTCAGTTCGCGGCAGATTTCGCAGGCGGCAACTTTCTGCGCATCGTCCAGTAGGCAGGTTTCCAGAATCACCTTCAGCGGCACCGCGCCACAGGCCTGTTTGACGGCGGCAATGTCGTCGCGCACCACGTCCAGCAAACCCTCTTTCAGCGCGCCGACGTTCAGAACCATGTCGACCTCACCGGCACCGGCCGCAACAGCCTGTTGCGCTTCGAAGGCCTTGGTGTCGCTCAGCCCGGCGCCCAGAGGGAAGCCAACCACGGCGCACACCTTCACTGCCTGGCCTTTGAGCAGTGATGCGGCATACGGCACCTGTCCAGAGTTCACGCACACCGAATAGAATCCGTGCTCCTGCGCCTCACGGCACAACGTGGCGATCTGAGCGCGGGAAGCGTCGGCGGCCAGCAAGGTGTGGTCGATGTACTGCGCGAGGGCGGCGGGTTCGATCTTCATTGACTCATTCCTTCAAGAGCAGCGATTAGCGGTAAGCTTCGAGCAGCAAGCGAGGGTGATTCGCCCGCTGCTCAACATTGTTTGAAATATAACATATTGTGTTACTTTTACATCAAATCAATCGACAGCCGGGATGACCGTGGATAACAAGAAGTCCGACCGCATCAAACTGATTCAGCAAGCCTTGCAGGACCAGAAAGCCATTCACCTGCGTGAAATGGCGGCGCTGCTGGATGTCTCGGAAATGACCCTACGGCGCGATCTGGGCCGTCATCCCGAGAAATTCCACCTGCTGGGCGGGCACATCACACTGGCGTTCGATCCGTCTGAAGCCAGCGATTACAAAGTCACCGAGCAAGGCACGCGACACGTCGAGGAGAAGCGTCGTATCGGCAAACTGGCCGCTGCTTTCATCAAGCCTGGCGACACGGTGTTTTTCGATTGCGGCACGACGATTCCCTTCGTCATCGATTTCATCCCCGATGAGCTGGAATTCACCGCCGTGTGCAACTCCCTCAACGTGCTGCTCAAACTGCAACAAAAACCCAACTGCAACATCGTGCTGTGCGGTGGCAGTTTTCATCGCAAGAACCAAGTCTTCGAGCACCATGCTGAAGCGAGCATTCTGGATGGCATTCGTCTGACCTGGGCGTTCGTTTCCGCTGCAGGCGTCAGCGACGAGTTTGGCGTGACCTGCTTCAACTTCAATGAAGTGGAGGTCAAGCAGAAAGTTCTGCGCCAGGCCCGCCACTGCATGTTGCTGGCCGACCACTCCAAGTTCGACGCCGTGCGCACCGCGCATTTCGCAACGCTGGATGCCTTTCATGTGGTGGTCAGCGACAAGAAAGTGCCCAAGGTGTATCGCGATCTGATTCAGGGGTATGGGGCGCAGTTGGTGATTTAGTCAGACGTTGGATCTTCCGCGCCTGATCCACCGCCATTGCGAATGAATTCGCTCCTACAGGGCAACGTGTACCGTCAGCCAGAACGCGGTCACATTGTGGGAGCGAATTCATTCGCGACAGGGCCATCAGCGTTTCAAATCACTTTCCAGTTGCAAGAACTCCCCAGACGCCAGGTACCCCGTCGTCACACTGAACGACGCGCTCTCCCCCGCCGCCAATTCCCGCACATTGCCCTTTGCCTTTTCCGCCCGATAGCCCTCTGGCTCACAGGTCGAAGGCAGCACGAACGCAGCGACCTGCTGATCGGCGTTGTGCAGAATCCAGCGCGCGGCATGATCGAATTGGGCAGGCTTGTAGCGGGTGTAAAACGCCGCGCCATCTTGATGCGCGAGCAAAAAATGGGCGTCACCGGTGGCATCCGCTTTCACACCGTCGAAGAAGCAGACGATTTCCGGGTCGTACAATTCCGGGGTATTCAGCACCTGCAAACGCGCAGGATCTTCCGTCAACTCAGCCATGTACGCCGACCACGCGGGTGTGGGTTTCACGTGGGCCGGTACGCTGGTGCGCACCCTCGTCCTTTCAATACCCAAAGGCTCGACAAACCGGCCATTGGCGACGTACGCGTAGTTCATGTGCGCCATGTACATCAGCTCCATCGGCTTGCCTGCGAGGTTCTGCACGTCCATGTCGATGTCGAACAACGCCGAACCCGGACGCAATTTCACGCTGGGGCGGGCGCGGTAGTGGTCACCGAAGCCCATGACGTATTCGTACTCGCCCCCGACACGCAGAAACGCGCCGGTTGTATCTGTGCCGACCTCCAGCCAGGCGCTGTCCATCGGCGCGCAGGGCATTTCGCCGTGCAGCGGATGATCGTCTTCCGGCGTTGGGCAGCCGTTGCGCAGCAGGCCACTGTGGAACATGAAGCAGCCGTAGGTGCCGATGACCGTCGGGCTTGGGCGCGGCTGCTCGAACATGTTGCGCATGGTCAGGTCGCAGCCGTCGAAGACCGCCGACCAGATCATCTGCCCCTGATACGGCAGCACTGTCACACGGCCACGGTTGTTCTCCAATGCCAGGGCTTTCACGCCGCTGGGGTAGGTCCAGGCCAGCACGCGAAAATCAGCGGATTCCAGCAGCGTTTTTTCAACGCTGCCGAACAGTTCGGGATAGAGCGAAATAATCGTGCTCATGAGGCGGTCACCGCACCGACCGGCGCCGTTTCGCTGCGCGGATCACGCAGGCATTTGATTGCGTAGGCGACGATCACCACGAAACACAGCAGCGGCACGCTGTAGGCGATTTGCATGTTGCCGTGAGTGGCGTCGGACAGCAGGCCCTGGAAGATCGGCATCACGCCGCCGCCGACGATGCTCATCACCAGGAGCGAACCGCCAACGCCCGTGTCTTCACCCAGACCATCGATGGTCAGGCCGTAAATGGTCGGCCAGCACGGGCCGAGGAAGATGCTCACGCCCACCGCTGCGTACACCGCGCTGATGTTCGGCACCAGAATGGTGTAGGCCAGCAGCACGATGGTCAGCACGCCATAAATCGCCAACACCTTGGCCGGGTGCAGTTTGCGCATCAGCAGGTTGGCGATCATCTTGCCGACGAAGTAAGCGGCAAAGGTGGTCAGCAGGAACCAAGACGCACTGCGCTCGTTCATCCCGCCCATCTGCATGGCCAGGCGAATGGTGAAACTCCACACGCCGACTTGCGCGCCGACGTACAGAAACTGCGCCAACACGCCAAAGGTGAAACGCGGGTTACGCCACAGGCGCGACAGGCTCTGAGCCACGCCGCTCTTCTTGGCGATGTCCTTGATGTTGCCTTTGCACGCCGGGAATCTGGTGAAGGCGATCAGCACGAACATCAGGATCAGCACCGCGATCATCCATTTGTACGGCAGCAGTGTGGACTGGATCATGTCCAGTTGCTGAATCGCCGCTTCGGACGCGCTCATCTGGGTCAGTTGCTCGCGGGTGGCGTCGGTGTCCTTGAACATCACGAAGCTGCCCACATACACCCCGGCCATGGCGCCGAACGGGTGGAAAGTCTGAGAGATGTTCAGGCGACGGGTGCCGGTTTCACGCGGCCCCATCAGCGTCGAGTAGGTGTTGCAGGCGGTTTCCAGAAACGACAGGCCCGCCGCGATGACGAACAGCGCCATCAGGAACATCTCGTACTTGGCCATCGAGGCCGCCGGGAAGAACAGCGAGCAGCCCACCATGTACAGCAGCAGGCCGATGAGGATGGTGGTTTTGTAGCTGAAATGCCTGACGACCATCGCCGCCGGAATGGCCACGAAGAAGTAGCCCAGGTAGAACGCCGACTGCACGAACGCGGTCTGGAAATCGCTGAGCAGGAAGGCCTTTTTAAAGTGCGCGATGAGCACGTCATTCATGCTCGCGGCCGCCGCCCACAACGCGAAGCAGCAACACAGCAGGATAAAAGCGAACCACGGCGTGCGGTTCAGGTAGAACCCGTCCGGGGACTGTTGGAGCGCGGGCTTTGTCATTGTTGTTCTCCGTCAAATGCAGGAAATACCCCGCCCTGCCGGTCAGAAACATCCGGTCAGGGCGCGGCGGCTCAAGAAAGGCTTACAGCGTGTCGAGAAAGCGTCCGAACGTGTCGGCGTCCGGGTAGGAGCTCTGGGTGCCCAGCCCGGTGACCGAACAGGCGGAATAGGCCACGGCCTGGGTCATGGCGCGGCGCATATCGCCGTCTTCGCTCCAGTGGCGGGCGAAACAGCCGATGAACGCGTCGCCTGCGCCGGTGGTATCACGGGCATCGACCTTGATGCCGTCCACGCGGAACTCGCCCTCCTCGCCCACGTACAGCGCGCCCTTTTCACCGAGGGTCACGATGACGTGGCGAATGCCGTCCTGCGTCAACTGCAACGCGGCAGAACGGGCAGCCTCGAGGGAATCGATGGTTTGACCGGTGATCAGCGACAACTCGGTTTCATTGGGGATGAAGAAGTCCAGTTTCAGCAGGTGCTCACGGCTCAAACCTTTGACCGCAGGCGCCGGATTGAGCAGCACGGGGATGTCGTTGGCCTTGGCGAAATCGATGGCGTAGTAGACCGTTTCCAGCTCGATCTCCAGTTGCAGCACGATCAGCGAGCAATCACGCAAAGCCGCCTGGGCGGCGTCGATGTCAGCGGGTTTAAGGTGGGCGTTGGCACCTTTGACGATAAGAATGCTGTTGTGGGAATCGCTCTGCACGAAGATCGGCGCGACGCCGCTGGACACCCCCGGCACCCGCTGAACGAACTGGGTGTCGATGCCGAAGCGCTTGAAGTTGGCCAGGGTGTTGTCGGCGAACATGTCGTCGCCAACCTTGCTCAGCATCAGTATGTCAGCGCCCAGTTTGGCCGCCGCGACGGCCTGATTGGCACCCTTGCCGCCGCAGCCCATGGCGAAATCCGGCGCTTCCAGGGTCTCGCCCTGAACCGGCATCCGGTCGATGTAGGTGATCAAATCCACCATGTTGCTGCCGATGACCGCGATCTTGTTCATGTGTGTCATTACCTTGTGCACGCACCCACGGACCAAAAAAATCGAACCGCTTGGGCGTTATTATTTTTGTTATTTAAATAACATTTATTGTGACTATTCAACCTCTTTTTTGTAGGGGCTTCATCGCGCCACAGCAAAAACGGGCCAGATATCGCTGTCTGACCCGTTGAAAGCCCGGATTTAGAGGGGGTTGGACCATTGGTCTATAGAGACAGTCGGTGGTCGCAATCGTTTGCGATCACCCGATCATTGCGGTGCTGACGACCTGTGGAAAATATATGTTGCCTGGTTTCGACGCCGAAACTGTGGGAGCCGGCTTGCTGGCGAAAGCGCTGTGTCAGTCACCCCTGCTGCCACGGAGGTACCGCATTCGCCAGCAAGCCGGCCACAGGTTGGCGTTCTATCGGGCAAATTCGTTTGACCGAAAAGCGCCTTACATCAGGAAATAAAGCAAAAGGATATTCGCCACCAACATCGCCAACGCCGTGGGAATCTGCGCCTTGATCACCGCGTATTTATCCGGCAACTCCAGCAGCGCCGCCGGGATGAGGTTGTAGTTCGCCGCCATGGGCGTCATCAGCGTGCCGCAATAACCGGAAAACATGCCGATGGCCGCCATGACCGCCGGATTGGCGCCGTACATGCCGACCAGCACGGGGACGCCGATCCCCCCGGTCATCACCGGAAACGCCGCAAAGCCGTTGCCCATGACAATCGTGAACAGCGCCATGCCCAGCACATAGACCATCACCGCGATCAGCCGAAAGTCCAGGTTGATGTAGGCCGTCGCCAGATGCGCCACCGCCTTGCCGACACCTGCATCATTGAACACCAGGCCGAGCATCGCTAGCATTTGCGGCAGCACCAGCGCCCAACCCAACGCCTCAGTCAAACGACGGGACTCACGCATGGCCTGCACCGGCGTGTCACGGGTCAGCCAGCAGGCCAGAGCCAATGCCACCAGGCTGCCAATGCCCAATGACACGAACGTGCTGTTAGCCGGATCGAGCAGATACACGTCACCGAACTTGATGTTTTTCAGCAACACCGCGCCGATCACCGTCACCAACGGAATTGCCAGCGCGGGGATGAACAGCTTGTTCTTCAAGCGCCCTGCACTTTCGCGCCGGGCCTTGTCCGGCAGGTTGTCGTGCTGACCAAAACCCACCCCGCCAAGACCTGCGATCAGCGCCATCACCAGCACGCCGACGCCGACCCACACCGGCGGCAGGTGATCACCGACCAGAAACGCGACGGCGAACAGGCCCCAGAACAAGCCTGTGCTCCAACGCTTGGGATTGCTGCGGTCGGTGATCGTCATCACGGCGGTGATCGCCAGAATTACGCCCGCCAGCCAGTATAGGTATTGAATGGACAGAATCATGGCGTGACCTCCTGAGCAGAAACCGACGCCTGCGGCAAAGCCCTCAGTTCGCGGCTCAGGCGCTGGTCGAAACGATGCAGGCGAATGGCGTGAATCACAAAAGCGCAGATCGCTGTGGGAATGCCCCAGAACGCGATATGCATCGGGTCGACGTCGATGCCCGAACCGAGCAGGAAGGTGTGCATCAGGGCAATCGCGCCGAAGGCCACAAAAATGTCCTCACCGAAGAACAGCCCCACATTGTCGGTGGCCGCACACAGTGAGAGCAGTTTGATACGCAGAGCGTGCGGCAGTTTGCCGAAACGGGATTCGGCAGCGCCTTCGGCCATCGGTGCCAGCAGCGGACGGACCATTTGCGGATGCCCGCCCAGACTGGTCAGGCCCAATGCCGCCGTACTTTCCCGTACGAACAGGTAGGCGATCAGCAGTCGCCCGGCGGTGAGGCGGGTAAACCGTGCGATCCAGTTCTGCGCGTGAAGCCGTAGACCGTGGCGCTCCAAAAGGCCAATGACCGCCAGTGGCAGCAGGATGATCAGCGGCAAGGTGCGGGTTTTGATGAAGCCGGTGCCGATGGTGGCCAGAATAGCTTCCAGCGGCATGCTGGCGGCAAGACCGGTCGCCAGTGCAGCCAAGGCCACCACCAGCATCGGATTGAAACGCAGGAAAAAGCCCAGAACGATGACCAGCACGCCGAGCAGCGGCCATAGATTGATAGCGGTTTGCATGGTGAGAATCTCGTCTCAGTGAAGAATGTCTGGCGGGAACCACGCCAAAACAGGTTGAAATGCGACCCTGTGGGAGCCGGCTTGCTGGCGAATGCCGTACATCCGTGACATCAGGGGTGACTGCCACAGCGCTTTCGCCAGCAAGCCGGCTCCCACAAAGGGTTCCACACGGAGCCCTGCCCTTTACCAAAGCGGCACGGTGTAACTCACGATCAAACGGTTCTCATCCAGGTCATTGCCGAAGTTGGAGCGCACCGTCGCGTTGCGCCATTTCACCCCGAGGTTCTTCAGCGCCCCGCTCTGAAACACGTAACCGATGTCGGTGTTGCGTTCCCACTCCTTGCCCTCTCCCCCCGCTGCACGCTCGACGTTGTCCCCCGATACATAACGGCTCATGAACGTCAGCCCCGGCAGCCCCAACGCGGCGAAGTCGTAGTCGTAACGCAGTTGCCACGAACGCTCTTTGGCGTTGGCGAAGTCACCGATCTGAATGAAGTTGACCAGGTAAGGATCGCTGCCCGCGATGTAGGGAAACGGATCGTCCCCGGTCATCCGTTGGTAGCCGACGCCGAAGGCATGGGCGTTGAGTTTGTAGGTGAACATCGACCCGAATGCCTTGTTGTCCAGGTCGCGAAAGTTGCCGTCCTCTCGACTGCTGGCGTAGCGCAGGTCCGACTTCAGGCTCTGCCCCGCGCCCAACGGCAGCACATGCACCAGCCCGCCAAAATACTGCTGATAGACATTTTCCAGTTGTCCATAGTGGGCGCTCAGCGCCAGTTGCGGGGTGACCTGGTAATCGCCGCCGCCGAAGTTGAAGCTGTTGCTGGTGCCGCCGATGCGGTTGCCGGTCATCTGAGTGAAGTCACTGGAGCTGTTGGCCTTGATCCGGTCGATGTGGCCGCCCGTGAACGTGAAGTTGTTCAGTTCTTGCGAGGTCAACAGCCCGCCGCGAAAGGTCTGCGGCAACAGGCGAGTGTCGTTGGAGTTGATCACCGGGTCCTTGAAAAACAGTGAGCCGACTTTCAATTCGGTCTTCGAGACTTTCATCTTCGCCGTCAGCCCTAACTTGGCGTAGTCGTCCTGCGAGCCGCCCGATGACCGATCCGCAGGCAACAAACCGGTGCCCGCCGTGCCGTCCCCCGAATCCAGCTTCACGCCCACCATCCCCAGTGCATCCAGGCCAAAACCGACGGTGCCTGCGGTGTAGCCCGACCGCAGGCGCAACAGGAAACCCTGCGCCCACTCCTCGGCCTTGTCCCGGGCGCCTTCCTGACGAAAGTCGCGATTGAAGTAGAAATTGCGGCTTTCCAGTTCGCCTTTGCTGTCAGCGAAAAAGCCAGCCTGAGCGGTCACGCCGTAGGTAAGCGTGGCGCCGCCAAAGAGCAATGCGCGAATATATTTTTGATTGTTATGGGTCATTGAAGCCTCTTCCCGTGAGCGCGCAGCGGTGTCGACCGACTGCTTGGCAGAGCGCAGCTAATGAATGAGATCGGGCGCCTGGACACCACGACCCTGAAGGCTTGGCGCGTGGATTGCATCGGTGTCTACCGACGCGGCGTCGTGCCTTTCTCGTGTCGCCGAGCATCTTTCGGCAGACCGCCGCCTGCCGTCCAACGGGAAAAAACCGCTATGCCCCATAAGAAATTCTGTTCAGGCACCGTTCATCGCTCTCCATTGATTTGGAGACGATGAGTGACGCGGTAATCCTGTTCACTTTACACTTATGTCTCTTTCGCTAGTGTAGGGACCTGGAACTAGGCCCCCCTGTAGGCGGATAACCAAATAGTTCGTTCGAGAACCGATTTTTATCGACCGCTAAATATTTTTTCCAAGGAGCGCAAGACGTCCTCCGATTCACCACGCAACTTTCCTTCTTAAATCCTGAGCAATCAGTCAACAAACCAGGCCTTATAACAACACCGTCACCGGCCGACCGATCACGATACGGAATGACCATGCAGAGTATCTCTCCGGTTTTCGCGCAAGCGTTTATCGACGCTATTTGTCACGTCGAAAAAGGTGTTGAGCACCATCTAGTTCATTCGTCGGAGCAGGCGCGTGAGTTACCGCCACCGCCCCATGTCCCCATGAATGAGCTCACAGAATTCTTTACCCGAGCGCACCAGCAGAGTGGTAACGAAGATATCGGTCTGCTGGCCTATCACAGCGCGCATCCCGGGCATCTGGGCGTCTTGGGCTACGCCATCATGTCGTGCCCGACGCTGCACGACGCGCTGGCCAGGATCGCCGAGTACCATACCCTGATCGGAAGCGGCTTCAGCCTGTATCTGGAAGTTCACCCGACCGCGATGAAGATTGCCGGATTGTCTACCAGCCCGTGCAACACAGCGCTGCCACGGGCTTTCATCGACGCGGTGGCAGCCCTTACGCTCGGCCTGCTGCACTGGTTGGCGCCCAAGACCCGTATTGAGCCGATTCAAGCCGAATTCAGCTACCGCGAACCCACCGACAAGCGCCAACTGGAGCGACTGTTCGGCAACAACCTGAAGTTTTCCGCCCCGGTCACATCGCTGACCTTCCGACGCTGCGACGGCGAACTGCCGGTGGCGACCTTCGACCCGTCACTGCAGCAGATCCATGACGATTACTTGCGGCGGCGCCAACGAGAATGGCAAGCGGACGTGATCACCACGCGTCTCAGGCAACTCATCCTCCAATATTTGATTCAGGGCAAGACACTGGCGCTTGAGGAGGTGGCTCAAGGCATGGAAATGTCGGCGCATCAGTTATCCCGTGCATTGGAAAAAGAGGGGCAGCGCTTTCACAAAGTGCTCGATGAAGTGCGTCAGCAACACAGCCGTCATTTGCTGCTGAATACCGACCTGAGTCTGAAACAAGTGGCTTACTGCATCGGATTCAAAAACCAGAGCGCCTTCAATAAAGCGTGCGAGCGATGGTTTTCGATGTCGCCGGGAAGTTATCGGATCGAACAGGGGAACACCCCGGCCGATACCAAGTGAAACTCCGTTCAAGTTCCATCTCGCGAGGATCACTGATGCCCTTATTGTTATCCGCGAGCTGTTTTCGTTTATCCCGGGCCTGACGCCCCGGTTAAAACCTACCGCTTACACTGTACAACCCCGGGACGGGACTTGCCGTTCACCGGGGATGAACATTCAATGATGCTCAGACGCTTCAAATTCGCCACACGTATTCGACTGTGTTTTGCACTGGTCATCCTCGCGTTGATCGGGGTCGGTGCCTTCGCCATGTATCAATCCAAAGTGATCCGCCAGGCAAGTTTGGTGATTGAACAAGATGCCCTGCCGGGCATTGCCTTTGGCGATGACATCATTCTCGCCGTGGCCAAGGCACGCTTGAGCACCCTGCGCTTGCTGGTGTCCACCAATGAAGCGGCCCTGACCAAGAATTATCAGCTGTTGATGGATGACATCCGCGACTTCAAGACCGCACAAGAGGCTTACCGCCCGTTGGTTTCCACCGAACACGAGGGGCAGATTTTCAACCGTGTCGGCACGCTGTTCGATCAATACCGGGCGGGCGCCCTCAAGGTGCATGATGAACTGGCGCAAGGCCGCACCGCACAGGCTCAGGCGTTCATTGAAAATGAACTGACCACCCTTGCACAGCAGATGAATGATGCGTTGGGCGAACTGGAGCGTATGAACGACGCTTCTCAACAGGCAGCCAGTGAGTCGGGCGCTGCGGCTTACCGGATGTCACTGCAAGTCACGCTGGGGGTGATCATTGTGGTAACGCTGGGTGCAGCGCTCATCGCACACAGTTTGACTCGCAGCATCGCTCAGCCCGTTTCCCAAGCGCTGACGTTTGCCGAAAATATCGCGCAGGGCGATCTGCGGGCGACCTCTGAGCACATCGAGGAACAGGACGAGGCCGCTCAACTGCTGCGGGCGGTGATCGTCATGCGCGACAACCTCAGTGGCACGCTGGCAGGTGTCTACCACGCCGCAGGCCAGCTCTCGGCCGCCGCCGAGGAACTGAGTACACTGGTCAGCAGCAGTCACACCGATTTGCTGGCCCAGAACAGCGAAATCGAGCAGGCCGCCACCGCCATCACCGAGATGAGTCAAGCGGTGGACGAAGTGGCGCGCAATGCCTTGAGCACTTCCGATGAATCGAGGAGTTCGTTGCACCTGGCCCAGGACGGCCAAGAGGAACTCAACGCCACGCTGGGCGCGATCACGCGCCTGGACAGCAGCGTCAGCGGTGCTTCCGAACGCGCAGGTGTGCTGGCGAGCAACACGCTCGAAATCAGCAAAGTGCTCGAGGTGATTCGCTCTGTTGCCGAGCAGACCAACCTGTTGGCGCTCAACGCGGCCATCGAAGCGGCGCGTGCCGGCGAGGCCGGTCGCGGCTTTGCCGTGGTGGCTGATGAGGTGCGCTCACTGGCCCATCGCACCAGCACCTCGACGATGGACATCGAGCGCATGATCGGCCACATCCAGAGCGGCACCCGCGAAACCGTCACAGCCCTGACCGACAGTGCAACCCAGGCCGCCCAGACACGGGAACAGGCAGCGTCCGCCAATGCCGCGTTGCAGGGCATCACCACGTCGGTGAACCGCATCGATGAGCGCAATACCTTGATCGCCACCGCATGCGAGCAACAGGCGCTGGTGGCCAAGGACGTGGATCGCAGCATCATCCGCATTCGCGACCTGTCCACGCAGTCGTCCGTGCGCGCCGACCAGACCCGGGCGGCGAGCGAAGAACTGGCACAAATCGCGGTGGCGCTCAAACAGCGCCTTGACGGGTTTACCTTCCAATGACATGGAATGCTGCGATGGAACCGATCGACGAACTGACCCAAAGCCTGACCAGCCTGTTGGAGAGCATCGCCGGATCGCGTCACGATCTGGACATCCATGGCCAAAAGACCCTGCTCGACGCCCTGCGCCAATTGCTCAGAGCCACCGAGGCGCTGAACCTGAGGATGCAGGACATCCTCCGTCAGCAACATCAGGCGCAGCGCCCTCGACCTGCGCTACGCCTGGTGACGTAGCCGCTCGCACGGATTTGATCGGGCGTCCAACAAATAAAACCGTAGCGCTCGATCAGAATTTCCATTGTTTCACTGGCATGCAACCTGCTTTTTTCCCTGGCTGATGATCGCCGTTCGCGGTGGGCGTTGTGGCCCACGTCCCGTTCGGCGCCGCTCAATCGCTCAAGGAAAACGCTCGGTGAACCTCAAGTTTCTGGAAACCTTTGTCTGGGTCGCGCGGCTGAAAAGCTTCCGGCTCACGGCGGAAAAACTGTTCAGCACCCAGGCCTCTATCTCCAGCCGGATCGCCGCGCTGGAAGACGAAATGGGCGTGCGCCTGTTCGTCCGCGACTCCAAGGGTGTCTCGCTGACCACCGAGGGTGTGCGGGTGCTGGAATACGCCGAGCACATCTTAGACACGATGCAAAGCATGAAGGCGGCGATCAAAGATCCCACACAAGTGCGCGGCCGGATCCGCATCGGCGCCATGGATACGGTGATACACACCTGGCTCAGCCCGCTGGTAACACGGCTGATGAAGTGTTACCCGAATCTGGAAATCGAGCTGACCGCCGAGACCGCCAGCAACCTGTGCGCCCAACTGGAAAAGGGTTATCAGGACATCATTTTCCAGACCGACGTGCTGCGCTTCGACAGCGTGCGTAACGCCATGCTGGCACGCTATCCGCTGCATTGGGTGGTGCCCGCCGGATCCGCCTTCGACCGGCCAGGCGTAACGCTGGAAGAGATCGCCCAGGAACGGATCGTCACCTTCTCGCGCAACTCGCGGCCGCATCAGGACATCCTCAACATGCTGCACACCGCCGACATCATCACGCCGCGCATCAACTGCGTGAATTCGGCCTCGGCGATCACCCGATTGGTGCGAGACGGTTTCGGCATTGGTGCATTGCCAGTCACGCTGGTGCGCGGTGAGCTGGCCCAAGGGGTGCTGACGCGAATCGAAAACGTGCCCCTGCCACCGATGATGGACATCGTCGCCAGCTGGCGCACGGGCGCGGGCATGGAGCTGGTGGAAGACATCGTCGGCCTGACGCGGGAGGTGGTGGGTGAGTATGCGCGGGAGATGCCGGAGGGGTTTGTGCTTGAAGCGGGTGAGGATTGAATCCGCCTACCGTCCCTTATAGGGATTGAATCCCACCACCATCCCCTGTGGGAGTGAGCTTGCTCACGAAAGGAATGATTGGTCGCAGCATCTTTTGCGCCTGGCAGTCAGTCTTCGTGAGCAAGCTCACTCCCACAACGCATCGGCAGTCGGCACAGAGTCCGGGGCGTCAATTCAATAATCCCCCCGCCCCTCCAGCAATGTGTCAAGCAACCACGCCGCCGCAGGCCCCAGACTCCGCTGTCGCGACCAGATCACGTCCACCGCCGAGCTGCGCGGCCAACCCGGCACTTGCAGCTCTTTCAGGCGCCCTTGGGCGTAACCGCGCACCAGCCAGCGAGGCAAGGCCGACCAGCCAAAACCGAACACGGCCATGTCCATCAGCAACAGGTAATTGGGCGCTGACCAAGTTCGCTGAGCGCCCTCGGGCAGATCATCGGTGGTCACGCATTCGTCGATGAGGGTGTTCAGGCGCAACGCCCGATGCTCGGCCAATTGCCGATAGTCCACCCGCTCTTCGCTGGCCAACGGATGACAGTGCGCCACGAACAGACCAAAGTCCGCCCGCTCGACGATCGTGGCGTAACCCACCTCCGGCGGATAACCGGGCTGCGCGGACAACAGCCCCAGCGTCGCTCGCCCGGTCTGGATCAGATTGATGGCATCGCCGTGTTCGGCAAACACGCACTCCAGCTCGATGTCCGGAAAACGCTGATCGAGCTCGGTCATCCGCGCTTCGAATTCGGCGAACTGGTTAGCGTCCGACAGCACCAACGTCAAGCGCGGCTCGATGCCCTCCACCAACCGGCCTGCGGCACGGCGCAACTTATCGGACGACGCCAGCACTTCTTCGATCCGACCTTCCAGCGCCTTGCCCGCTTCAGTCAACGTGGGTTGCTTGGAGGAGCGATCGAACAGCTCGACACCCAGATCGATTTCCAGCCGGGAAATCGCTTCGCTGATGGTCGACTGGCTCTTGCACAGCCGACGCGCCGCCGCACTGAAAGAACCCAGAGCCACCACCTGGGTGAAGGCTTCGAGGGCTTCGGGGGAATAACTCATGGCAGGTCCTTGCGCTCATCCATCGGTTTTTCCGATGGTATCGATTTTCACTGTAGCCGACTGCGCAGTGACAATGCAGCCCTGCCCGCAACAAAGTGAATGTCATCATGCCTGTCCATAACGCTGCGAAGTCGGTTGTCCCTGCAAAATCCATCAAGGAGCGCGCGTTTCATGCGCTGCTGTTCGAACTCATCGGTGTGTTGATGTTTGCGCCGGGTCTGGCGTGGGTGTTCGGCCAATCATTGGGGAAGATGGGGGCGATGACGGTGATGATCTCCACCGTGGCGATGCTCTGGAACATGGTCTTCAACGCAGGCTTCGACCGGTTGCGTGCGCGGTGGGGGTTTGCGCTTAGCCTGAAAGTGCGGGCATTGCACTCGATGGCATTCGAAACCGGTCTGGTTGTCGCCGTCGTGCCGCTGGCGGCGTGGTGGCTGTCGGTCAGCTTCTGGGAAGCGTTTTTGCTGGATATCGGCCTGCTGCTGTTGTTCCTGCCGTACACCCTGCTGTTCAACATCGTGTACGACAAAGTGCGCGAACGGGTGGTGGCGCGACGGATGTCGTGTGCGAGCGCAAACCGCTGATCACGCCGCTAATACCTGCGGGAGCGGTGCCCGGCGCAGAGGCGGCTCACATCAAAAACGGCAACACCTCTGCCAACAGCTCTTGCGGTATTTCCTCCGCCAGATAATGCCCACCCGGCAGCGCCTTGCCGCGCACGTCGGTCGCGACCTGCTGCCACTCCTTGAGCGGATCGAAGCATTTACCCACCGTGCCCTCCGCGCCCCACAGCACCAGCAATGGCACATGCAGATGATGGCCCGCAGCGATGTCGGCGCGGTCGTGTTCCAGGTCGATGCTGGCGCTGGCGCGGTAGTCTTCACACACCCCACGGGCCGCACCCGGCAGGCTGGCGCAGCGCACATACTCGGCGAAGGCTTCATCGGTGAACGGCGTCAACCCGGCGCTACGAGTGCCCATCACGCTGCGCAGGTATTGCTCGGGATTGGCCTCCAGCAACGTCTCCGGCAGCGGCGCCGGGCGGATCAGGAAGAACCAGTGCCAATAGGCCCGGGCAAACGCCTCGTCAGTCTGGCTGTACATGGCCAGGGTCGGAGCGATGTCGAGCAAGGCCATGCGCGTGACGGCCTGTGGATGGTCCAGCGCCAGTCGGTGGGCAACCCGCGCGCCCCGGTCGTGAGCCAGAACCGAGAAGGTCGACAGGCCCAGTTCACGCATCAGCGCCACCATGTCACGGCCCATTTCGCGCTTGGAATAACTGGAGTGGTCTTCAGTAGCCAGAGGTTTGCCGCTGTCGCCGTAACCGCGCAAATCCGCCGCCACCACCGTGAAGTGCTGACTCAGGCGCTCGGCGATCTTGTGCCAGATGACGTGGGTCTGAGGATGCCCGTGCAACAGCAGCAGGCCCGGCCCTGTACCGCCAATGCGGTAGGCGATCTGCACACCATTGACCAGGCGCTGGTCTTTCTGGAATCCGGCAAACATGGGTGAGTCCTTGTGATTGTTGGATGATTGCTGGGTGATTGCAGGCCCATATCCTAAAGCCGTGAGCCTGTACGGCAAGGCGCGAATCGTGGCAGCGGCGTTCATGAAGCGTGTTGGCTCGCCTTGGGCCAATGGAGAAGATGTGGCGCAATTGGTCTCCAGAAATCCCGATCCATTGGCTATTCGGGCCTTGCGCAGCCCGTCGTAAGGTAGTGCCACGTCCAACAACATTTCCTACCTTCTCCAACGGAGTGACACACATGAACAAGCGCATCGCCTGGGCACAGAAATCGCCAGAAGCCTACAAAGCCATGGTCGGTCTGGAAACCGCACTGGCCAAGTCAGGCCTCGACAACTCGCTGCTGGAGCTGATTCGCCTGCGCGCCTCGCAGATCAACGGCTGCGCCTATTGCGTGAACATGCACGCCAACGATGCGCGCAAGGCCGGTGAAACCGAAGCCCGCCTGCAAACCCTGAGCGTCTGGGCCGAAACCACCTTCTTCACGGACAAGGAAAAGGCCGTGCTGGCCTGGGTGGAAAGCCTCACCCAACTGTCGATCCACCACGCCCCGCAGGATCAATACGAGGCGCTGCTGGAACACTACAGCGAAGCCGATGTGACCAACATCACCCTGGCCATCGCCACCATCAACGCCTGGAACCGCTTTGGTGTGGGCTTTGCGATGATCCCCGCATAATGACCAGCGGAAAAAAAGTCGTTACGGCTCAGACTTTGAGATAACGCCCGCTAGCCGCCACCCCCAGCAGCATGAACGTGATGATCATGAACGCCACGTTCAGGCTGCTCAGATGCGCGACAAAACCGATCCCGGCCGGCCCCATGAGAATGCCCATGTAACCCAGCGTGGTGATGGCCGGGACCGCGACGTTTTCCGGCATGGTCTTCTGCCGTCCCACCGCGCTGTAGAACACCGGGACGATGTTCGAACAACCGATGCCGATCAACGCATAGCCGCACAGTGCCACCTGCCAATACGGAATCAAGGTGGCAATCGCCATGCCCGCTGCCGCGCACGCCCCTCCAAACAGGATAATCTTGTGCGCGCCCAGCCGTCGTACCACAGGGTCGCCCCACACCCGGCCGATGGTCATGGCCAGCGCGAACACCGCGTAGCCAAACCCGGCATAGGACGCCTCGACACCGCGCTGCGCACTGAGGAACACGGCGCTCCAGTCCAGCATCGCGCCTTCGGTGAGAAATACGGTAAAGCACAATAAGCCGATGAACAGCACCACACCTTGCGGCACCGCGAACACCGGACCGCCCGACTCACTGCCATACGCGATCAGATTCGGCGCGGCTCTATAAAGTGCAAAGCCGATCAGCAGTGCGACGATCACCATCGTCAACCACGGCCAGACACCCACGCTCAGCAACGCCGAAACGCCCGCCGCTCCGGCAATCCCGCCGCAGCTGAACAGGCCATGAAAGCCCGACATCATGGTCTTGCCGCTGGCGCGCTCGACGATGATCGCCTGGAAATTGATGACGCAGTCCAACACCCCCATGCTGGCCCCGAACACAAACAGCGTCGCGACCATCATCGGCAGACTCGACAGCGTGGCCAAAAGCGGAAGGCACAGGCAGGTGAGGCAACTGACCCAGATGATGATGCGCCGACAGCCCCAGCGCACTGTCATCGCACCGGCCAATGGCATGGAGAGAATCGAACCGATGCCCAGACACAACAGCAACAGGCCGAGGCTGGCGTCATCCAGCCCAAGACGGGCTTTGGCATAAGGCACCATGGGCGCCCAGGCGGAAATACTGAAACCGGCGATGAAAAACGCCACACGGGTGGAGAACTGTTCCAGCCGACCTGGCACGACCGGCGTTGCAGTGCCAATGGAGGTCATTGCCGCTCCCTTTAGGTACACGCCTGCCCGTCATGGGCCGACACACAATAAAGAAAGCCTAACAAAAGGTGGCGGGATGCCGAAGTGGGGATGTTGAGGGGAATGGCGTCAGGAGCGCCTCAACATGAGTGTCGATCCTGGAGTTGTGGGAGCCGCCTTGGTGGCGAAAACGGAGGGTCAGCAACATCGACGTCTCTGACCTGACGCATTCGCCAGCAAGCCGGCTCCCACAGTGTCAGCGTTGAATACAAGATTTGAATTCGACGCAATCACTGTGGGAGCCGCCTTGGTGGCGAATGGTGTTGACCAGCCAACATAGACTCTCCCACAAGGGTAAAGCAGTCGTATTTACGCCTTCCACGGCGACTTACGGATGATCTCCACAAAGTTCAGCGGCTTGAACTTAGGATCTTCATCCACCAGCACGTCGGCGTTCACGGTGCCGAAGGTGGTGTCCGGCTTGTGGCGGAAACCGTTAGCGAAGGCGCAGAGAATGCACTCTTTGAATTCCTCGCCACGTGGGTGAGCGTGGGTCACGACTTCACGCTGCTGATCGCTGAACTTGTCGTAGTTGATTCCCAGCACGTCCATCTCGACGCCTGCGGTCACCAGCGCCACGTTGGGACGCAGGTGCTCGGGAACGCCCGGCGTGGTATGCAGCGCAATCGACAACCAGATCTGCTCAAGGTCACCTTCCGACAGGCCGAACGGCTTGGCGAACGCGGCAGCCGCGTTGGCACCGTCGACTTCGAAGCGCAGGTCCGGGCTGCTGTGCTTCTTCACCAGACCCAGATCGTGGAACATGGCGCCGACGTACAGTTGCTCGGCGTCGTATTTCAGACCTTTACGCTCGCCGGTCAACGCGCCCCACAGGAACACGCGGCGGGAGTGGTTGAAGAGCAGATCGTCTTCTTCATCACGGATGTATTCGGTGGTTGCGCGAGCCAGGGCGCTGTCAGGGATTTTGATACCGGCGATTTCTTGGGTCATGGCGTATTCCTCGATAAGTCGCGTCGGTGTGGCGCGTTGAGGAAAAGTGTGAGGGACAGCGGTTTTGGCCTCAATCGGCGCGCGGTCTCGTTCTCTGCCAAACGTGCATCGTTTACTGCCAGCCGCAGTGATGTTTACCAGAATGCGAGCGAACGCCGCCCGGGGCTTCGGATAAACTGCGCGGGCTTCCTGCAAGCGGGCCATTAGAGCCTTGCACCGGAAGTCATCCAAACCCTATCGATTGAACCGAACCAAGGAGCCCCTGTGTACAAGGGTGTTGCGTTATCGGTCATGGCCTCCTGCCTCTTCGCGGTCATGTACTACTACACCTCATTGCTGAAACCTTTGAGTGGAGAAGAAATATTTGGTTGGCGGATGTTGCTGACCCTGCCCTGCGTGACGATCTTCATGCTGTCCAGCGGCGACTGGAAACTGGTCAGGGCCATGGGCGCGCGTATCCGTCAAACCCCTGCCCTGCTGGGCGCGATTGCCCTGTCGGCATCGCTGATGGGTGTTCAATTGTGGCTGTTCCTGTGGGCGCCGCTGCATGGGCGCAGCCTGGAGGTGTCGCTGGGCTACTTCCTGCTGCCGCTGACCATGATCCTCACCGGGCGCGTGGTCTATGGCGAACGGCTGTCTCATCTGCAAAAGATTGCCGCGTGTTGTGCAGGGGTCGGCGTGGGCAACGAGCTGTGGCGGCTGGGGACGTTTTCCTGGGAAACCCTGCTGGTGTGCCTGGGTTATCCGCTGTACTTCATCCTGCGGCGCAAGCTCAAGACCGACAATCTCGGCGGTCTGTGGTGGGACATGCTGATGATCCTGCCGGTGGCGGTGCTGTTCATCTGCAAGGGTGATCCGGGTGTGGTCGAAGCCAATCAGCGTTTTTACCTGCTGATCCCGGTCCTTGGCGCGATCAGTGCGCTGGCGTTGGTCAGCTACATTCTGGCCAGCCGCCTGTTGGCGTTCAGCGTGTTCGGCCTGTTGAGTTATGTCGAACCGGTGCTGCTGGTGGGCGTGGCGCTGTTGCTGGGCGAAACCATTGGCCGTGACGAGTGGATGACGTACCTGCCAATCTGGCTGGGGGTCATGGTGCTGGTGGGTGAAGGCGCCAAGCATGTGCTGGCGCAGAAGCGAAGGATGCGTGCTTGATACGGTCTTTCGACTCACATCAATGACTAAATGAACACCACATTGTGGGAGTGAGCTTGCTCACGAAGAGGTCGGTACATTCAGCACATTTTCTGCGCCTGGCCATTCCCTTCGTGAGCAAGCCGTGTGCATTCAGAGACACGTGCATCACTTCCCAAATCTTGCCAACTGCATCTCCTGCAACCGGCTCAAGGTCCGGCGAAAGGCGAACGCCAGGTAGCCCTCGGTGTACAAATCCTGCATCGGCATCGCCGCTTCGACGTACAGCGGCACCTTGCGGTCGTAGCACTCGTCCACCAACGCAATGAAACGCCGCACGCCGTCATCGTAAGGTGACAGCTGCGGCAACTCCCGGTCCCCGGCGGTCACCTGCTCCACACCATCTTCAGTGCCCCGAGCGATACGCCCCTCGCGTTGCGGCGCGCTCAGGGCAGGCACCTCACTCAACATGACCACCCGATAACGGTCGCACAGCTCGATGAAGTCCATCGCGGCAAATGGCTGCTCGCACAGGTCCATGTAACGGCACCACAGCACCGTTTTGCTGCAACGCACCACCGGCAAATGACGACGCCCCACCGGCACCGGCTGGATCGACACCGACTCGCCTTCGCTCAGGCTTTCGAACACCTCGACCAACGCACTGCGGCCCTGCTCAGGCGTCACCCAGTAGCGCTGCTGCGCCTGACCGGGGTGCAGACGATGATCTTCGCCACCGTCCACCGAGACCACTGTCATGTAATGGTTGATGGCCGTGATTGCCGGGACGAAACGCTCGCGGTTGTGCCCGGTGGAATACAACTGCTCGGGCAACTGGTTAGACGTGCAAACCAGCACCACGCCCTCTTCGAACATCGCCCGCAGCAGGCCGCCGAGAATCACCGCATCGCCGATGTCGTTGACGAACAACTCGTCGAAACACAGCACGCGCACTTCTTGCGCCAGCTCATGGGCGACCACCTCAAGGGGCTTGGGCACGCCGGTCAACTGGAACAGCCGCTGATGCACCCAACGCATGAAGTGATGGAAATGCTGACGCCGCGCCGGAACCTGCAAGCCATCGAAAAACCGGTCCATGAGCCAGGTCTTGCCACGCCCGACCGGGCCCCACAAATACACGCCTTTAAGCACGGTGTGAGACTTTCCGTCGTTCAACGCCTGCCAGCAGGTCTGCAATTGTGCGGCGGCAAGGCGCTGAGCCTCATCTGGCTGAAAACCCTGGGTGTCGACGGCCTGCTGCCAGGCCTGCAATGGAGAAAGCGCACTCATCGAAAACAAATCACCGCGTGCTGGAAGATTGATCGTGACGTCGCGAGTACGAAGCCCCCAACAAGTAGAAACAGCCGCCCGCCACGATGAAGCCCGCCAGCATATAGAACATGAACGCCGGTGGCTGCGCCGCCAGGGCAAAACCGCACAACACCGGCCCCAGCGCGCCGCCGAGGTTGGACAGGTTTTGCGCGCCGTAATACATGCCGCGCAGGTGGGTCGGAGCAATGCGGTCAATGAACATGTATTCGGCCGGGAACACGATGATTTCGCCCAGGGTGAAAATCGCCACGGCCAGCGACCAGTGCAGCACCGTGCTCGACATCGCAAACCCCACCACGCCCATCAGAAACAGGCTGAAACCCGCCGTCAGCCACTGATTCAGGTATTGATGGCTGATGTGTTTGCCAACGACATACTGCAAGCAGATCACCACAGCGGCATTGACCGCCACCACCGAACTGATGACCTGGTAGGTAAATTCCGGCGTGTTGGTGGTCACCAGGTACTGCGAGAGGTACGCGGTGAACTGGCCGAACACCACCGCGCTGAGCACGCCGCCAATGGTGAAACAGACCAGCCGGTAATCCTTGAGCAGAATCCTGCCGACGGCGAGGAACGAGACCGGCGCATTCGTCGGGTCAGCCGAACTCAATTTACGGTCGCCGTAGATGGCGTAAACGATGAAGTAACCCAGCCCCAACACCGCCGACATCATGAACGGCAGCTTCATGTTCCACTGCGCCAGCCCCGCACCAATGAACGGCCCGACCGCATAACCGATGTTGATCAGGGTGTAGCGCACCGAAAACACCTTGCTCTGCTCGGCCACCGGCAGCAGCTTGCCGAACGCGGCCTTGACCACCACGTCGATCACCGAATAAGCAAAGTTGAACGACGCCAGAAACAGGAAAAACAGCCACAGCTTGCCGGTCAGGCACATGCCGACGAAGCCGACGAAGAAGAACCCGGTGAACGCCAAAATCAGTTTGTAGCTCGACAGTTTGTCGGTGAGGTAGCCGCCGTACAGGCTCAGCAATGAACCGACGATCAAAGCACTGCCGACGATCATGCCGATGTCGCTGATGCCGAGGGTGAAGCTGGAGGACAGGTAAATCACCAGATACGGCAAGGTGATCGCCCGCCCCAACGTCAGAAACAACGACGACGCCAGCAGGAGGTTGACCGAGGCAGGGTAATGTCTGAGAGCGGCGAGCATCTGTGTGCTGTCCTTGGCAATGAGCAGTGTTCAATCTGGCCAAACATCGTTACACAAAGCCGCTTGACTGGACACTGAGATAAATTCATTTGCGAGATGAACCTGGCCCACCTCTAAAGGAAAATGAAACCTTCTGGCAGATGAAAGCCTGTGGGAGTGAGCTTGCTCACGAAAGAGCTTTGTCAGTCACTGATCATCCAACAGATACATGGTTATCGTGAGCAAGCTCACTCCCATAGGATCACCACCTGGCAAATGCCACGTGTACAGGTGGCCGGTTTGTCACACATTCCGTAACATCCCCACCCTTTGCGCTCCCTTTCTTCAGGTACTCCATGAAACCCGCTCGCTTACGCGATGATGTCCTTGCCGGACTCACCACCTCTTTCGCTCTGGTGCCCGAGTGCATCGCCTTCGCCCTCGTCGCCCACCTCAACCCGCTGATGGGGCTTTACGGTGCGTTCATCATTTGCACCCTGACCGCCCTGTTCGGTGGGCGGCCCGGCATGGTGTCGGGTGCGGCGGGTTCGATGGCCGTGGTGATCGTCGCGCTGGTGGTGCAACACGGCGTGCAATACCTGCTGGCGACGGTGCTGCTCGGCGGGCTGGTGATGATCGCCTTCGGTGTGCTGCGCCTCGGCAAACTGGTGCGGATGGTGCCGTACCCGGTGATGCTAGGCTTCGTCAACGGCCTGGCCATCGTCATCGCGATGGCTCAGCTTGAGCATTTCAAGACCGGCGAACACTGGCTTAGCGGCACGCCGTTGTACCTGATGATGGGTCTGGTCGCGCTGACCATGGCGGTCGTTTACCTCCTGCCGCGCCTGACCCGCGCCGTGCCGCCTGCGCTGATGGCGATTCTTGGCGTGGGCCTTCTGGTCTACCTGCTTGACCTGCCGACCCGCACCCTCGGCGACATGGCCCACATCGCCGGCGGCCTACCGAGCCTCGCACTACCTGATGTGCCCTGGAATCTGGAGACCCTGCGCATCGTCGCGCCGTACGCCGTGCTGATGGCGCTGGTCGGCCTGCTGGAAACCCTGCTGACCCTGAACCTCACCGACGAAATCACTGAAAGCCGTGGCTACCCGGACCGCGAATGCGTGGCGCTGGGCGTGGCCAACATTGCCTCGGGCGTGTGTGGCGGCATGGGCGGCTGCGCGATGATCGGCCAGACCGTGATCAACCTCAGCTCAGGCGGGCGCGGGCGTTTGTCGGGGATTGTGGCCGGGGTGATGATCCTGATGTTCGTGCTGTTCCTGTCGCCACTGATCGAGCGCATTCCACTGGCCGCGCTGGTGGGCGTAATGTTCGTGGTCGCGCAACAGACCTTCGCCTGGGCGGCGCTGCGGGTGCTGCGCAAAGTGCCGCTGAACGACGTGCTGGCAATCATCGCGGTGACCATCGTCACGGTGCTGACGGATCTGGCTACCGCCGTGCTGTTCGGCATCCTGATCGCCGCACTGAACTTCGCCTGGCAACAGGCCCGCGAGCTGTATGCCGACGCCCATACCGAAGCCGACGGTAGCAAGCTGTATCAACTTCACGGGACGCTGTTCTTCGCCTCCACCACGCCGTTTCTCGATCAGTTCGATCACCTGAACGACCCCGAGCAAGTGACCCTCGATTGCCGCCATTTGCGGTTTGTCGATTACTCGGCGATTGCGGCGCTGAAAACCCTGCGCGAGCGCTATCAAAAGGCCGGCAAACACCTGCGCGTGGTGCACCTGTCGGAGCGTTGCAAGAAGCTGTTGAAGCGTGCGGGTGTGCAGCACGCCTGATTGCTGGCACTGCAATACACGTGTGGGAGCGAATTCATTCGCGATGACGTCGGCACACCAGACATCATCATTGCCTGACACCCCGCCTCGCGAATGAATTCGCTCCCACAAGGAAAACGCCTGCCCTGCAGATCACCTGAATCCTGCGTCATTCGAATGGCAGAATCGAGGGCAATCCTCACTGCCATTCGCCACCTTTTCGCGCACTGTGAGAAAAATTGCTACAAAACAACTCACATCTTGTACACAACTATCTTCTGACACATCGCTGAGACAATCCGCCGAACGGATCACGCCCTTCTATTCAAGGGCCTACAGCCGTGCTTCACCCTCACAACCTGACCACTCGATCAACTTACTGGCTCGCTTATTGCTCGGTGCGAGCCACTGGCACTGTTCCATCGTGGTCGTGCGCTCGTATTTGCGGAGTTTTCTATGCCTGTCTGGCGAAAGAGTATTCAGTGGCAACTGACCCTGAGCATGGGGGCCGCGCTGGTCATCAGCAGCCTGATCGTCATCGGCATTTACGCCTTTGCCTTGAACAAACTGACGGATCGCTACCTGCTGCAACAGGCCATGCCGGCCAGCGTCGAAGCGATCCGCAATGACCTTGAACGCCTGTTGGCGGCGCCTCTGACAGCCGCCAGCGACATCGGCGACAACACGCTGGTCGCCGACTGGCTGGGCAACGGCGAAGATCCGACACAACAACCCGCCTTCATCCGCTACCTGGCAAAGATCAAAGAACAGCACAACGCGCTGACCACCTTCATCGTCGCCAAGGACAGCGGCCACTACATCACCAACAAGGGCGCGGATCGCACGCTGCAACGGGGGCCTGCCGAGAACGACTGGTTCTACGGTTTCCTGGACAGCAACAAGCAGCGCTCGCTGGACATCGATATCGACGCCACGACCAAAGTGCCGACGCTGTTCATTAACCAGCGCATCGAACACAACGGCAACGTGGTGGGCGTCGCGGGGTTGGGTTTCAGCATGAGCGCGCTGTCGCAGATGGTCCGCGACTTCCACTTCGGCAAGCAGGGCCAAGTGTATCTGGTCAGCCCGGATGGCAAGATCAAGGTGCATCCGAATGCGGACTTCAATGACCGAGAATCCCTGACTCAACTGGTAGGCGACAGCGCTGCACGCGCCCTGCTTAGCCAGACTCGCAACGGCCAGGCGCTTGAATTCGAACGCAATGGCCAGGCCTATGTGGCGGTCGCCAAACCCGTCGAATCGCTGGGCTGGACGCTGGTCAGCGAGGTGCCGTTGGCAGAAGTCTACGGCCCGGCCAAAGAGGCGTTGACCACCATTTCCGCCATCAGCCTGGCGGTGGTGCTGTGCTTCCTCGGATTTGTCGCGTGGATTGCACGTGGCATCGTGCGGCCGATTCAGCAGGTCACTACTGCATTGGTGGACATCGGCGGCGGCCAGGGCGATCTGACCCGCCGTCTGGATGACAGCCGCACCAACGAACTGGGGGATCTGGCCCGAGGCTTCAACCGCTTCATCGAGAGCCTGCGCCTGTTGATCGGCGATGTGTTGCAGACCAGCGAACAACTGCGCCACAGCGTGGTGGATGTGGCTCGAGTGGTCGACAGCACTTCATCACGTGCGCTCAAGCAACAGCAGATGACCGACATGGTCGCCACGGCCGTCCATGAAATGGGCCTGACCGTGCAGGAAATCGCTCGCAACGCTGGAGCGGCTGCCGACGTATCGCGTAATACCCATCAGGAAGCGGTGTCAGCCAAGCGCGTGGTCGGTGAATCCATCGACCACATTCAAAGCATGTCGGATGGTGTGGGTACAGCAGCAGGCGCGGTGGAAAACCTGGCCACGCAGATTTCCACCATCGACCAGGTGCTGAGCGTGATTCGCAGCATTTCCGAACAGACCAACCTGCTGGCCTTGAATGCGGCCATCGAAGCGGCGCGAGCCGGGGAAATGGGGCGCGGCTTTGCCGTGGTGGCCGATGAGGTGCGCACCCTGGCCGGTCGCACCCAGAGCGCGACCTCGGAAATCCAGCAGATGATGGGTGAACTGAAGAACGGCGCGGAACAGGCGGTGACCTCGATGCGGGCAGGTCAGGCCGCGACGGGTACGGGCGTGGAAGCCAGCCGCCGCACTGGCCACTCGCTGGACGCCATCGCGGGGCACGTGGAAGAGCTGACCGACCGCAACCATCAGGTCGCGGCCGCCACCGAAGAACAAAGCACCGTGACCGAAGAGATCAACCGCAACGTGCAGGGCATCGCGGATTTGGCGCAATCGACGGTGAGCGATGTCAGTACCTGCCGTGAGGACTGTCAGAAGCTGACGCAGAAGGCCGAGCACCTCGCGGCGCAGATGGCGCGGTTCAGGCTGTAAGGCGCGGCACCTTTCTCCATTCGGAATACAAACCTGTGGAAGATTCTCTGTTGTCTGGTCAAGCGCCTTCGCCACCAGAGGCGGCTCCCACAATGACCGTGCCAGACCTGGCGTTTTGTTCGACGCGATCCTTGTGGGAGCCGCCTCTGGTGGCGAAGGCGCTTGACCAAACAACAGAGAATCTCCCACAGGTTCAGCGGTGATTGCTTTGTTACAGCGCCCGCAACACCTGCTCCGTCCCCACCACTGTCGCATATTCACCCTGCAGGTTAGCGAGCGACATGGCATGAATATCCTCAGCACTGCGCGCCTGCCCAAAGAAATCCATACCGTCGAAGGTGTAGCAGGCGTCATGGGGCACGATCACCTCAAACCCCAGATTGCCCCCGGTTCTCGCCGTGGATTCAACGGAGTTGTGGGTCACCACACCCACGATCACTACTTGATTGATTCCGTCCGCGCGCAACCAGCCTTCCAGCGCCGAATGGCAGAAGGCGTCCGGCACCTGTTTGTGCAGTTCCCCTTCCCCGTCCCACGGCAGAAACTCGCGCTGGAATTCCACCCCCGATTGCTTCGGCCAGAACACCGAGTCTTCGGATCGGGAAAAATGCCGCACATGGATGACGGTACGCCCGGTGTCACGCCAGGCGTTTAACAGCGCCAGCATCTGCTGTTCGGCGTCCGGGTTGTTGCGCCGCCCCAGCTTGGGGTGGTTGATGCCTTGCTGCATGTCGATGATGACCAGCGCGGCCTTGCGAGAAATGTCCATGGTGATGTTCCTGTTCAAATGGCGCTGAAATGCCGCGCCCACTGCTGTTCGGCAAACTGCTCGATGATGAAATCGACGAAGGCTCGGGTCTTGCCGGGCAGCAACTTGTGCTCGCTGTAATAAATGCACAAGTGGCCGTCCTCGACGTACCAGTCCGGCAGCACCCGCGCCAACGCGCCGCTGCGCAGGTAAGGTAACGCAAACGGCATGCTCACCAGGGCCACCCCCAAGCCCTGAATCGCCGCGCGACATGCCGCTTCCGAATCGCTCATGGTCATGCGCACCTTCAGACGCAGCGGGGTCTGCTCGTGATTGCGGTGGGTCAACGGCCATGAACGAATGCGCCCGGTCTGTGGCGAGCGGATCAGAATCCCGTCGCACTCGCGCAGATCGTCAGGATGATGAACCTGCGGGTGGGCGCTCAGCCAGTCAGGCGCGGCGACCAGCACCCGATGGGCCGGGCCGAGCTTGCGTGCCACGACACCCTGGGGCAAGTCGAACCCACCGCCAATGGCGGCATCGAAGCCCTGCCCGATCAGATCGACCTGACGGTTATCGAAATGCCAGTCTGGCGTGATCGCCGGAAAGCGCCGCAGAAACTCCCCCAGCAGCGGCACTACGTATGAGCAGCCGAAAATCGTCCCGACACTGACCTTGAGCGTCCCTGCCGGACTGCCCTGGGCGCTGGCCAGATTGGCCACGGCGTTCTGGATGGTATTGAAGCTGGCGCGCACCTCGTCGAGAAATCGTTGCCCGGCTTCCGTCAAGGTCAGCCGCCGCGTACTACGCTGGAACAGCCGCACGCCCAGCCGGGCTTCCAGCTTGGCCACGCTCTTGCCCACCGCGGCAGGCGTCAGGCTCAGACGGCGTGCGGCTTCGGCGAAGCTGCCGACCTCGGCACTGCGGACAAAGCACTCGATGCTGCTGAAGTTTTCCATCGCACTCATTCACAACTTTTGGTTTACACAGACTATAGCGATTACTGGCTACCGAGAACCTAATCATCGACGGATACTGACGCCCATCCACTCACTGGCTCACATCAATGTGCAGGCTTACAGGAGATTGACATGACTCACCCAACCAACCTCAGCGGTAAAACAGCACTGGTACAAGGCGGTTCGCGCGGCATCGGCGCGGCCATCGTCAAGCGTCTGGCCGAGCAAGGCGCAGCGGTCGCTTTCACCTTTGTCAGTTCCGAAGACAAAGCCCGGGAATTGCAGAACAGCATCACCGCAGTCGGCGGTAAAGCACTGGCCATCAAAGCCGACAGCGCCAAAGAACAGGACATTCGCAGCGCCGTGGCGAAAACCGTCGAAGCCTTCGGCGGGGTCGACATTCTGGTCAACAACGCAGGCGTCCTCGCCATTGGCCCACTGGAAGCGTTCAGCCTCGAAGACTTCGACCGGACCTTGGCCATCAACGTACGCAGCGTGTTCATCGCCAGCCAGGAAGCTGCACGCCACATGAAAGAAGGCGGCCGCATCATCAACATCGGCAGCACCAACGCCGACCGCATGCCCTTCGCCGGTGGCGGCGTGTATGCCATGAGCAAATCGGCGCTGGTGGGCCTGACCAAAGGCCTGGCCCGCGACCTCGGCCCACGCGGCATCACCGTCAACAACGTGCAGCCCGGCCCGGTCGACACCGACATGAACCCGGCCGACAGCGATTTCGCCGCGTCCCTGATGGGCCTGATGGCTGTGCCGCGTTACGGCCGCTCGGACGAAATCGCCGCCATGGTCGCCTACCTCGCAGGCCCTGAGGCGGGTTACGTCACAGGTTCGAGCCTGACCATCGACGGCGGCTTTGGCGCCTGATCCCTCCGTCGACTGCCGTTGCATCAAGCCCCGCGTTCCACCAGGAACCCGAGGGCTTTGCACTTTTTTGCTTAAGCGCATGAAAATTCTGAAAAAAAGTTTTGCGTTCGCCGAAGCTTTCGACTACATTAGCGCGCCTCGACAGACTGAACGTCTAGCGAGATACGGTGAGGTGTCCGAGTGGCTTAAGGAGCACGCCTGGAAAGTGTGTATACAGGAAACTGTATCGAGGGTTCGAATCCCTCCTTCACCGCCATATTCGATGTAAACGAAACCCCTGAGATTCCTTGAGAATTCAGGGGTTTTTCGTTTTTAGGCTCATCCTGCAACCGGCGGTCCGGTAGGAGCCGACTTACCGACCAATGCATCCGATCACCATCGTCATCGACTGACCCATCGCCTTCCCCAGCAACCGGGGTACTGCTCGGGCATTTCCCACGATGATGTGCATCCGGCCATGAAGGCACAGAAGTCGCCACCACGCTATCATCCCCCTCGCCCTCGCCGATCCAAGGATGTCATCCCATGCAGTTCCTGCCACTGATCGAAGCCAGCCCGTCAATCCAGTCTGCCGTGCGCACCCTGCGCAATCAGGAGGAAGTGCGCAAATTCATGTACACCTCCCACGAAATCAGTCCGCAGGAGCACGAACAGTGGCTGCGCTCGTTGAAGGGCAACCCTCGGCAATCCGTGTTCGCGGCAATGCGCGACGGCGAACTGGCGGGGGTCGTATCGCTGAGTGCGATCAATGCGACGCAGAAAACCGCCGACTGGGCGTTCTACCTCGACACCCGGCTGCGCGGCAAAGGCCTTGGAAGCCTGGTGGAGTTCTGGATGCTCGATCACGCGTTCAATGAAGCCGGACTTGAAAAACTGAACTGCGAAGTGCTGGAGATGAACGCGGCCGTCATCAAGATGCACCAGAAGTTCGGCTTTAAGATCGAAGGCGTCCGGCGCCATAACATCATCAAGGAAGGCAGCCGGGTGAATGTTGTACTGCTGGGCATCACTCAAGAGGAATGGGAAGCGCGCCGACCCGAGATGGTGCCGCTGATCACCCGTTTGAATGCCCAGGATCGTCCCGTCACGCCTTGATTCACCCCGCGACAATTGAGCATTTATCCATCCATTCGGAGGGATGACCTATCCAACTCGTCAGATTATTCCTACGAGTTCACGATTTAATTCATTTACTTACCGCAGAACATCGGAAACCCCGTCATCCCGCCAATTGACCAGCTAATGTCTATGCGTTGCTTCTACCTTTGGAGTAGCCACTTAGTACGAGGCTCGTTCGATACTCGATGACCCCGCCCGTATTCCAGCCCCCATTGCGCGCTCGACTGACACCAAAGCCAGGGCGCGGATTTCGCAGGAGTAGGTAATGAACAGTATTGGCAAACGTCTGAGACAAGAAAGGAAACGGCTGAAGCTTACGCAAAGCGCACTCGGCGCCATTGGAGGCGTGGAAGCCAATGCCCAGGGCCATTATGAAAGCGGGCAGCGCCTGCCCAGGGCCGACTACCTGTTTCGCATCGCGGCGGCAGGGGTCGATATCAGCCGCGTGGTCACAGGCATCGACTCGAACAATCGACTGGAAATGCCGACCCTGCCGTCGCTGCCCCATGATGAGGATTGCGACAGCGCCGAGAGCGTGGTGAAAATCATCAGCCAGTTGCGCCAGAGCCTCTGGGTCACTGCCAACGCCCTGTGTGAGGTGACGAGGTTGATCGATTCGCGAGAGCAACCTGAAGTCAGTGATCACGTCGAAGATCACCTGCGAGTGCTGCAGGGCGATGCCGACATGTTTGTGGCGCTGGCGTTGTCCCGCGTGCAGAAATCCGCTTACAAAGCCCATTGAGGCGCCCGCCTTCGCTGACAGCCCTTCTCGCCAAGTGGTAGCCTTGCGCCACCTGAGGAGGGCTTCAATGAAAGGATCGGCAATCGCACTGGCGGCGCTCACGTTGAGCGTGAGCGCCATGAGCCATGGCGACGTGTTCAAGTGCGTCAGCCATGACGGCAAGGTCAGTTTTGCCTCGACACCGTGCCCGGACTACATGGGTCAAACGATGCCACAGCGCCCGGCTCAACGGCTGTCCAGCGATTGGGAGGAGGCCGACTTCCCGGATCGGGTCAACAAGAATGCCACCGACATCCTGCAAGTCAGCCGACGTCGCCGAATCATCATTACCAACGAGAAAGAAATCTCCGACCACATGCAGGCCATTCGTCCGCCACCGCCTGGGGTGCCCTCCACATGCGTGGCGCCGATTTACAACAGCGCCTGTTTCGATCCGTCCGGCGGGAGGGTCCGCCAGCCGGTCAAGGGCAGCCTGTTCAAGTCAGGCGGCCATTGAGGACAGCGATCGACCGCTGCCTTTACTTCCGAAATTTCTGAACTGAATATTTATCGGCAACGATGTTACCGGATGTGAGAGCTGCTTAAAGTCATGCCCCATCGCCAGAATCACAACAACGAGACGGCCATGACCTCCACCGCACATCGCAAAGAACACGTTCAGCAAGCCGCCAACGATCTGGTGGCCGCGTTTGCCAGCAACGACACCGAAGCCTATTTCACCGCCTTCAGCGAAGACGCCACGTTTCTGTTCTACACCCTGCCCGCCCCACTGCTGTCCCGTGCCGCCTATCGTGAGGTGTGGAATGGCTGGCAGGCCGACGGTTTCGCCGTGCTCGATTGCCAGTCGAGCAATGCCCACATCAATCTGCAAGGCAATGTGGCGATCTTCATGCACGATGTCGCCACGCGGGTACGCTTTGGCACCGAGGAAAATCAGTTTCAGGAACGTGAAACCATCGTCTTTCGCCACGACGGCAATCGCTGGCTGGCCTGTCACGAACATCTGTCCGCACAACCGGACTGACCCGAGCGAGCACGCCGGGCGGCTTCATTCATAACAACCAAAACGCTTCAATTCTTTCGGTCGGCTTACCGACCACTGCCAACGCCACGACCGGACGCGTTCCGGTCGAACAAAACGGGCCAGCCCCTCGGGTGCAGAGCCTCATAACAACACGACAGCGCGCAGGAAACCGTCATGTCACACCCCACCACCAGCATCGAAACGTTCGGTGTCGAACAAATCCCGGACGATCAGCGCGACGCCTCGCCCATCGACCTGTTTCGCCTGACCTTCGGCGGCGCCAACACCTTCGCCACGGCGGTGCTCGGAAGCTTTCCGGTGTTGTTCGGATTGTCGTTCCAGGCGGGCGTCTGGTCGATCATTCTGGGCATCGTCCTGGGCTCGATCATCCTCGCGCCGATGGGCCTGTTTGGCGCCCTCAACGGCACCAACAATGCCGTGTCCTCGGGCGCGCATTTCGGCGTGCACGGGCGGATCGTCGGTTCATTCCTGTCGCTGCTCACCGCTGTGGCGTTCTTCTCGCTCTCGGTCTGGAGTTCGGGCGATGCGCTGATCGGCGGCGCCAAGCGCATGGCCGGCCTGCCGGAAAACGACCTGGCACTGGCCATCGCCTACGGCGTGTTCGCCGTGTTGGTGCTGGTGGTTTGCATCTATGGCTTCCGCTTCATGTTGTGGGTCAGCAAGGTTGCAGTCTTCGCTTCCAGCCTTCTGTTCTTGCTGGGCATTTTCGCCTTCAGCGGCAGCTTCGATGCAGGGTTCGCGGGCACCGTGAATAAGGGCAGCGAAGGCTTCTGGGCAGCGTTTATCGGCGCAGCGTTGCTGGCGATGAGCAACCCGGTGTCGTTCGGCGCGTTTCTGGGTGACTGGTCGCGCTACATCCCGCGCCATACCTCGAAAAAACGCATCATGGCCTCGGTGTTCCTGGCGCAGGTCTGCACCTTGATCCCGTTTCTGTTCGGTCTGTGCACCGCCACCATTGTCGCCACGCAAGCACCGCAGTACATCACCGACAACAACTATGTCGGTGGCCTGCTGGCGGTCTCGCCGAGCTGGTTCTTCCTGCCCGTGTGCCTGATCGCCATCATCGGCGGCATGTCCACCGGCACCACATCGCTGTACGGCACGGGTCTGGACATGTCGAGCATGTTCCCGCGCCTGCTGAACCGCGCTCAAGCGACGATTCTGATCGGCGTCGCGGCCATCGCCTTCATCTTCATCGGCCGTTTCGCCTTCAACCTGGTGCAGAGTGTGTCGACCTTCGCGGTGCTGATCGTCACCTGCACCTCGCCGTGGATCGTGATCATGGTGCTGGGCCTGATCATCCGTCGCGGCTTCTACCACCCCGAAGACCTGCAGGTGTTCACCCGCGGTCAGAGCGGCGGCCATTACTGGTTCGAAAATGGCTGGAACTGGCGCGGTCTGGGCGCCTGGATTCCGAGCGCGGCAGTGGGCCTCTGCTTCGTCAACCTGCCGGGGCAGTTTGTCGGCCCGCTGGGGAATCTGGCGGGTGGCATCGACATCAGCCTGCCGATCACCCTGGGCCTGGCTGCGCTGTTGTACGTCACCCTGCTGCGCACCTTCCCCGAACCGGTGGGTGTTTATGGCGACCACGGCCCTCATCCGCTGCTGGGCAGCAATGCGCATCGCAATGTGAAAAAGCCGATGACTATCGGCTAAGCACAAATCAGCTATAACCAGAAGGCTCGTCGTCTCAACGGGCCTTTTTCGTTTGTAAGCACGACCGGCGGCGCATCGGCGGGTGGCATCAACCCATGACATCCCGCACAATCGTCCTTCACGTTAGCCACCCTAAAATTAGAAATTGTCAGCTCGCCCTATTGGAGATTTCCTCGCATGAACGCAAACGACTGGACCGAAGCTGCCTTGGCGAAATACATCGTGACCAACCCCACCCTTCAGGACGAGATCAAGGAACTGGACCCCAAGGAGCAACAGCAACAGATTCTCTGGGCTTTCGAAGACGAAGCCGAGGACCTGGGCATCCCGACCTGGGATCTGGCGCTGCAATTCATCGCAGAAAGCCCGGAACAGCTCAAGACGCTGCGCCTGGCGGCCCACAAAGAGGCGGCCGATGCACTGGGCATGGAGTGGGACGAGTACCGCGAGTTGAATGACGTCGAGGAGTAGCCTTCTGCCGTCGTTGTACCGGCTGCCGGTCCGGCTTTCTGGTATTGGCTGCCAGACCGCTGCCGTCGGCAAGCCGGACTGCTATAAAAAGCGCCAGATGCCTTGAAGCCCCTGACTTGCCGGTCACCCTTAGCGCTTTACCTTGCTCGTGCGGGTGGGTAACGTCTGCGCCACTTCACAACAAAAAAGGACTCGCTCCATGAGTGATTTGGTCGCGTATCAACTGGACGACGGCGTCGCCACGCTGACCCTGAGCAACGGCAAGGTCAACGCCATCAGCAACGAGGTCATCGCCGCGTTCAATGCCGCGCTGGATCAGGCTGAAAAAGACCGCGCGGTGGTCATCATCACCAGCGGCCCAGGCATTCTCTCGGGCGGCTATGACCTGAAAATCATGACCTCTAGCCCGCAAGCGGCGATGGACCTGGTCGCTGCCGGTTCCACCCTGGCCCGTCGCATGCTCTCGCACCCCTTCCCCATCGTCGTCGCCTGCACCGGCCATGCCGTGGCCAAAGGCGCATTCCTGCTGCTGTCGGCGGACTACCGCATCGGCGTTGAAGGCCCGTTCAGCATTGGCCTGAACGAAGTGCAGATCGGCATGACCATGCACCACGCCGGGATCGAACTGGCCCGTGATCGCCTGAGCAAGCGCGCCTTTGGCCGCTCGGTGATCAACGGCGAAATGTACGACCCCAAAGGCGCTGTGCAGGCGGGTTTCCTCGACAAGATCGTGGCCCCGGAAGAATTGACCGACACGGCACGGACCGTGGCCTTGCAATTGAAGAAGATCAACATGAAGGCTCACCACCAGACCAAACTCAAGGTGCGCAAGGCGTTCCTTGAAACGCTGGACAAGGCGATCGAGCTGGATCGTCAGCATTCGTTCTGAGCAACCGCTTTGAACCCGTCATTTCGATGCTGATCGCTCCACCGCTATCGCCAGCAAGCCAGCTCCCACAGAATCTTCGCCAGTCCTGAGTTCATAGCTCGACACGGGAACAGTGCGGGAGCCGGCTTGCTGGCGAAAGCGGTTGACCAGCCTCCGAAGCACGATCAACTCCGCCCCTCTCAACCTTGACCCAGATCAATAAACCTCACCCACGCCTTCCCTAAACTGCCTTTACCGCCAGCCTTTTCGGGAATGCCCGCATGCTCGACGACCTTCGTTGGGACTCTGATCTCATCCGCCGCCACGATCTGACAGGACCGCGTTACACGTCCTACCCCACTGCGGTGCAATTTCACCCTCAGGTTGGCGCCTTCGATCTGCTCCACGCGCTGCGTGAAAGCCGCAAATCGGTGGCCCCGTTGTCGCTCTACGTGCACATCCCCTTCTGCGCCAACATTTGCTACTACTGCGCCTGCAACAAAGTGATTACCAAGGACCGTGGCCGTGCGCAGGCCTACTTGCAACGTCTGGAGCAGGAAATCCAGATGATCGCCTGCCATGTCGACGAGCGTCAGGTGGTCGAGCAACTGCATTTCGGTGGCGGTACGCCGACCTTCCTCAGCCATGTCGAGCTGCGGCAGTTGATGGGCCACCTGCGCAAACACTTCACCCTGCTGGACGAACACTCCGGGGACTACAGCATTGAAATCGACCCCCGGGAAGCCGACTGGTCGACCATGGGCCTGCTGCGCGAGCTGGGCTTCAATCGCGTCAGCCTCGGCGTGCAGGACCTGGATCCGATGGTGCAGCGCGCCATCAATCGCCTGCAAAGCCTGTCGGAAACCCGCGCCATCGTCGAAGCCGCGCGCACCTTGCAATTCCGCTCGGTGAACATCGACCTGATTTACGGTCTGCCCCTACAGACTCCCGAAGGTTTCGCCCGCACCGTGGAGGAAGTCATCGCGTTGCAGCCCGATCGCCTGTCAGTGTTCAACTACGCGCACCTGCCGGAACGCTTCATGCCACAACGGCGCATCGACACCGCGCAACTGCCGAGCGCCGAACACAAGCTGGAAATGCTCCAACGCACCATCGAGCAACTGACTGGCGCGGGGTATCGCTACATCGGCATGGACCATTTCGCCCTGCCCGACGACGACCTGGCCATCGCGCAGGAAGAAGGCACGCTGCAACGCAACTTTCAGGGCTACACCACCCACGGCCACTGCGACCTGATCGGTCTGGGCGTTTCCGCCATCAGTCAGGTGGGCGACCTTTATGCGCAGAACAGCAGCGACCTGAACGACTATCAGAACCTGCTCGGTGGCGACCAACTGGCCACCCGGCGCGGCCTGATGTGCAACGCCGACGACCGCCTTCGCCGCACCGTGATCTCACAGCTGATCTGTCATTTCACCCTGAATTTCACCGCCATCGAGACAGCGTTCGGCATCGACTTTCGTGGCTATTTCAACGACATTTGGCCGAAATTGCTCACCATGGCCAAAGATGGCCTGATTCATCTGGATGCCACCGGCATTCAGGTCACACCGGCCGGGCGGCTATTGGTGCGCTCGGTGTGCATGGTATTCGACGCGTACCTGGATCTACAAAATCGTCAGCGTTTTTCCCGAGTTATTTAGGAAATTTCCGCGAAGACGGCAGGAATCATTTTCACGCCACGGAGGGCGCGTGCTGGTCGTAGGGACAGGCCCTGGGCTACCCTTACGACTGATGTGTGTTTTCTCACAAGGAATTACCCCGATGTCTGAGCCAGTCAAACTGCGAGCTCACACCCAGGCTCACTGCAAGGACTGCAGCCTGGCCCCGTTGTGCCTCCCGCTTTCATTGAACATGGAAGACATGGACGCACTGGACGAGATCGTCAAACGTGGCCGTCCGCTGAAAAAAGGCGAGTTTCTGTTCCGTCAGGGCGATGGCTTCGATTCGGTCTACGCCGTGCGTTCTGGCGCCCTGAAGACCTTCAGCCTCAGCGACAGCGGCGAAGAGCAGCTCACCGGATTTCACCTGCCGAGCGAACTGGTCGGCCTGTCAGGCATGGACGCTGAAGCGTACCCTGTCTCCGCTCAAGCGATGGAGACGACGTCAGTCTGCGAAATCCCCTTCGAGCGTCTGGACGAATTGTCGGTGCAATTGCCGCAGTTGCGTCGGCAATTGATGCGGGTCATGAGCCGCGAGATTCGCGACGACCAGCAAATGATGTTGCTGCTGTCGAAAAAGACTGCCGACGAGCGCATCGCCACCTTCCTGGTCAACCTGTCGGCGCGTTTCCGCGCCCGGGGCTTTTCCGCCAACCAGTTCCGCCTGAGCATGTCGCGTAATGAAATCGGCAACTACCTGGGGCTGGCAGTGGAAACCGTCTCGCGGGTATTCACGCGCTTTCAGCAGAACGAACTGATCGCCGCCGAAGGCAAGGAAATCCATATTCTGGACCCGATCCAGTTGTGCGCGCTGGCGGGCGGTTCGCTGGAAAGCTGATATGGCGGTCAGGTCCGGGCAGGCTTAAACTACGCTCTTTGTGCGCGTTGCCTGCCAGGACCCTTTCGATGATTTTCGACGAATTCAGCTTCAAATCCCTGATCCGCCCCGTGGTGGATTTTCCCAAGCCTGGCGTGATCTTTCGCGACATCACCCCGCTGTTCCAGTCGCCCAAGGCCCTGCGTATGGTGATCGACAGCTTTGTGCAGCGCTATATCGACTCGGATTTCACCCACGTCGGCGCGATGGATGCGCGGGGTTTTCTGATCGGCTCGATCATCGCCTATGAACTCAACAAGCCGCTGGTGCTGTTCCGCAAACAGGGCAAGTTGCCTGCCGACGTACTGGCCGAAGGGTATCAGACCGAATACGGCGAGGCGTTTCTGGAGGTCCACGCCGACAGCCTGTGCGACGGCGACTCGGTGGTGATGTTCGATGACCTGGTCGCCACCGGCGGCACCCTGATCGCCGCGGCCAACCTGATTCGCCGCATGGGCGCCAAAGTCCACGAAGCGGCCGCGATCATCGACCTGCCCGAACTGGGCGGCTCCCAGCGCCTGGAAGACATGGAAATCCCGACGTTCTGCCTGACGCAGTTTGCGTTGACGGATATGTAAACCGCCAGCACGTTTCTTTGTAGCAGTCCGGCTTGCCGGACTGCTACAAAAGATTTGAGTCGCCCGTCAAAGCTTGATCGGCTTGCGCCCCGCAAACGAATGCGCCAGCGTGCCGCCATCGACCAATTCCAGTTCGCCCCCCAAGGGAACACCGTGAGCGATACGCGAGGTGACGATGCCTTTGTTGGTCAGCAACTGGGCGATGTAATGGGCGGTGGCTTCACCTTCCACGGTCGGGTTGGTGGCCAGGATGACTTCGGCGAACGTGCCCTGCGCCTCAATCCGCGCCATCAGTTCCGGAATTCCGATGGCCTCAGGTCCCAGACCGTCCAGCGGCGACAGGTGCCCTTTGAGCACGAAGTAACGCCCGCGGTAGCCAGTCTGTTCGACGGCATACACGTCCATCGGCCCTTCCACCACACACAGCAAGGTGTCGTCGCGACGAACATCGGAGCATTGCGGGCAGAGTTCGTCTTCAGTCAAGGTGCGGCACTGTTTGCAATGACCGACGCCCTCCATGGCCTGGCTCAAGGCCTGCGCCAGCCGCGAGCCGCCACTGCGGTCACGCTCAAGCAACTGCAAGGCCATGCGCTGAGCGGTTTTCTGACCGACGCCCGGCAAAATGCGCAGGGAGTCGATCAACTGGCGAATCAGAGGGCTGAAGCTCATCGAGGAAAAATCTCACGAAAACACGAGACGCGGTTTATACCCGCGCCTCTGGCAAGCGTCAAATCAGGCTCAAGACACTTTGACCACCAGCTTGCCGAAGTTCTTGCCTTCCAGCAGACCAATGAATGCGTCCGGCGCATGCTCAAGCCCTTCGACGACGTCTTCGCGGAACTTGACCTTGCCCTCCTTCACCAGCGGCACCATGGCCTGCATGAATTCATCCAGACGGTGGTAGTACTCTTCGTAAACGATAAAGCCCTGAATCCTCGCCCGCTTGGTCAGCAGCGTGCGCAGCAGCAATGGCAGATGATTCGGCCCGTCCGGCAGGCGCTGGGCGTTGTACTGCGCGATCACGCCACACAGCGGCACCCGCGCATGCTCATTGAGCAACGGGATGACGGCTTCGAACACCTTGCCGCCCACCAGCTCGAAATAGATGTCGATACCACTGGGGCAGGCTTCGCTCAACTGCTCGGCGAAATGCTCGCTGCGATGGTCGATACAATCGTCGAAACCCAGCTCATCGATGACATGGCGGCATTTATCGATGCCGCCTGCGATCCCCACGACTCGCAGGCCATGCAGCTTGGCCACTTGACCGACCACCGAACCCACCGCACCCGACGCCGCAGCCACCACCAGCGTCTCCCCCGCCTTGGGCTGGCCGATGTGCATCAGCCCCATGTAGCCCGTGATGCCGGGCATACCCAGTACACCCACCGCCATCGAGGGGCTGGGCAAGTCCTTGGGCACGGGCAGCAGGTTCTTGCCATCGGAAATGCTGTGACTCTGCCAACCGGTCTGCCCCACCACCAGATCGCCCACATTGAACGCCGGATGGCGGGATTGTTCGACTACACTCACCGCGCCGCCTTCCATCACCGCATCGATTTCGACCGGTGGCGCGTAGGACGGCGCATCGCTCATGCGACCGCGCATGTAAGGGTCAAGGGAAAGATAGAGCGTGCGCAGTTGAATCTGCCCGTCTTGCAAGTCGGGCAACGCCTCGCGCTCAAGTCGGAAGTTTTCCGGCGTCGGCGCGCCCTGCGGGCGGGAGGCCAGCACGATACGCTGGTTGAGGATCAATTCTTGTGGCATGACGGAAAACTCCTTGGCTGAGCAGAGCGGATTATAGAAAGCAGACTGTCGCAGCTAACGGCAGTTCTGCCGGATGCCGATTTTGTGGGAGCCGGCTTGCTGGCGAAGGCGGTGGTCAGTTATGGCTCAGTTGACTGGCTTTGCGCCTTCGCCAGCAAGCCGGCTCCCACAGATTACGCGCGCGTCACAAGATAAAAACAAAAATGCCAGGCGCGAGGCCTGGCATTTGGGGTGTAGCAACAGCCGCTCAATCAGAACGGCAGTTTCATGCCCGGAGGCAGTTGCATGCCAGCGGTCATGCCGGACATTTTTTCCTGGCTGTTGGCCTCGATCTTGCGTACGGCGTCGTTCACGGCGGCAGCGATCAGGTCTTCGAGGATTTCCTTGTCTTCCTGCATCAGGCTGTCGTCCAGGCTAACGCGCTTGACGTCGTGACGACCGGTCATCACCACGCTCACCAGGCCTGCGCCCGATTGGCCGGTCACTTCGGCATTGGCCAGCTCTTCCTGCATCTTGGCCATTTTTTCCTGCATTTGCTGGGCCTGCTTCATCAGGCCAGCCATGCCACCTTTCATCATGGGAGTTCTCCTCGAAAGTCGATGGGTCATTGCGGGGCGCCAGTTGAGCTTAGCGCCTCGCGGTCATTAAGGGGTTACGGCAGCATCCACCGGGACAATGGTGTCTTCGCGAATGAACGCGCCGAACTGTTCCATCATCTGCTGAATGAACGGATCACTGTTGATCGACGCCTCTGCCTGCCGCTGACGGTCGGCACGCCGGCGAGCCGCTGCCTGGGCCGGGGTTTCCTGCTCGGGCTTGATCAGCTCGATGGTCAGGTTGAGGGTGCGTTCATGATATTGGTTCAACGCCTCGTTCAAACGGCGCTGTTGCGTGGCGTTGAACAGTGCGCTGTGGGCCGGGTCCAGGTGCAACAACCAGTTGTCGCCCTCCACCGAGATCAGCGTGCAGTTAGCGGCGATGTTGCCGGTCATGCCGGAAATCGGCAGTTTCGGGAACAGTTCCAGCCAGTCCGCCGCAAGGCCCGTGGCAGGCTTGGCAGCGGGCAGCAATTCAGGCTCTTTCTCCACCGCCTCGACAGTATCGTGGGCCAGATCGTCCAGATAGGCGAACGAGGCCGGGTCGATGTCGACATCCGGCTCGTAATAGTCGTCGTCTAGTGGTGGCTCGTCGTCGCGCTCCATCGGTGCAGGCACATAAGGCACGGCGTCCGGCACGTGTTCGAGCATGCCTGGCGTCACCACGTCGGCCGCCGCTTGCCGCTGCTCCTGTGACTCGATTTCCGGGGCGTCCGGCACAGGACTGGCCGGAGCAGGCGCGGGCATCGGCGTCAGTTCCGGCTGCTCGGCAACGGTGTCGAGCACCGGTTCCGGAACCTCTTCCACGACCGGGGCGGCAACAGGCTCGTACTCGGGTTCCGGCGCAGGCGCCTCGATCCGGGCAGGTTGCGCAGGCTTGGGTTCATTCCAGGGCAGATCGGCCTCATCGACTGGCTCAGGCACGGGCGCTGCAACAGGCGCAGGCACGTGAGCGACAACAGGCGCGGGCGGCTCCGCGACAGGCACAACCGGGGCCGGAATGTACGCCGGGGCCGGCGCAACAGATGCCGCACCGGCCACCGTTTTTTGGGAATCAGCCGTGGCCGGGCTGATCCCCACTGACTTTAACGGCTGTCGTGGTGCGTTATCGCTGTCCGCCGGGCGGAAGGCCAGCATGCGCAGCAGGACCATTTCGAAGCCCCCGCGCGGATCCGGCGCCAGCGGCAGGTCGCGACGACCGATCAGGCCCATCTGGTAATAGAACTGCACGTCTTCGGCAGGCAGCGCCTGGGCCAGCGCCAGTACGCGCTCGCGATCGCCATGACCGTTGTCGACACCATCCGGCAGCGCCTGAGCAATGGCCACGCGGTGCAACACGTTGAGAATTTCCGAGAGTACGCCATTCCAGTCAGGCCCCTGCTCGGCCAGGTGACGCACGGCCTCCAGCAATGCGCGGGCATCGCCGTCGATCAGCGCCGTGAGTACGTCATAGACCTGGCCGTGATCCAGCGTGCCGAGCATCGCCCGTACGTCAGCGGCCAGCACCTTGCCTTCACCGAAGGCAATCGCCTGATCGGTCAGGCTCATGGCATCACGCATCGAACCGTCGGCGGCGCGGCCCAACAGCCACAGCGCGTCGTCTTCGAACGGAATGTTTTCGGCGCCCAGTACGTGAGTCAGGTGCTCGACTACCCTTTCCGGGGTCATGTTCTTCAGCGAGAACTGCAGGCAGCGCGACAGGATGGTCGCAGGCAGCTTCTGCGGGTCGGTGGTCGCCAGAATGAACTTGACGTAGGGCGGCGGCTCTTCCAGCGTTTTGAGCAAGGCGTTGAACGAGTGGCTGGAGAGCATGTGCACTTCGTCGATCAGGTAGACCTTGAAGCGGCCACGGCTCGGCGCATACTGCACGTTGTCCAGCAGTTCGCGGGTGTCTTCGACCTTGGTGCGGCTCGCGGCGTCGATCTCGATCAGGTCGACGAAACGCCCTTCATCGATCTCGCGGCACACCGAACACTCGCCGCAGGGCGACGAGGTGATCCCGGTTTCACAGTTCAGACATTTGGCGATGATCCGCGCGATGGTGGTCTTGCCGACCCCGCGCGTGCCGGTGAACAAATAGGCATGGTGCAGGCGCTGGCTATCCAGCGCGTTGATCAAGGCCTTGAGCACATGGGTCTGGCCGACCATTTCGCGGAACGAGCGCGGACGCCATTTACGTGCAAGAACCTGATAACTCATTGAAAACCGTCGCGACTGGGTTGCGGAAGACCGCTAATCCTAGCGGAGCGGGGGCAAAATTGCATCCGCGCGATCAATATGAAAACACGCATAGAAACAATCTGACGCTAGAATGCCATCACTGCCCAATCGCTTCGCCAGGCTCGTATGAGGGACTTGAATGCGTCTGTTGACGTTGAGCGCCGTGTGGCTATTGAGTGGGGCCGTTCAGGCAGGTCAGGCGCCGTTGCGATTCTCCATCGCCGACGCCTGGGCAATGCCTCTGGTGCAGATCGAAGACCATCAGCCTACCAGTGGCATCATTTTCGACATCATGCAAAGCATGGCTGCTCAGGCGAACCTGTCAGCGGAATACCGCGTGGTGCCCATCCAGCGCGTGCAACGCACCCTGGAGCGCGGCGGCATTGACGTGCGCTGTTATGCGGCGCAATCGTGGATGCCCAATTTGTCCGGCGATTACACCTGGAGCCTGCCGCTGCTGATCCAGCGCGACCTGCTCATCAGCACACCGGACAATGCGAGCCCGCGAACGCCCGACTCCCTGAACGGTGAGACCATCGGCACCGTCCTGGGTTACGCCTACCCCACCCTGCAAACCGCGTTCGACCAGCACCGGCTCACCCGCGACGATGCCCGTAGTGAAGTCCAGGTCCTGCAAAAACTTCAGATCCATCGCTATCGCTACGCGGTCGGCAATCAATGGTCGCTCGACTGGTTCAACCGCAACCTGCCGGAAGACCAGAAACTGCGCGGCGTGGCAGTCATCGACGAACAGCCGGTGGGTTGCATCGTGCGCAACGACACCGACATTCCGGCGCAAAAGCTGATGCGAATTTTGCTGCGCATGCGCATGTCCGCGGAGATCGACCGGATCATGAGCCGCTATAACACGGTGTCCGGGTTGCCAGCGGACGGACCTGCGGCACCGTGATCGGGGGTCTTACGGTAGCCCACACCGCTCTGTCTCGGGTGAACGCTCCCACAGGTCCGATGCTGCCCCACAGAGCCGAGCGCACCATGCGGATCAACGTAAGGGCTCACATTCGCTGCTCTCAGCGCTGTAGCAATACCGTCACATTGCGGGATTAGGCTCCGTCGACATAATTGGTAACACCTTTCGGTCAGCGAGCAGGAGCCGTGATGAGCGACACACCCCAAGATCCAAACCAGCCATCCGCCAGCGACATCTCCAGCGACTCCCCCACCGACACCAGCCGTCGTCGCTTCCTCGGTGGTGTTGCCGTGCTGGGGGCGGGGGCCACGCTGAGCAATGTCGTGGCCGCCAGTGAATCGATGGGCAAAGGCAAATCCGCCACGCTGGGCACATCCCTCAGCGGCCATGCTCTGGACAAGGCATTGCACGACAACGTCAAAACCATCGTGGTGATCTACGCCGAGAACCGCAGCTTCAACAACTTGTTCGCGAATTTTCCGGGGGTGGAAAAGCCGCTTTCGGCGGTCAAGCCGGACGACTACCGGCAAAAGGACCGCGACGGCGAGGTGCTGGAAAACCTGCCGTCCTGTTGGGGTGGCGTGTGCCAGATCGGCCCGCAGAGTCTGGACGGCGTCACCTACGCCACTGGCGTGCAATATCAGGAAAATTTGCCCAACGCGCCCTTCCCGCTTAAAGGGCCGAGCGGTGAAGACCTGCCACTGGGTGTGGTGACTCGCGATCTGTGGCACGTGTTCTATCAGAACCAGATGCAGATCAACGGCGGCAAGAACGACGGTTTCGTGGCCTGGGCCGACTCCGGCAGCCTGCCCATGGGCTACTACGCCCAGAGCCAGTATTCCCTGCGCTTGTGGGACGTCGCTAAAGAATTCGTGCTCTGCGACAACTTCTTCCAGGGCGCGTTTGGCGGTTCGTTCCTCAATCACCAGTACCTGATCTCGGCCAAGGTCCCGTTCTACCCGGACGCGGCCAACTCTGCGGCCAAATCCCAGATTGCCACGCTGGAAAGCAGCGACCCGCTGGATTACCGCCTCAAGCCACTGGAAAAATCCCCGGCCAGCGCGATGTCCGGCCCACCCCAGTTCGGCCCCAGCGCCCTGACGCCAGATGGCTACGCCGTCAACACTATGGCCCCGCCCTACTGGCCGACCTGGCTGCGTGACAAGGAAAAACCGGACTACTCGCAACCCAATCTGGCCAACGTGCTGGTGCCGCAAAGCCACGACCACATTGGCGACAAGCTATCGAAAAAGAACGTCGACTGGGCCTGGTACGCCGGCGCCTGGCAAGTCACGCTGGACGAGTACAAGGATTCGGCGGGCATCCCCAAGATCCCGAACTTCCAGTACCACCACCAGCCATTCAACTACTTCAAACAGCAAGGCCCGCAGAACCCTGCCGAGCGCAACAAGCGTCTGCGTGACGGTGGTCTGGGCGATGACTTCAGCACCAACAAGTTCTTCGCCGACGCCCAGGCGGGCAAGCTGCCTGCGGTGACGTTCTACAAGCCGCAGGGCAACCTGAACATGCACGCGGGTTACGCCGACGTCGCCGCCGGTGATCGGCACATCGACCGCGCCATAAAGATCCTCCGTGAAAGCCCGCAATGGAAGAACATGGTGGTCATCGTCACGGTCGATGAAAACGGCGGTTGGTGGGACCACGTCGCGCCACCGAAAGGTGATCGCTGGGGACCCGGTACACGCATTCCGGCCATCGTGGTGTCGCCGTTCGCCCGCAAGGGAACGGTGGATCACACGGTCTACGACACCGCGTCGATCCTGCGACTGATCACCCGCGTCCACGGCCTGGAAAAGCTCGATGGCCTCAAGGAACGGGACGACGCCATGGCCGCGCGCGGGCAGGCCCCGATGGGCGATCTCACCAACGCGCTGCACTTCCCCGCCTGACTGAGCCCTGCGTTGCAGAACGTTTCCGAGACGTTCTGCAACGTTTGCCCGGTTGACCCGCCCGCCTGGAACATATTCCTTCAGAGCCTCATTCACTCTGCAAGGAAGCAGCACCATGAACGCACCATCCCCCTCCTACATTCCGAAACATCGCACGGCCACTGAACTGCTGGTCGTACACTGCTCGGCGACCCGTCCCACACAAGACATCGGCGTCAAAGAAATCACCCAATGGCATCGCCAGCGGGGCTTTGACACCGCGGGCTATCACTACATCATTCGCCGCAACGGCGAGGTTGAAGCCGGTCGGCCTGAAACCGCCATCGGCGCCCACGTCAAAGGGCACAACGCAAGCTCCATCGGCGTTTGCCTCGTCGGCGGCGTGAACGCCGCAGGCAAACCCGAAAACAACTTCACCGCCCATCAATTTGCAGCCTTGCGCGCATTACTGCGGCAACTGCGCAGCCGGTACCCCACCACGCGCGTTCTGGGCCATCGGGATTTGTCACCCGACCTGAACAACGATGGAAAGATCACCCCCGACGAGTTCATCAAGGCGTGCCCGAGCTTTGACGTCGCGACCTGGCTCGCGCAAAACCGATGAGCGTTGAAACACTCGCCTGACCACACACATTTGCCGAAATTGAGTGGGGATCTGTGCATGTACAGCGCGGCCACTGCTGCCTAGAGTGACCGCGCCCTACTGCACAATTGAGGAGAGTGCCATGCCCCAGACACTGAAATTCCAGCAAGTCGACGTCTTTTCCAGCGCGGCCACCGAAGGCAATCCGCTGGCCGTCGTGAGCGCCGCCGACGATGTGACTGACGCGCAAATGGCCGCTTTCGCACGCTGGACCAACCTCAGCGAAACCACCTTTCTACTGCGTCCCACGCACCCGGACGCCGATTACCGCGTGCGCATCTTCACCACCACACGCGAATTACCGTTTGCCGGTCACCCGACGCTGGGCAGTTGCTTCGTCTGGCTCGACAACGGCGGCGTCGCCAAGGGCGACGAGATCGTTCAGGAATGTGGCGCCGGGCTGGTACGAATTCGCCGCAATGGCTCGCGCCTGGCGTTTTCTGCACCGCCACTGATGCGCAGCGGTCCGGTAGAGGACGGCGTGTTGCACACCATTGCTGCCGGTTTGCGCGTTCCGGTCGAAAAAATCGTCGCCAGCCAATGGGCAGACAACGGCCCGGGTTGGGTGGCCGTCATGCTCGCAAACCGCGATGAGTTGCTCGCGATTCGCCCGGACTACCCGGCGTTCAAAGGCCTCAATGTCGGCGCCATCGCGCCGTGGACGGGCCACGATGCCGAAGCCGACTTTGAAGTGCGCGCGTTTACCGGCGACCTGGGCGCCGAAGACCCGGTCACCGGCAGCCTCAATGCCAGCCTCGCTCAATGGCTGATTCCGGCGGGGCTTGCGCCGAGCCGCTACACCGCGCGCCAAGGCACCGCGATGGGGCACTGCGGACGAATCAACGTCGAACAGATCAGCGAACGGATCTGGGTTGGCGGTGATGTGCAGCGCTGTGTTGCGGGCACTGTAACCCTTTAACCAGGGTGATCTGCCGAATGCACATGTCTCGGCACAGATCGCTTTGTGGGAGCGAATTCATTCGCGATGCATAGGCATGGGCGATGAATGTGTATTGGACGTACTGACGCCTCGCGAATGAATTCGCTCCCACAGGTTACGGCGTCCTCCAGCACCTCAAGACCCCGCGACAGCCGTCGATTCCCTTTTCTGAACCGCTCGTTCTTCTCCTGGCAAGCGCAGCGTCAGCAACGCCAGTACCACCGCAACCACGCCAATCGCTACATAAACGCTAACAAACGAGCCATTGGCGCTGGCCAGCCAGCCGCCGCAGAAATTCCCCATCATTCCGCCCACGCCCTGCATGATGTTGGCCACGCCAAACAGCGTCACAGCCAACGCCGCGTTACTGGCCATTTTCGACACGTAGGCGGGGATCAGACCGAAGATCGGGTAGAACGCCACCGAGAACAGCACCCCTGCCACCAATGGCCAATAACCGGCCGGGTGCACGACGAGAATCAACGCAGCCAGCGCGACGCAGATGTAGACCAGCATCATCGTGACCCGCAAACCGATGCGGTCCGACAGCCAGCCCACGGCGAGTCCGGCGAACATACCCACGAAGCCGATGCTCGCCCAGATCTGCGCGGTGTAAGCCACGTCGAAGTTCAGTTCCGTGCGCAGGTAGGAAGACAGGTAGTTCTGGAACGGAAATGTCGAGAAGCCGAGCAGGAAGGTCATGGTCCAGACAGTCAGCACCCAAGGCTGCATCAAGGCGGAAATCCCGATACGTTGTGCAGGCTCATTCGTGGTCGTCGCGTCAGACGGGCAAACGAACAATCGGGCCTTCTTGAACACCAGCACAACCGCGAAAGCCAGCAACATCGTGATCAGGCCGACGATCCACCACACGCTCCGCCACTCACCCTGAGGCGCATACATCGGCACCAGCAGACTGTTGATGAACACGCCATAACTGGTGCCGCTGGACACCAGCCCCATGGCCATCCCGCGATATCTGAACGCCACCGAGCGGGCAATGACATCGACCATCGGCACAAACACCGACGCGGCCGTACCGGCCAGTATCGTCAGCAACGCACCGATCAGCAGGACGCTGTGCGCCTGGGACAGCCAAAGCAACGCAACGGCGCAAACCGCCCCCGAGCCGAGAATGACCCAGCCGCCCCCCACGCGGGCCGTCAGCCAGGCGGCCAGCAAGGCACTGATCAGATAACCGAACTGGCCCGCCGCCGTGATGCTGCCCACATAGGAGATGTCGAACCCCAGACTGGCGCGCATGTCCGGTACCAGTTGCGAGAACAGGTAGATCCCGAAACCGAAGGTCGCGGCCACTAATCCAGTCAACAACACCACAATCAACGCATTGATACGCATCGTCGGCATCCTTTCGTGAGTTGAGTGAGACACTGCCCTGATCCGGATCAGGCCGCAGGTTGAGCAGCCTCGATCAGTTCGGCGGCCAGGTCTTTGGCCAGCAGAAAAACGCTGTCGTCGTTTTCCAGTGCACCTGTCAGAAACGCGCCTTCCAACAACAGGAAAAGTCGGCGAACCAGCACCTGAGGCTGTTTGAGCCCCGCCATGACCGCCAACTCCAGCAAGTGCTGTTTCACACCGCACTTGTGCCGGTCCACGGCTTGACGCACCGGGTGGGCACGGTCCGGGAACTCGGCAGCGGAATTCACATAGGGGCAACCGCGCAGGCCTCCTTCACGCAACCATTGCCGGTGCAGGTCGAACAGGCCGAGCAGCTTCTGGTCAGGCGAGTCGCTGGCGGCCAATGTCTGTTGCACCGCGGCCTCCCAGCGCTCGTTGCGTTTGTCGAGGAACGCCACAATCAACTCATCCTTGGAAGCGAAGTGCGCGTAGAGCGTCATCTTCGACATGCCCGCCAACTCCGCCACGGCGGCGATGCCTGTCGCATTGATGCCGTCGCGGAAAAACAGCGTGGACGCAGCGTCGATCAGGCGCTGGTGGTTGGCGCTGGCGTCGCGGGAAGTCGCCATGAATCAATCCTCGAATCAGAACTGTACTGACCGGTAAGGATAATGACAAATTGTAAAAACGCCAGCCCGACATTGCATCGGGCGACGAAACGTTAAGGGATTGGCGAGAGGCCTCTGTAGTAGTCCGGCTTGCCGGCGGTGACGCCCTCGAGATCGCGGCCGTCGGTAAGCCGGACTGCTACAGGGAACGTCCAGCCGTTAACGCAGCCACAATTCCTTGACCGAATGATCAGCCGCCTTGCGTACGACCAGGCTGGCGCGCTCACGGGTCGGCAAGATGTTTTCCAGCAGGTTCGGGCGGTTGATGTCACGCCAGATCTTGCGCGCAGCGTCCGGGGATTTTTCCGGCGGCAGGTCGGCCAGTTCACGGAAATAGGCGCCGCGAGCCCGGAATGCGGTGCGTTGCAGCATCAGGAAGCGCTCAACGTACCAGCGCTCGATGTCGCCCTCATCCGCGTCCAGATAGATCGAGAAATCGAAGAAATCCGAAACGATAGTGCCCGGTTTCTGGCCGTCGGTCCCTTCGGTCTGCAACACGTTCAAGCCTTCGAAAATCAGGATGTCGGGCTGGCTGACCTCCAGAAACTTGTCCGGCACGATGTCATAGCTGATGTGGGAATAGACCGGGGCGCTGATATTCGCGACACCGGCCTTGAGGTCCGAGAGAAACTTGACCATGCGTTTGCGATCGTAGCTTTCCGGAAAGCCCTTGCGGTGCATGATGTCGTCCGCCGCGAGCTTTGCGTTGGGGTGCAGAAAACCGTCGGTGGTGATCAGATCGACCCGCGGATGATCAGGCCAGCGCGCCATCAGCGCCTGCAGAACGCGGGCGAAGGTGCTCTTGCCCACCGCAACACTGCCCGCCACGGCGACCACGTAGGTCTGTTTCTTGGCCGGACGCCCCAGAAAGGTGTCCTTGATGCTGGCCAGGTTGCGCGCCGCGTTGACGTGCAGGTTGATCAAGCGAGACAGGGGAAGGTAGATGTTGACGACATCTTCCAGGGAAATATCTTCGTTTACGCCTCGTAACGCCGCCAGGTCTTCTTCGGACAACGTCAGTGGGGTGCTGGCACGCAGCCCCGCCCACTCCTTGCTGGTCATTACGAGATAGTCATCAGGCGCCATCTATAGCCTTCCAATCCAGGTGTCGGTATCGACAATGGTGCGAAGACTATCGTATTGACCCAAAAACCGGGCAGATTTCTTTGATTTCCCACGCATTATTGGCGGGATCGGCGTTGGTCCGGCGGCTGCGATTGCGCCAGATCAACGTCATGCGCGGTGACGCAACCTACGCCGTGCGGTATTCGATGGTCAGGTGCGACACCTCATGCACCACACCCAGCCGCTCGCGAATCGTTTCAGCCGCCACCTGACCACTTGCCAGCACGCTGACAATCGCTGCCCTCGCCTCAGGGCCGACTTTCCACACATGCAGATCAGTGATCTGCACATCGCCCTGCGCTTCGACCACCGCACGAATTTCGTCTGCAACCTGCTCGTCGGTCACGTCCAGCAGCACGTTGGCGCTTTGCCGGATCAGACCGAGGGACCACTTGGCGATCACCGCTGCGCCCACCACGCCCATGATCGGATCAAGCCAGACCCATCCCAGATAACGCCCCGCCAGCAAGGCTGCGATGGCCAGTACGGAGGTCAGTGCGTCAGCCAACACATGCATGTACGCCGAGCGCAGGTTGTTGTCACCACCATGGGAATCGCCGTGATGACCGTGGTCGTGGTGCCCATGATCGTGATGATGGCCGTGATCGTGCCCATGGTGATGCCCATGACTGCCCGACAGCATGAATGCGCTGACGATGTTGACCAACAGCCCCGCCACCGCAATCAGCGTCGCCTCGCCAAAGGCCACCTGCGTTGGCTGGAACAGGCGTAGGAGAGACTCGGCACCAATGCCCAGCGCCACCAACATCAGAATCAATGCCGAAGCGAAGCCCGCCAGGTCGCCCACCTTGCCCGTACCAAAACTGAAGCGGCCATTATTGGCGTTACGCCGGGCAAACGAATAGGCCGCCGCCGCAATGCCCAGCGCCCCTGCGTGGGTCGCCATGTGAAAACCATCGGCCAATAACGCCATGGAACCGGTCATGTAACCGGCCGCGATTTCACCGACCATCATGACGAACGTCAGCGCCACCACCCACAGCGTGCGGCGGGCGTTCTCATCGTGAGACTGGCTGAGGAAAACATGCTCATGGGCGTGTTTCCGTGCAATGACCATACGGCCTCCTTATTTCGAATAACGGCGGATGGCTTCGAGCAGCTCTTCAAGGCCGTCGGCCCGCTCTTCGTCACTCAAGCCGGGATGGGCCACATGCTCGCGGGCATGAGCTTCGATGATTTCGTCCATCAAACCGTTGATGGCCCCTCGCGTGGCGGCCACCAGATGCAGGGTCTTGGCGCAGTCCACTTCCGACTCCAGCCCCCGCTCGATGGCCTGAACCTGCCCGGCAATACGCCGTACGCGCTTGAGCAAGTCGTCTTTCTCGGCCTGAAGATGCGCCATACCATACCCCCCCTACCTATAATGAGCGGCATTTTGCAGCGTCGCCCCGGTAGAAACAAGCGCCCAGCATCACCCGCCCACAGATTTACTCCGTCGGACAGGACAGTTTCCAGACTCTGCCTACACACCGGATGAGGCCCGCCCTACATCCCGACATCCACTCACCCACGATCATGACGTCAGTAGTTACAGGTTGTTTCTGCTGCGGGCAGGCGCCGCTGCTGCATAACGCCGACGGCCCTGCCCTTATCGATGAATAAACAATGGATTGCCCTGAACATGCCGATCACGCTCGAAATGAAGACCACCGACCCGGAAGAAATGAAACTTGCCGTCCGCTACTGGGCGATGAGTGAAACTGGCGAGTTCGTGGAAAAAGTCATGGACCTGGTGCCCTTTCGTGACATCACCCACAGCGGCACCCTGGCCGCCCATGTACGCACATGGTGTCGCGCCTACGACGAGAACCTGACCTGCCGCGATTGCGGCACTTATCTGGAAGTGACCAGCCGTTCGGCGGTCTAGAAATTCCCTCAACAATCTCCGTGGCCGTGCCCGGAATGCAAAAAAACGCGCGAACGCCAGGAACGTGAGGCACGCGCCGCTGAAGCCGAAGCGCTGGAAAGGGAACTGAGCGCCTACCGGGCGCAGCTGCCCTCAGGCCCTATCGATTACACGCAGTTGAGCGATGACCACGCCCTGTTGTTACTGGCGCTCAACGTCGCACTTTCGCCGCGCCTGGGTTCTGCCGCCTTCAGCGTCAACGATTGCACGGCCCTGGCCCCACTGGACGTGGGTGCGTTCATCGACAAACTGGAAATGGCTCACGCGATTCGCGAAGCCCCGCTGGATGCGATGCCTGGTACGTACTTCCTGCGCTACGGCGAATTGATGTTCCACACCCGAGCCCTTTCCTACCGCCTGACACCCGACATCCATCTTGGCGCAAACGACGAAGCCCTATCTCTGCTGATCGAACGGGAGTATGCAGACGCCTCTGCCCTGTTCAACCTCTGGCTGGATTTCGCCACCGCCGATGCCATGCGCTATTTCTTCGACAAATGCACGGCGTTCAACCACGACCTGGACGCCAAGCAGTACAGCGAAGTGCGCAGTACACTGCGCGAAGCGCTGAAAACCTTGAGCGTGTCGCAAGTGTGGTTCGTGGCCTGGAAATGTGTGAAAGATGCCGCGAGCCTGGCCAGACTGGTGTACTACACCGAAGAACGGGCCACCGCCACCCTCCCCGGAAAAGTCCGCCGCACGCTGGAAAAAGCTGAAAAGGAAGGAACCGTCATTCGCAAATGGGACCGTCCCGATCACCAACCCTCAGGCGCGTTGGGCATGCTCTTCACCGAGCTGTTCGGCATCGATGAAGACACGCCGGGCGCTGACGTGCTCGCACTGCTTAATGCGTCGCGCGCTGAACATTGCGAACCGCAAAACGCGATGCTGCCGCCTGAAGCGGTCAGGCGATGGCTGTGCGAAGCGCTGGCCAACGACACCGGCCCGCAGATGCTTGAGCGGTTTGCGGGGTTGATTCGGGACGGCTACGACGTTGACGGAGCGGTTCACGCCCTGCTCGCGCCCACGCCAACCTCGTCGGCGGCACTGTAAATAGATTGAACTCCCGACTCTCCTCTGGTGACGAATAGCCACTACTCAAACCAGAGGCGCTCCTTAATGCGGCTTGAATCCCTTGCACTGAGTCTGCTTGCCACCCTGACCGACGGCGCTGCCTCGAAAATCTGCCCGCTGGATTTCACTGCCCTGCTGTATCTGCGAGATCAGGGATACGTCGAGGTGTCGGTCAAGGAGGGTTGCGTGGTGGCCGAGCGCACGGCCGCTGGCAAGCAGTTCGCCAGTGAACGGACGGGGCGTCGCGCGTAGCCAGGAGCGTCAGTAGCCGTGGGATTCTCGGAATTTCTGGAAGTTGTGGTACTCGATCCACGCCACCACGTCGTACGGCACGAACAACTGCCGGGTCGCCCGTGAAATGGCGATGTACACCGCGCAAATGCGCTGGTCGAAGTCGTAGGCATCCTTGAACTTCACGTTGGTCAGCAACTCGGGGGTGAGTAGCACCTGCTCGAATTCCATGCCCCCTGCCTCTTCTGCCCGCATCAACACGCACCGCTTGGCAGGGTCGCCGGACATGCGGCTCAGCCGCGTGACATCGGCGATGTTGAAGCCCTGATCCAGTTGATGCTCCACCCACAAGAACGCTTCATCGTAACGGTTGGCGTCACGCACACGTTGCCAGTCGGCCATGTCACTGAAATAAGGATGCAACCCCAGAGCGCTGCGTTCGGGGGCGTAGAAATCCGGTTTGAACAGGCCGACTGCGGTGTTCATGAAATGCTCGACATCCCGCTGCGTCGCCGCATCCGGATACCCAAACGAACAGCGGGCGGCGTGCAACTCAATGGCCCATTTCATCGTGTCCCACGGCGAAGCGGTGAGGATCACACAGCCCTCGGGCGGCACGAAGCCTTGCGGGTACTCCTCAATACTGACGTCCGCATCCCGCGCCCCTTCGAACGGCAATTTGCCCTTCTCCGAATGCTGGTGGATCAACGGATTGACCAGTCGCTCCACATTGCGCCCCGAACGCACCGAGTAACTGATGTCAGTCTGGCGCACCCGCTGACCGCGTTTCACCATCGCCCGCCCGGGGTGCTGGTATTCGTCGCCCAAGGTGATCAGCACCTGCTTGCCACGCTCGATGATCTTCAACAGGGAGGGCGGGATGTCCTGACTCTCGTCGATCAGCACATGGGTGTAGCGATCCGGCATCACGCAGCCTTCCAGATTCGCGCGCTTGAGCAGCCATAACGCCTCGAAACCGGTCTGACCCGCCCACTCGGGATGCCGTTCCAGGTACACCCAGAGCCGACTGGCGTATTCCAGCAACACCTGATTTTCCAGGCTGCTCATAGCCAGATTGAAATGCGGAAGGTGCTTGCTCGACAGGCTGTGATCCCACGACTGGCAGTAGCTCTCCAGGGTTTTGAGGCACAGATCCAGCGTCGCCTGCGCTCCGTGATCGCGAAAGCCGAGAATGTTCAACTCCTGCGCCAACCCCAGCTTGCCCGGCCCCTTGAATGCCTCATGCTCAGGCTGAAAACGTGGTCCTCGCAACAATGCTTGAGCGAACGCCTTGAAGGTCGACCCCGGCCCCTTGCCCTTGTCTTGCGTGCCCTTCAATCGTTCACGCAGCGCACTGAGCTTGCCCGGCGTGCGCGCCAACAACAGTGTCTTGGCCGGTGGCAGGCACTCCATCAACACGCCAAGCAGATGGCTCTTGCCGATTCCCGCATAACCCTGAACATGCAGGTCTTCATCCAGATTGGCTCGAAACGTCCTGACCAGCTTGTCCTGCGCCGCGCTCAACCACCGCTCGCGATAACGCGGCGTGATCACCTGTTCACTGAACGGATCGTTCTGGCGATGGTGGCGAACCTTGTATTCAAGGTCCCACTGACCGTCAGGTAGCAAGTAATTGCGCGCCGCCACCTCCTCATCCAGCAACAAACGCAGATTCAACCCCTTGATCGCGTTGAGACCGAAATACAGCTGGCGCGGATCGAACAATCGCCGCGCCTCAGGCAGCAAAGCCGCTTCGGTAGATCGCCGCGCCGAGACCGACCACGCAAGCAACCGCGCCAGCACCTTCTCCGCCGCATCGCACGTCAGGTCTTTTTCCGCCGCCTGAGCCAGATTCTGGATGACCAGCACAGCGGCCAGTTCAGGATCGGTCAGGGTGTCAAGGGCAGCAGCGCCTTCGGCTTTCAAACGCTCACAGGTCTCGGCGGTGACGGGGAGAAAAACGGGGCTGTCGAGATTCTGATGTTCAGGTTGCATACAGCCTCAGGGCTCCGGAGAAACGGATGGCGCGCTCAGTTCGAAACGGTAGTCGCCCATCGAACCTGACATCCCGCCCGCCGAACGTCGCTGATCGCCCGCCCCCATCTCACGCTTTAACTCATGGACGGCCATGTCGAGCAGCCTGTGCAGGTCGTCGAGGCTGGTCGCCGAAATGCTCAATTGCAGCGCGAAGCCATCGGCCTCAGGAGCGACCGAAGGCGCAGCAGCGTCGGGGATTTCCTGGCGTGAAGAGGCCGCCAGAATCGCAGCGTGTTCCTCGTCCATCAGATCCAGCAACCGCGACAGCTCCAGCGTCCGCTCAGGCTGCGACTGCATCTGGTCTTTGATCTCCAGACGACGCATCTGCCATTCACGCAGCTTGGCTCGGGTCAGGTCGTCGATTTTTTCCACAAGTACGGCCTCAGGTTGTCAGGGGGTGAAGTATGACATTGTTCTGGACCAGGGCTGAGAGGGCGTACAGAGGGAGAGGGACAATACACAGAGACACAAGGTCGCACAGCAGAGACGAGAATTGCGGTACTGATGGATGTTTTTCGAAAGAAGCCTTGAGACCCAAGACTTAAAGACAGGTGGTGCCCCCACCAGCCACACCCCGGCACACAATGTCCCCGCTATGGCTGCTCCCTTCCGGGCCTGACCAGGTTGACGGGTAATCGTTGCGGGGGGACCGATGGGGTCACCATAACGACACTCGCCAGTCGGCGAGCGGGGCCATTGTACCGGTCTGGCGCGAAGTTACAACCTCTGGTTTCAGATAAAAAATCCGAGTTCACTCAAGCACTTGAGTGAACGTTTCCCTTTCCCCTTCGTTAAAGGCTGTTAACGGCCCAGTGCGAGCAGTTGGCTGACCTTGCTGTTGTGTTCGCCGTTGACCCAGTGTTCCAGCGCGCTGACGGTCATCGGGCGGGCGATGAGGTAGCCCTGCACTTCGTGGCAGCCGAGCTGGCAAAGGATTTCGTAGACGTCTTCGGTCTCAGCCCCTTCCGCGACAACGCGGTAGCCCAGGCGCCGGGCGAGGTCGACGATGGCTTCGACCAGTCGGCGGTCTTTTTCATTGGCATCGAGGTTTTCCACCAGCGACTTGTCGAGCTTGACGGTGGTGGCCGGCAACTGACGCAGGTAGGTCCAGTTGCTGTAGCCGGTGCCGAAATCGTCGATGGCGATGTCGATGTTCAAGGCGCGCAGGCGTTCGAGTTGCTGCCGCGTCAGGTCCGGGTTGTCGCACAGGGCGCTTTCGGTGAATTCCAGTTCGAAACGGCCTGGGTCCAGGCCGCTGATGTCCAGTTGTTCGAACAGCGCATCGCTGAAGTGCGAGTTGGCCAGGTCGATGGCCGAAACGTTCATTGCCACTTTGAAGGCGTACCCCTGCCGTTGCCAGGTGCGCGCCTGCTCGACGGCCTGGCGCAGCACCCACAGACTCAAAGTACGAATCAACGCGGTTTTCTCAGCCAACGGAATGAATTCGGCTGGGCTGATCGGCCCCAGCACCGGGTGTTGCCAGCGCAGTAACGCTTCGACGGTGACGATGCGCCCGGTGCTCACCTCCAGACGGGGCTGGAACACCAGTGACAGCTGATCCGGGCTGCGCACGGCGTCGGCCAACGAGGCGAGTAGCAAGAACGCCCGCTGCTGGGCGAAGTCCAGATGAGGTTCATACCAGCGCCAACCGGGGGCCTTGCCCCGCGCTTCATCAGCAGCCCCCACGACCAGCCTGATCCAGTCCTTTTCGTCGCTGCGTTCAAGGCCCAGTGGCAATACACCGATGCCCAGCTCCATTTGAATCGGGATGTTGCGGCACACCAAGGGGCGCTGAAAGTGTTTGATCAGGCGCCGAAACAGCATTTCGGCCTGCTCCGGCCCGGCATGGTGCGTGAGCAACGCGATGCGGGTCGGGCTGACCTTGTACAGCGCCGTGTCGGCGGGCAGTTGCTCGCGACAGGCGTCAACCATGCAACGCACCAGCTCTTGAGCAAAGTTGTAGCCCAGCGCCTTGATGATGCTGTCGAGAAACACCGGGTTGACCATGTCCAGGGCCACCAGGGCATAGTCGGCACGATTGGCCAGCGCGAGGATGTCCTCTTCCAGCCGCAGGCGATTGAACAGCCCCGTTGGCTGATCGACGTAGCTGGCGTTGCGCAGGTTGTTCAGGCGCTTCATCACCAGTTGGCCGTACATTTCCAGCATGGCGATGTCGCGGTCATCGAGGGGCGCACGGGTCTCATTGTCGATGACGCAGAGGGTGCCAAGGGCCAGCCCGTCGGCCGTCACCAGCGGCACGCCTGCGTAGAAGCGAATGTGCGGCTCGCCCACCACCAGCGGGTTGTCCATGAAGCGCGGATCGAGACGGGCGTCGGGCACCTGCAACACGTCAGGGGAGAGAATCGAGTAGGCGCAGAACGAGATTTCCCGAGGCGTTTCTTTTTCGTCCAGCCCGGTCCCGGCACGAAACCACTGGCGGTGTTCACTGACAATGGACACCAGCGCAATCGGCGCTTCGAAGTAATGCGCCACCATGTCGACGATGTGATCCAGCACGTCGTCGGAGGTGGAATTGAGCAAACCCATGTGAGTGATGCGGGACAGCCGCGAGGCCTCGTTCAACGGAAGTGGTGCGCTATTGGCCATAAATGCGGATCCCTGTGCAACTGCTCTACGCCAGTAGTATCAAAACGATATTGGTAGCCAAAGTAGCACCAGATCCACACCCGTGCAGGGTTTCGCAGACCGGCGGTGGCGACAGATACGGGGGCGCAAAGTTGCAGTCTGCGCCATTCCCCTCAAATGAATGATTCACTGCACCTGAAGCACTTCATCCGCCTTGCCGCCTATGCCTTGTACAACCAAATGAATGAAATGAAGCTTGGTGATGACGGCGGGCGGCAGCACGAACGGGTAGAAATCCGGCTGGCCCATGGCGCGAGACAACTCGTTGAGCATACCCGCTAGTTCGATCCACGCGTTGACGAACGCCAGAAACGACGGACCGCCCGGATGCTGGGGATCGTAGAGGGTGTTCAGCTCGAACGGCTGATAGTCGAGGTCCATGTCCCGGGCACTCATGCCCAGACTCAGCGCCGTATCAACGGCATCCATCATGTGCAGGTAATGGGCCCAGGTTTCGGCCCAGTCCTCCCAGGGGTGCATGGTGGCGTAAGCGCTGACGTAATGCTGTTGCCAATCCACCGGAGCACCGTGCTGGTAATGATGATCGAGGGCCTCGGCGTAGCTGGCTCGCTCGTCGCCGAACAGGTTGCGGAAACCGTCCTGCCAATAGGTGTCGGCGATCAGACGGTCCCAGTAGTAATGCCCGACTTCATGGCGGAAATGCCCCAGCAGCGTGCGATAGGGTTCATGCATCTGCACGCGAACCTTCTCACGGATCGCGTCGTCGGCTTCTTCGACATTCAGGGTAATGACGCCGTTGGCGTGGCCGGTGGTCGGCAGGTTGCCTTCCAGATCGACGCCCAGAAATTCGAACGCCAAGCCCTTTTCTTCATCAACGGATTTGGGAATGACAGGCAGCCCCAGCGTGATCAGTTGCGCGACCAGTCGCCGCTTGGCGATTTCGATCTTGCGCCAGCGTTCGGGGTTTTCCGGGACCGATAGATCGGGGATGGTGCGATTCAGGCTACAGGCCACGCAGAAATCTCCAGCATTTAGCGCCGGAAAAAGCCAATTGCAGGCCGCTGGCGTGTCGAGATTGGCGCATCGGCGGTAAAGCCCAGCCTGAGGATCGTCGCTCAGACGCCAGGTGCTGCCATCGGGGCCGGGGTCCAGCGCGGCGATCTTGCTCTGTTCGGGGAGGTAGCCCAGTGACGCCGAGCACGCCAGACACTGACTGTTGCGGAAGAACACCGACTGGCCGCATCGGCATTGCCAGACCTTGCTGTTGCGCGTGGTGTCTGCGGCAAAAGGCGCCGCGATCCGTGTGCTGAGTTGCTCGAAGAACCGGAACATGGCGATCTCCTGAATGGGCTGCAAGCACTAGATCATTGGCGTGTGTGGCGGTTCCGTGGATTTCCTGGAGATGCAGTGTAGGAGCGGTGATTCATTGCTCGACGCAGTGCCTGTAATGACGCCTTCGCCGCCAAAGCGGCTCCCACAGAATCGGCGTCGTTCCTGAATTCATGGCTCGACACAGATCAGTGTGGGAGCCGGCTTGCTGGCGAAAGCGTCGTGCCAGTCGCCCCAAGAAATACAGACAAACCGCTTTCGCCAGCAAGCGCGCTTTTACTCGGGCCTCAGTCAACGGCGACGTTGTGCTTTTTCAGAAACGCCACAAACGCCTCTTCATCCAGCACCTTGAGACCCAGCTCATTGGCCTTGGTCAGCTTCGACCCCGCCCCCGGTCCGGCGACGACGGTGTGGGTCTTGGCCGACACCGAGCCTGACACCTTGGCGCCCAGGCTTTCGAGTTTGTCCTTGGCGACGTCACGGCTCATCAGTTCCAGCGAGCCGGTCAGCACCCAGGTCTGGCCGGTCAGTGGCAATCCTTCGACGACCTTTTTCTCGCTTTGCCAATGCATGCCGAAGTCCTTGAGCTGTTGCTCGATCTTCAATGCGCGCTCGGCGTTTTCCTCAATATCGAAGAACGCTCTGACCGCCTGCGCCTGCTTTTCCGGCAGCGTCTGGCGCATGTCTAACCAGTCGGCCTTTACCACGCCTTCCAGCGTGCCGAACTTGTCTGCCAGCTTTTGCGCGGCACCCGGCCCGACCGAAGGGATGTTCAGCTTGTCGAGCATTGCACCCAAGGTCGCGCTGGCGGCAAATTCTGCACCCAGTTCGCCAACGTCCTGCAACGCCATCTGGCACTCGCCCAGCAGCGCGCCAATGACGTTCTGGTTGTGATCGTCTTCAAAGAAGCTGTGAATTTCGTGGGCGACTTCCAGGCCGATGTCCGGCAGGTAGGTCAGCACTTCCGGCAACGCGACTTTGACTTTCTCCAACGACCCAAGGGAACGAGCCAGCACCTTGGCCGTTTCCTCGCCGACGTCAGGAATCCCCAGCGCATAAATGAAGCGCGCCAAGGTCGGTTTCTTGCTGTCGTCGATGGCCTTGAGCAGCTTCTTGCTGGAGACCTCTGCAAAGCCTTCCAGATCGATGATTTGCTCGTACTCAAGCTTGTAAAGATCAGCCGGCGAACCGATGAGTTTTTCGTCCACCAACTGCTCGATGGTCTTGTCGCCCAGCCCTTCAATGTCCATCGCGCGGCGGGACACGTAATGGATGATTGCCTGCTTGAGTTGCGCGCCGCAGGCCAGACGACCGACGCACCGGTACACCGCACCTTCGCTGACGGTTTCCCTGCCTTTGCTGCGCTTGATCAATTGCGTGCGCTCGACCTGCGAACCACACACCGGGCAGGTCTGTGGAATCTCGACCGGGCGCGCATTTTCAGGACGACGTTCCAGCACCACCTGCACCACCTGCGGAATCACATCGCCTGCGCGGCGGATGATCACGGTATCGCCGATCATCAGGCCCAAACGCGCCACTTCGTCCATGTTGTGCAGCGTGGCATTGGCCACCGTGACACCTGCCACTTTGACCGGCTTCAGACGCGCCACCGGGGTGACTGCGCCGGTACGGCCGACCTGGAATTCAACGTCGAGCAGTTCCGTCAGTTCTTCCATCGCCGGAAATTTGTGGGCGATGGCCCAGCGCGGTTCACGGGCGCGGAAGCCCAGCTCGCGCTGCGCAGCGATGCTGTTGACCTTGAACACCACGCCATCGATTTCATAGGGCAACGACAGACGACGCTCGCCGATGTCGCGGTAATACGCCAGGCAGTCCTCAATGCCTTGCGCCACTTTCAACTCGCGACTGATGGGCATTCCCCATTCTTTCAGTTGCTTGAGGTTACCGATGTGAGTGTCAGCGATGTCGTGGGACACCTGGCCGATACCGTAGCAGCAAAACTCCAGCGGGCGGTTGGCGGTGATCTTGGAATCCAGTTGGCGCAAGCTGCCCGCCGCCGCGTTACGCGGGTTGGCGAAGGTCTTGCCGCCGATTTCCAGTTGGCTCTCGTTGAGGCGGTCGAACCCGGCCTTGGACATGAACACTTCGCCGCGCACTTCCAGCGTTTCAGGCCAGCCTTCGCCGTGCAGCTTGAGCGGGATGTTGCGCACGGTGCGCACGTTGACGCTGATGTCTTCGCCGGTGGTGCCGTCGCCACGGGTGGCACCACGCACCAGCGCGCCGTTCTGATAGAGCAGGCTCACGGCCAGGCCATCGAGTTTGGGCTCGCAGCTGTATTCAACCTTGGCACCGGCACCAAACAGATCGCCCGCCGGAAGGTCCAGCCCTTCGGTCACACGACGATCGAATTCGCGCATGTCGATTTCTTCGAAGGCGTTGCCCAGGCTGAGCATCGGAATTTCGTGACGCACCTGAGTGAATGCCGACAAGGCCGCGCTGCCGACGCGCTGAGTCGGCGAGTCCGGGGTGACCAGTTGCGGGTGCTCCGCTTCCAGCGCCTTCAACTCATGGAACAGGCGGTCGTATTCGACGTCCGGAATGCTCGGCTCGTCGAGGACGTGGTAGCGGTAGTTGTGCAGGTCCAGCTCTGCGCGCAGTTCCAGAATTCGTTGTTCGGCGTTCATAAAGGTGTTCTCGAAAAGCAAAAGAGCAGCCGGGGCTGCTCAATTCAGGTCTGTTGCAGTGCATCGTCGGCTCAACGTCGTCCCTCCCTGTGGGAGCGCATGTAGCTCAACGACGCTGTGTCAGTGCGCGGCGTTCGAATTCGACGATGCGCTGGCGGTAATGCTCGATGGTCTGCGCAGTCATGACGCTGCGCTGATCGTCCTTCAATTCGCCATTCAGTTCGTGAGCCAGTTTGCGCGCCGCGGCGACCATCACGTCGAACGCCTGTTTCGGGTGACGCGGGCCTGGCAAGCCGAGGAAGAAGCTCACGGCACGGGTGCTGAAATGGTCGATGTCGTCCAGATCGAACACGCCCGGTTTCACCGCATTGGCCATCGAGAAGAGCACTTCGCCGTTACCGGCCATGCTTTCGTGACGATGGAAAATGTCCATTTCGCCGAAGCGCAGACCACTCTCGAGAATATTTTGTAACAAAGCCGGGCCTTTGAAGCCGCTTTCGTCACGGGAAATCACACTGATGACCAGCACTTCTTCAACCGGGGCCTGATCCTTGTCTTCGGTGATGCGCTGTGGCGGCTTGTCATCCGGGAAGTCATCATCACGGGCGCTGAACAGGCTCGGGCCATCAGTGTCCAGATTCAGGTCGCCCTGCTGCGGTTCGTCCTTGCGCTTGTTGCGCTTGCTTTCGCGCTCAGGGCGTTCCGGCCGTTCGCGGGCCGCGCTCATGCTCGGCAAGTCTTGCTCGTCGAGTTGAGGTTCTTTCTGGGTTTCGAGCACGCGTGACGGACCGAGCACCTCGGCGGACGAGCTGTCATCGTCGTCCGGCAGGTTCGAGAAGCTGCGGTCCAGCCTGAATTTCAGTTTGCCTTTGCCGCCGCGCATCCGGCGCCAGCCGTCAAAAAGAATACCGGCAATGACAATAATGCCGATGACGATCAGCCACTCTCGCAGACCGATTTCCATGTAATCCCGTGCCTCTACTGAAAATTCTGAAAATTAAGGGCGTAAACCCCTTTAAAACGTGGAGCCAACTCTATGTTCTGAATGGCCTTTTACCCACGCAAATGAAAAAAGTGGACATTAAGCTAGCACGACCAAAGGTAACTTTACACCGTCAGTTACATCTGGCATGTCGCGTTCTTCTGTCGGGTCTCGCGAGATGTTTCTGTACTGAGCCATCACAACGCCACTTTTCTCTCGTTAATTCGTTGACTGCGAGGCAGTCCGCTATGCATCCACCAGCGCCATCGCCTCCTCTACGTCCACCGCCACAAGGCGCGAACACCCCGGCTCATGCATGGTGACGCCCATCAACTGGTCGGCCATCTCCATGGCGATCTTGTTGTGGGTGATGTAGATGAACTGCACGGTTTGCGACATCTCCTTGACCAGTCGGGCATAGCGGCCCACGTTGGCATCGTCCAGTGGCGCATCGACCTCGTCGAGCATGCAGAACGGCGCCGGGTTGAGTTTGAAAATGGCGAATACCAGCGCCAGTGCGGTCAGGGCTTTTTCGCCACCGGACAGCAAATGGATCGTGCTGTTTTTCTTGCCGGGCGGGCGCGCCATGATCGTCACCCCTGTATCGAGTAAATCTTCGCCCGTCAGTTCCAAATAAGCGCTGCCGCCACCGAAAACTTTTGGAAAAAGTGCCTGAATTCCGCTGTTTATCTGATCAAAGGTCTCTTTGAAGCGATTACGCGTTTCCTTGTCGATCTTGCGAATGACGTTTTCCAGGGTTTCCAGCGCTTCGACCAGATCGGCGTCCTGCGCGTCCAGATACCGCTTGCGCTCGGACTGTTGCTGGTATTCGTCGATGGCCGCAAGGTTGATCGCGCCCAAACGCTGAATCCGGCCGGCGATACGCTCCAGCTCTTCCTCGGCGTCCTTTTCGTTGGCCTCGGAAGTCAATGTGGCGAGGACGCCGTTTAGATCGTAGCCGTCTTCGTGCAATTGCTCCTGCAACGTCTTGCGTCGTACGGTCAGCGATTGCCATTCCAGGCGCTGCTGTTCCAGTTGCCCACGCAGTAACTGGGATTGCTGTTCGGCTTGAGTGCGACGCTTTTCCGCTTCACGCAGTTCGCGATCGGCGTCTTCCAGCGCATTTTTGGCGGTGCGCATTTCGTCGTCGACGACCATGCGTTTTTCCAGCAACTCTTCGAGTTTCAGGCGCAGCTCTTCCAGCGGTGCAGCGCCCTCCTCCAGCCCCAGGCTCAGTTGCTCGCGGCGCTCGGTGAGGCGCTCGGACTGCATCTCCAGACGCTCCAGCGCCTGACGCGTGGAATCGTGCTGGGCGCGCAGCGAACTCAGACGCACGGCCAACTGGTTGGCGTGGTCCTTGTGCTGACGGGCTTCCTGACGCACGCGGTCCAGACGCTCGCGCAAGCTGTCACGCTGGGCCAGCAGCAACTCACGCTGTTCGGTGTCCAGCGCCATGCTGTCGAGCGCGTCCTGCAATTGCAGACGGGATTCGCCCAGGCTTTCCTGCTCGATGGCGCGCTGCTCGCCCAGTTCGGCCAGTTCCTCGTCCAGACGAGTGCGACGCAGGGTCAATTGCTCGACCTTGGCCTTGGCGGCAGATAGCTGGGCCTTGAGCTCGCTTTGCTGGCGCGTCTCGTCTTGCAGGCGCCGACGCAGTTGCTCACGGCTGTCTTCCTGCAAGCGCTGCTGCTCGCGCAGGGTCAGCAGTTGTTCTTCCAGCACCGCGAGGGTCGCTTCGCGTTCATCCCGCTCGGCTTCCAGGCGCTGCAGTTCCTGCCCCCGGGCCAGAACACCGCTCTCGGCTTCACTGGCACGGCGCACCCGCAGAAAATCGCGGCCGACCCAATAGCCGTCGCGACTGATCAGGCTTTGTCCGGCGTCCAGCTGAGCACGCAAAGACAACGCGTCGTCAAGGGTTTCGACCGGTTTGACCTGGCCCAGCCAGTGAGTCAGGTCGATATCGGTGTCGACTTTGTCCAGCAGGCTACCGGGGATTCGTGCGAGATCTTTAGTAGGGCTGACCAGACGCAAATCGCCCTGATTGAACCCGGCCAGATCCAGCCCCGCGAAATCATCCACCAGCACCGCGTTCAGATCGGCGCCGAGCACGGTTTCCACTGCGAGCTCCCAACCGGCCTCGACGCGCAAGCCCTCGGCCAGTCGCGGGCGCTCGCTCAATTGATGATTGCGCAGCCATTCAGCGGTGCCAGCGCCCGGATCGAGGGCGGCTTGTTGCAAAGCCTCAAGCGAGGCGATGCGGCCGTTGAGGCGTTGAAGATCACCCTGCGCCTGCTGCTGGGCCTGCGTGGCCTGCTGCAATTCAAGGCGCAGTTGCTCAATGCGTTCGACGAGTTGCTCTTCTTCGGCAATCAGTTCCTCGAAGGCCATTTCCCGCGCCGCGAGGTCTTCGCTGAGGTCGAGAATCGCAGCATCTTCCGGGTCGGCAGCCAGTAACTGACGCTCTTCGGCCAGACGACGCTGACGCTCGGCCAGACGCTCCATGCTGGTTTCCAGTTGCTGGATGCGCGCCTGCTGAACCTCGGCCTGGCGCCTAGGCTCGGCGGACGACAGGTTGAAAGCGTCCCATCTTTCCTGCCAGCCGTGCATGGCCGCTTCGGCTTCTTCCAGCCCCGCTGCGGACTCCTCAGCGGCGGCCAGGGTCATTTCCTGCTCGGGTTCAAGCATTTCCAGCTCTTCACCAAGGGTCGCCAACAACGTGCGGTCATGACCCAAATGGGATTCGGTTTCCTGCCGCGCGCGCTCGGCTTCGCGCAGGTCGTCCTGCAGTTGGCGCAAACGCTGCTGGCCGTGCTGAATGCTTTGCTCGTTACGGGCGATGTCGCCGCCCACCGAATAGAAGCGGCCCTGCACCTGATTGAAGCGCTCGGACAAGTCGTGATGCCCATCGCGCAACCGTTCGATGGCCGCATCGGCGCTGCGCTGATCGGCCACCAGCGCTTCGAAACTGATTTCCTGATTGCCGATAATCGATTCGCGCTGGGCTACCTGCTCGTTCAACGCCTGCCAGCGCAGCGCCGACAGTTGCGCCTTGAGCTGACGCTCCTCGGCTTTATATTCCTGATACTTCTCAGCGGCCTGGGCCTGACGGTGCAGACGCTCCAACTGGCGCTCAAGTTCTTCGCGCAGGTCAGTCAGGCGCGCGAGGTTTTCGTGGGTGCGACGAATGCGGTTCTCGGTTTCACGACGGCGCTCCTTATATTTGGAGATGCCGGCCGCTTCTTCGATGAAGTTACGCAAGTCCTCGGGCTTGGCTTCGATCAGTTTGGAGATCATGCCCTGCTCGATGATCGAGTAGCTGCGCGGTCCCAAGCCCGTGCCGAGGAAAATGTCGGTGATGTCACGGCGACGGCATTTGGTGCCGTTCAGGTAATAGGTGTTCTGGCTGTCGCGGGTGACCTTGCGGCGAATGGAAATTTCCGCGTAGGCGGCGTATTCGCCGACCAGGGTGTTGTCCGAGTTGTCGAACACCAGCTCGATGCTGGCCTGGCTCACCGGTTTGCGACTGGTGGAGCCATTGAAAATGACGTCGGTCATCGACTCGCCGCGCAGGTTCTTGGCCGAGCTTTCGCCCATGACCCAACGCACCGCGTCGATGATGTTGGATTTGCCGCACCCATTGGGACCGACCACGGCCGCCATGTTGCTGGGGAAGTTCACCGTCGTCGGGTCGACGAACGACTTGAACCCGGCCAGCCTGATGCACTTCAGACGCATGGATCAGCCAGCCGCCAGGGCAGAGAGCACGGACTGGCAGCTGCGGTGGGCGTACGCGGCCAACACGTCGCGGATGCGCGACAGATCGCGGGCAATCACCGCTTCCAGCAACTGGGCGAACAGGGTCAGGTATTCGCTCATTTCCGCCTGCCGCTGATCCAGCGCCAGATAATAGAAGCGACTCATGGACGGCTGCAGGTTTTCGACGGTCTCTTCCAGGTACGGATTGTTGGCGAACGGATACGCCGCGCGCATTACGTTGAAGCTGTCTTCGACGAAACTTTTGATATCGCCGCGCTCGCAACTGGCAATCAGTCGCTGCTGGATTTGCAGGAATGGCGCGAGGTCGAGCTGTTCCTGCCAGCTCCTGGCCACCGCCAGGCCCAGCAAGATGTACAACTCGCTCATCAGCGCGCAGAGGCTCTGGATGTTGTGCGGCGTGAGGATCGACACCTGAGCGCCCCGGCGCGGCAGGATCACGATCAGGTGGCGACGTTCGAGAATCAGCAGCGCCTCGCGCACGGATCCACGGCTGACATTGAGCGCCTGCGTGACCTTCTGCTCCTGAATTCGCTCCCCTGGCTTGAGTTCGCCACGAATGATCCGCTCGGCGAGGTGATGAGCGATCTGCTCAGCGAGGCTGTCCGGTGCCTTGAACGTCATTTCTTTCCTTTCAACCAATAGCTGCACACAAGCGGCGCAGTGTATCGCACTGGATACCTGTGGCGCAGGGCCATGTCACGGAAAACTGGCACGAAATAAGCAAAACTTTGAGCATCGCCACAACGATTCATTGCAACGTCATGCTGCCGTTGATCGGTATGGGTTCGGAAAATCAGTTTTCTTGACTTAAAGGTCAGATTTTAATTGACCCAATAGTCAGAACTGATAGATTCATCGACAGGTTCGATGACAGATTCCGCAACACCTTTCCACGACAGCTTTCTATTACAAGAAGACGAGGCGCGACCCGTGATCCAGTTTTTGCTGAACCAAGAGCTGAAAACCGAGCATGCTCTGGACCCCAACATGACGGTGCTCAATTATTTGCGCGAGCACGTGCACAAATCCGGCACCAAGGAAGGCTGCGCCAGCGGCGATTGCGGGGCCTGCACCGTGGTAGTGGGCGAACTGAATACCGACGATGAAGGTCAGGACCGGCTGAGCTATCGCAGCCTCAACTCTTGCCTGACCTTCGTCGCCTCCCTGCACGGCAAACAACTGATCAGCGTCGAAGACCTCAAGCATCAAGGCCAACTGCACAGCGTGCAACAGGCCATGGTCGAGTGCCATGGCTCGCAATGCGGCTTCTGCACGCCAGGCTTTGTGATGTCGCTGTTCGCCTTGCAAAAGAACAGCACAGATGCCGACAGTGCACAGGCCCACGAAGCCTTGGCCGGCAACCTCTGCCGCTGCACGGGCTACCGCCCGATTCTGGCCGCCGCCGAACAGGCCTGTGGCCAACAACGCCAGCCCGATCAGTTCGACGCTCGCAAAGCCCAGACCATCGCTCGCCTGAAAGCCATCGCGCCCAAGGAAACCGCCGAATTGAACAGCGGCGACAAGCGCTGCCTGGTGCCGCTGACCGTGGCCGATCTGGCGGGCCTTTACGACGCCTATCCCCAAGCCCGTCTGTTGGCGGGGGGCACCGATCTGGCGCTGGAAGTCACACAATTCCATCGCACCTTGCCGGTGATGATTTACGTCGGTCACGTGGCCGAGATGAAGAAAATCGAGGACTTCGACGACCGCATCGAGATCGGCGCGGCCACCGCACTCACCGATTGCTATGACGCCCTGAGCCGCGAATACCCGGACTTCGGCGAACTTCTGCACCGTTTTGCGTCATTGCAGATCCGCAATCAGGGCACCCTGGGCGGCAACATCGGCAACGCTTCGCCAATTGGTGACTCGCCTCCCCTGCTGATCGCCCTCGGCGCGAAGATCGTCCTGCGCAAAGGCGAGAACACTCGCATGCTCGCACTGGAAGATTACTTCATCGATTACCGCGTGACCGCACGTCAGGAAAGCGAGTTTATCGAGAAGATCATCGTGCCCAAGGCCAGCGCCAAACAGGCGTTCCGCGCCTACAAGGTCTCCAAGCGACTGGACGACGACATCTCCGCCGTGTGCGCCGCCTTTCGCGTACAGGTCGAAAACGGTGCCATCGTCGATGCACGAGCGGCCTTCGGCGGTATGGCCGCGATTCCGAAACGCGCAGCCAATTGCGAACAGGCTCTGATTGGCCAGCCTTGGACGTCGGCCACCGTCGAACGCGCCTGCGCCGCATTGGAGCAGGATTTCACCCCGCTGTCGGACTTCCGCGCCACCAAGGAATACCGCCTGCTGAGTGCCCAGAACCTGCTGCGCAAATACTTCATCGAGCTGCAAACGCCGCACATCGAGACTCGGGTGACCGCTTATGTCTAACCACGCCCCGCAAAAAACTCAAGAAGAACTGGTGGCCCTGTTTCAGCAGGACCTCACCACCGGCGTTGGCCGCAGCGTCAAGCACGACAGCGCCGAAAAGCATGTGTCCGGCGAAGCGATCTACATCGATGACCGGCTGGAATTCCCCAATCAGTTGCACGTCTATGCACGGATGTCGGATCGTGCCCATGCGCGCATCGTCAGCGTCGATGTGTCGCCCTGCTACGACTTCGAGGGTGTGCGCATTGCCATTACCCACGAAGACATTCCGGGCCTGAAAGACATCGGCCCGCTACTGCCGGGCGATCCGTTGCTGGCCATCGACAAGGTGGAATTCGTCGGGCAGCCGGTGATCGCGGTCGCCGCTCGGGATCACGAAACCGCGCGCAAGGCGGCGATGGCGGCGATCATTGAGTACGAAGACCTGGAGCCGGTGCTGGACGTGGTCGAAGCCTATCGCAAGAAGCATTTCGTGCTCGACAGCCACACCCATAAACGTGGCGATTCGGATAGTGCCCTGGCCACAGCGCCGAACCGCATTCAAGGCACGCTGCACATTGGCGGGCAGGAGCACTTTTATCTGGAAACGCAGATTTCCTCGGTGATGCCCACTGAGGACGGCGGCATGATCGTCTATTGCTCGACGCAAAACCCCACCGAAGTACAGAAGCTGGTCAGCGAAGTGCTCGACGTGTCGATGAACAAAGTGGTCGTGGACATGCGCCGCATGGGTGGCGGTTTCGGTGGCAAGGAAACGCAAGCCGCCAGCCCGGCCTGCTTGTGCGCCGTCGTCGCGCGCCTGACCGGTCAGCCGACCAAAATGCGCCTGCCACGCATGGAAGACATGATCATGACCGGCAAGCGTCATCCCTTCTACGTGGAATACGACGTGGGGTTCGACAACGACGGTCGCCTTCACGGCATCCAACTGGAACTGGCGGGGAACTGCGGCTGCTCGCCGGATTTGTCGGCATCCATCGTCGACCGCGCCATGTTCCACGCCGACAACTCGTATTACCTGGGGGATGCCACGGTCAACGGCCATCGCTGCAAGACCCACACCGCGTCGAACACGGCCTATCGCGGCTTCGGCGGCCCGCAAGGCATGGTGGCTATCGAGGAAGTGATGGACGCCATCGCCCGGCATCTGGGCAAAGACCCGCTGGCGGTGCGCAAGGCCAACTATTACGGCAAAACCGAGCGCAACGTCACCCACTATTACCAAGAGGTCGAGCACAACCTGCTGGAAGAAATGACCGCCGAACTGGAAGAAAGCAGCCAGTACGCCGAGCGGCGCAAGGCGATCATGGCCTACAACGCCAACAGCCCGATCCTGAAGAAAGGCTTGGCATTGACCCCGGTGAAATTCGGCATCTCCTTCACCGCCAGTTTTCTCAACCAGGCCGGTGCGCTCATCCACATCTACACCGACGGCAGCATCCACCTGAACCACGGCGGCACCGAGATGGGCCAAGGGTTGAACACCAAAGTGGCGCAAGTCGTGGCCGAGGTGTTCCAGGTAGACATCAGCCGCGTGCAGATCACCGCCACCAACACCGACAAGGTGCCGAACACCTCGCCAACGGCGGCGTCCAGCGGCGCGGATTTGAACGGCAAGGCCGCGCAGAACGCGGCGGAAACCATCAAAAAGCGCCTGATCGAGTTCGCGGCGAAGCACTACAAGTGCGAGGAATCCCAGGTCGAATTTCGTAACGGCCATGTGCGTGTCGGCGAGCAGGTCATCAGCTTCGACACCCTGGCGCAGCAGGCGTGGATGGGTCAGGTGTCGCTGTCCAGCACCGGCTATTACAAAACGCCGAAAATCTATTACGACCGCAGCCAGGCTCGGGGTCGTCCCTTCTACTACTTCGCCTTCGGCGCGGCCTGCACCGAGGTGGTGGTCGACACCCTGACCGGTGAATACAAGATGCTGCGCACTGACATCCTCCACGACGTCGGCGCCTCGCTGAACCCGGCCATCGACATCGGCCAGGTCGAGGGCGGCTACATTCAGGGCATGGGTTGGCTGACCACCGAGGAGTTGGTGTGGAATGCCAAGGGCAAGCTGATGACCAACGGCCCGGCCGGTTACAAGATCCCGGCGGTGGCGGACATGCCAGCGGATTTACGCGTGAAACTGGTGGAAAACCGCAAGAACCCGGAAGAAACAGTGTTCCATTCCAAGGCCGTGGGCGAGCCGCCGTTCATGCTGGGGATCGCGGCGTGGTGCGCGATCAAGGACGCGGTGGCCAGTCTGGGCGATTACAAACACCAACCGAAGATCGACGCGCCTGCCACACCGGAGCGGGTGTTGTGGGGGTGTGAGCAGATGCGCAGGTTGAAGCGAGATCAGGAGATCGTTCCCACGCTCCGCGTGGGAATGCAGCCCGAGACGCTTCGCGTCGATTGATTCAACCGGCGTGACGCGGAGCGTCACAGGAGGCGTGCCCACGCAGAGCGTGGGTACGATCATCGTCTGACTCGATCAGGAGAACCCCATGAACAACTGGATCAGCGCCCTCGCCGAGTTGCAAACCCAGGGTGAAGCCTGCGTGCTGGTGACCATCATCGAAGAGCGTGGCTCGACGCCGCGTAATGCGGGGTCGAAGATGGTGGTCAGCGCCGAGCGGATCTACGACACGATCGGCGGCGGCCATTTGGAATACAAGGCCATGGAGATCGCTCGCGAGATGCTCGCCAGTGGCAGCCAGCAAACCCGCCTTGAGCGCTTCAGCCTCGGCGCCAGCCTGGGCCAATGCTGCGGCGGCGTGAATGTGCTGCTGTTCGAACCCATGGGCCAGCCGCAAGCGCAGATCGCCGTGTTTGGCGCAGGCCATGTGGGTCGCGCACTGGTACCGCTGCTGGCCAGCTTGCCCTGCCGCGTGCGCTGGATCGATTCGCGCGAGGCCGAATTCCCGGCGCACCTGCCCGAAGGCGTGAGCAAAATCGTCAACGAAGAAGTCGTCGATGAAGTGGATAATCTGCCCCCCGGCAGTTACTGCATCGTCATGACCCACAATCACCAACTGGATCTGGAGCTGACCGCCGCGATCCTCAAACGCGGTGACTTCACCTGGTTCGGCCTGATCGGTTCAAAGACCAAACGCGCCAAATTCGAACACCGCCTGCGTGATCGTGGCTTCGACCCGGCACTGGTGCAGCGCATGCGTTGCCCGATGGGGCTGGCCGAAGTGAAAGGCAAATTGCCGATCGAGATTGCTGTCTCGGTCGCCGCTGAAGTGATCGCCACGTACAACGTCAATTTCGGTGAGCAAGGCTCGACCTCTGAACCCGTTGCCAAGCTGCTGCCGGTATCGCGCCGCAATCTGGCCTAATTTTCAAAAGAACGAAACGTGAACATGACCCCACAGAAAAAAGCCTACCGCGCCGCCATCGTTCACAGCATCGCCGACCCGGCTGAAGTGGTGATCGAGGCGTCCTACGAGTATTTCGAAGACGGCCTGATGATCGTCGAGAATGGCAAGATCAGCGTCGTCGGCCACGCCAAGGACCTGCTGAGCACGCTGACCAGCGATGTCGAGGTGGTGACCTATGAAGACGCGCTGATCACCGCCGGTTTCATCGACACCCACATCCATTTGCCGCAGACCGGCATGATCGGCTCTTTCGGTGAGCAACTGCTCGATTGGCTCAACACCTACACGTTCCCCGTGGAGAGCCAGTTCGCCGATGCGGCCCACGCAGCGGAGGTGTCCGACATCTTCATTCAGGAACTGCTGCGCAACGGCACCACCACCGCACTGGTGTTCGGCAGCCGCCACAAGGAGTCAGTGGATGCGTTCTTTACCGCAGCGGAAAAGCTCAACCTGCGCATGATCGCAGGCAAGGTGATGATGGACCGCAACGCCCCGGATTATCTGGTGGACACCGCCGAATCGAGCTATGTCGACAGCAAGGCGCTGATCGAACGCTGGCATGGCAAAGGTCGCTTGCATTACGCGGTTACGCCGCGCTTCGCACCGACCAGCACCCCGAAACAGTTGCAACTCGCCGGTCAGTTGCTGAGCGAATACCCCGACCTCTATATGCAGACCCACATCAGTGAAAATCTGAAGGAAGTCGAATGGGTCAAAGCGCTGTTCCCGGAGCGCAAGAACTACCTGGACGTCTACGACCACTTCAAGCTGCTAGGCGAGCGCTCGGTGTTTGCCCACGGCGTACATTTGTGTGATCAGGAATGTCAGCGCCTGTCGGAAACCGGGTCGGCCATCGCTTTCTGCCCGACTTCCAACTTGTTCCTGGGCAGCGGCCTGTTCAACCTGCCGATGGCGGAAAAGCACAAAGTGAATGTGGGACTGGGCACCGACGTCGGCGGCGGCACGAGTTTTTCGCTGCTGCAAACGCTGAATGAAGCATACAAAGTGATGCAACTTCAGGGCGCCAGGCTGAGCCCGTTCAAATCGCTGTACCTGGCAACGCTCGGCGGCGCACGGGCGCTGCGTCTGGAGGACAAGATCGGCAACCTGCATGCAGGCACCGAAGCGGATTTCGTGGTGCTGGATTTCAACGCCACGCCGCTGCTGTCCTATCGCATGAAACAGGCGACCAGCATCGAAGAGCAGTTGTTCGTGTTGATGACGCTGGGGGATGACCGGACAGTGAGCGAAACGTATTCGGCGGGGGTTTTGGTGCATAAGCGCTGATACAACGCATCTCTGCTTCTTATGATCGTTCCCACGCTCCGCGTGGGAATGCCGAAATGGACGCTCCGCGTCCGCCGCTGAATGTGACGCAGAGCGTCACGGGATGCGTACCCACGCAGAGCGTGGGAACGATCAGTTCTCACAGCCTACGGCCAGAATCGAAAACGCCAGGGCATCAAACCGCCGTGCTGCGCCCCGGTTTTTTCTTCGGCAGCATCAGGTGCGAGAACACCGCGTGCAAATCGTCCGAGGCGCTTTCTTCATCAAGGTTGAGCTTGCTGTCGATGTGATCCATGTGGTGCATCATCAAGCTCACCGCCAGCGTCGCATCGCGGGCTTCGATGGCGTCGATCAACTGGGTGTGCTCATCGTAGGAACAGTGCGAGCGATTGCCGCTTTCGTACTGGGCGATGATCAACGAGGTCTGCGACACCAGGCTGCGCTGGAAGCTCACCAACGGCGCGTTCTTTGCCGCTTCCGCCAGCTTGAGGTGGAACTCGCCGGACAGACGAATACCCGCTCCGCGATCCCCTCGAGAGAAACTGTCGCGTTCGTCGCTGACCATCTTGCGCAGTTCATTGAGCTGTTCGGTGGTGGCGTGCTCGACCGCCAACTCAGTGATGGCCTTCTCGACCATGCGTCGGGCGAAGAACACTTGCCGCGCTTCCTCGACACTCGGACTGGCCACCACGGCGCCACGGTTCGGGCGCAACAGCACAACACCTTCATGGGCCAGCCGCGACAGCGCACGGCGAATGATCGTGCGGCTGACGCCGAAAATCTCACCCAACGCCTCTTCGCTCAGCTTGGTGCCGGGCGCCAGCCGCTGTTCGAGAATGGCCTCGAAAATGTGCGCGTAGACGATGTCGTCCTGGGTGCCGCTGCGGCCTGCCTTGGCGGCGCGAGGCTGTTTCTTGAGGGGTTGCAACTGATCGTTCATGGGCACTCGTGAGAACTGGATCCGGCATTGACGCCGTGACCGTGACTGCGGATGACAAAAGCAATAGCAGATATCAGTGCAAAGTCACAGTAAAAGTAATGGCGCATTGTACACAGTGCGCAACGTCTGAACACTTTTCTGCTCAGCCTTGCGTTATGCACACAATCCTCAAATTTCGCACGACAAAATCAAAAACATTATTTGCATTTTTTGTATACAAAAGGATAATCCACCCGTGCACGTTCCTGACCTTTCAGTCAACAAATTGAACTGACGGTCGACTCGCTACAAAGAGCAGTTACCGGCTCTGAAAAAAACAACAAAAACGTCCCGAGGATTTCACTGTGGAAAGTCGCAAAACCGAAGCCGCGCCGCTGGATGCCACTCAAAACGAACTCAGGTCTTCACGCACCGGTCTGCTCGAACGCCTGTTCAAGCTGAGCCTGCATGGCACGACCGTCCGAACCGAGCTGCTGGCAGGCCTCACGACCTTCATCACCATGGCCTACATCATCTTCGTCAATCCCAACATCATGGCCGACGCCGGGATCGATCACGGTGCGGCCTTCGTCGCCACCTGCATCGCCGCCGCCCTGGGTTGCCTGTTGATGGGCCTCTACGCCAACTGGCCGGTGGGTCTGGCACCCGGCATGGGACTGAATGCGTTCTTTACCTACACCGTGGTCGGCACCATGGGCTATAGCTGGCAAACAGCCTTGGGCGCGGTGTTCATCTCGGGCGTGATCTTCATGATCCTGACCCTTTCACGCATTCGCGAATGGCTGCTCAACAGCATTCCAGTGAGCCTGCGTTTCGCGATGGGTGCGGGAGTGGGCCTGTTCCTCGGCCTGATCGGTTTGAAAACCGCCGGCATCGTGGTGGACAGCCCGGCCACGCTGATCAAGCTTGGCTCGCTGCGTGAACCCGGCCCGCTGCTGGCCGCCGTGTGCTTTCTGATGATCGCGGTGCTCAGCTACCACCGTGTGTTTGGCGCGATCCTGATCAGCATCATCACTGTGACGCTGGCGGGCTGGGGTCTGGGGCTGGTGCATTACAACGGCATTTTCTCCATGCCGCCGAGTCTGGCGCCGACCTGGATGGCGATGGACATCGCGGGCGTGTTCAACGTCAGCATGATCAGCGTGGTGCTGGCGTTCCTGTTCGTGCACATGTTCGACACCGCCGGGACGCTCATGGGTGTGGCACAGCGCGCCGGTTTGGTGCGTGACGACGGCCGGATCGAGAACCTGTCTCGTGCGCTCAAGGCGGACAGTGCGTCGAGCGTGGCGGGTGCGATGGTCGGTGTTCCGCCCGTCACCAGTTATGTAGAGAGTGCGTCCGGCGTGGCTGCTGGCGGTCGGACGGGTCTGACCGCCGTGACCGTTGGCATCTTGTTCATCGCGGCGATGTTCTTCGCCCCGCTGGCAGGCATGATTCCTGCCTACGCCACCGCAGGCGCGCTGATTTACGTGGCCATGCTGATGATGGGTGGCATGGCGCACATCGACTGGGAAGAAGCCACCGACGCGATTCCGGCCATCGTCACGGCCATCATGATGCCGCTGACCTTTTCGGTCGCCGATGGTATCGCGCTGGGCTTCATCACTTACGTCGTACTCAAGGCAGGCACGGGGCGCCATAAAGAGATTTCGGTCAGCCTGTGGGCGCTGTGCGCGATCTTCATTGCCAAGTTTGTGTTCCTGTAAACGATCAGGTTGACACACCTGTGGGAGCGAATTCATTCGCGATGGCGTCTGAACATCCGACATTGATGTCGCCTGACAAACCGCATCGCGAATGAATTCGCTCCCACAGGCTGTTGCGCATACCCGTTCACAACGTCATCCATTGGATGACGTTGTGGCATTTCAGAAAAGGAGAAAAACATGACCCTGGAAACCTGGCTGCTGTTCAGCGGCGCGGCGCTGGTGGTGATCCTGATCCCCGGCCCGCTTTCGCTGCTGATGATCGGCAACAGCCTCAACTATGGCTTGCTGCGCGCCTACCCGGCGTTTCTCGGCGGTGTGTGCGCGTCGATCTGCCTGCTCAGCGCGTCGGCGCTGGGGCTGGGTGCCCTGCTGATGGCGTCGGAACACCTGTTCAGCGCGCTGAAAATCGTCGGTGGTCTGTACCTGTTCTACCTCGCCTGGCAAAGCTGGAAGCAGTCACGCCAACCCGCAACCGGCGCCGAAGTGCCTACTGCCGTAAGCAACCCAGGATTCGCCTCGTTGTTCGGACGGGCCTTCGTGCTGGGCGGGAGCAACCCGAAAGACATCTTGTTCTTCGCCGCTTTCCTGCCTCAGTTCCTCAAGGCTGACCAACCGTTTCTGAGCCAGTTGATCACCATGATCGTCACCTGGACCCTCCTGGACCTTGGCTGCAAATTGTTCTACGGCCTCAGCGCTCAGGCCGCCGCGCGCTACTTGCGCACCGGCAAGGGCCAGAGCTGGTTCAACCGCATCAGCGCCGGGTTATTTGGTGGCGCAGGGACTGCTGCATTGCTCAGCCGTTGATCCCTCCTCTGTGGCAGTCCGGCTTGTCGGCGGTGGCGGTGTCTCAGTGACAGAGGTGCCGCTGACCCACCGCCGGCAAGCCGGACTGCTACAAGTGCCATGCGTATGTCCAGGCGACACGCTTGAGCAGACGAAAAAAAGCCCGCAGTGTGGGGCGGGCAAGAGGAACAGGGGCAAAGCGATGAAGCGTATCGCTTAGCTGCCGCGATACGTGGAGTAGCTGTAGGGCGAAATCAGCAGGGGCACGTGGTAGTGATCCTGACTGCCGTCGATGCCAAAACGCAGCACCACTTCATCGAGAAATGCCTGATCGCCCAGCTTCACGCCCTTGGCGCGGTAATAGTCGCCCGCGCTGAATTGCAACTGGTAGACACCCGAACGGTAATCATCGCCCTGTAACAAAGGAGCATCGCAACGGCCATCGCTGTTGGTCTGTGTTTCGGCAATCTTTTCCAACTGGTCGCCCTCGACCCGATACAGGGCGATGCGAATGTCACTGCCGGGGCAGCCGTGCGCGGCGTCCAGTACGTGTGTGGTCAGTCTTCCCATGGCTTGTCGGAGCCTCGCTAGGTGATTGGATTCGAAGGTCGCACTGTTTCGGTGCCAAGGGGCATTGAAAAGGGCGAGCAATGAGCAATTAAGACACTTTCAAAGAAAATTGTACACAATAAAAATCATTTTTCTTACCACAAAGGCCGCGTCTCTGGCGAAACCCCTGAAATGGCGAGCGCAGCGGATAATATTGAAGTTTTTCGATAGTTTCTGACCACTCAGGCAAGTTTCTTGCAGTAACGTTCGTCATCAGAAAAGCGAAAAACAGGCTTACAAATCGCAAATAAAGTTGTATACAATCTATCCATCGCTGCGGTGGCCCTGCCAGATTCGAATCGACCACCGCCACAGACAACACGTAGATAAGGAAGATTGCAGTGAGCGCCGACTATCCACGCGACCTGATCGGTTACGGCAGTAACCCGCCCCACCCACACTGGCCAGGCAATGCCCGTATCGCGTTGTCGTTCGTACTCAACTACGAAGAAGGCGGCGAGCGCAACATTCTGCATGGCGACAAGGAATCCGAAGCCTTCCTGTCCGAGATGGTGGCGGCGCAACCGCTGCAAGGCCAACGCAACATGAGCATGGAGTCGCTGTATGAATACGGCAGCCGTGCGGGCGTGTGGCGCATTCTCAGGCTGTTCAAGCAATTCGACATCCCGCTGACCATCTTCGCCGTGGCCATGGCCGCTCAGCGTCACCCGGATGTGATCCGTGCGATGGTCGAAGCGGGTCATGAAATCTGCAGCCACGGCTACCGCTGGATCGACTACCAGAACATGGACGAGGCGCAAGAGCGCGAACACATGCTCGAAGCGATCCGCATCCTCACCGAACTGACGGGCGAGCGGCCACTGGGCTGGTACACCGGGCGCACCGGCCCGAACACCCGGCGTCTGGTGATGGAAGAAGGCGGTTTCCTCTACGACTGCGACACCTACGACGATGACCTGCCCTACTGGGAGCCGAACACCCCCACCGGCAAGCCGCATCTGGTGATTCCCTACACGCTGGACACCAACGACATGCGCTTCACCCAGGTGCAAGGCTTCAACAAGGGCGATGATTTCTTCGACTACCTGAAAGACGCGTTCGACGTGCTCTACGCCGAAGGGGCCGAAGCGCCGAAAATGCTCTCCATCGGCCTGCACTGCCGTCTGATCGGCCGCCCTGCCCGTCTGGCCTCGCTGCAACGCTTTCTGGAATACGTCAAAGGTCACGAGCAGGTGTGGTTCGCCCGCCGCGTCGAAATCGCGCGCCACTGGCATGACGTGCACCCGTTCAATGGAGATGCCAAGTGAGCCGCTTTCAGACCCTGACTCCGTCATCCATGAGCCGCGAAGCCTTTGTCAAAGCCTTCGCCGACATCTACGAGCATTCGCCCTGGGTCGCTGAAAAAGCCTACGACCTTGGGCAAGGCAGCGACATTGACGACATCGACGTCCTGCACGCCCGTATGAGCGACATCCTGTTGAGCGCCGATCACGCCTCGCAACTGGCGCTGATCAACGCTCACCCGGATCTTGCCGGCAAAGCCGCCGTGCAAGGCCAACTGACCGAAGCCAGCACCAACGAACAGGCTGGCGCCGGTATCCACCAATGCACGGCTGAAGAGTTTGCACGCTTCACCGAGCTGAACGACGCCTACAAGGCGAAGTTCAAGTTCCCCTTCATCATGGCGGTGAAAGGCAGCAATCGGCATCAGATCCTCGCGGCCTTCGAGACGCGCATTCACAACTCGGTCGAGACCGAGTTCGCCTGCGCCCTGGCCGAGATCAACAAGATCGCGATGTTCCGATTGCAAGCCCTCTGACCGACCTTCTCCCACGCCCATTACTCAAGGCAGACAAAAAGAATGAAAGCTTACGCCGTACCCTTCGAAAAATTCGTCAACCTGGCCGACGCCCGTCTGGGCACCAAAATCCTGTCCGTGACCGATGACTGGTTCGCCGACGCCAACCGCCTTTTTCAGCCGACCCCGGCGGTGTGGAAAGAAGGCGTGTTCGACGACAACGGCAAATGGATGGACGGCTGGGAATCGCGCCGCAAGCGTTTCGAAGGTTATGACAGCGCCGTGATCCGTCTGGGCGTAGCCGGTTCGATCAAGGGCGTGGACATCGACACCTCTTATTTCACCGGCAACTACCCGCCATCGGCCTCGCTGGAAGCCTGCTTCCTGGCCTCGGGCGAGCCGGACGAAAACACCGTGTGGACCGAAGTGCTGCCGGCCGTCGAGTTGAAAGGCGACAGCCACCACTACCACGAAATCAGCGACACTCAGGCTTACAGCCATCTGCGCTTCAACATCTACCCGGACGGCGGCGTGGCGCGTCTGCGCGTGTACGGCGTGCCGCATCGTGACTGGTCGGCCGTGGGTGACAACGAGCAAGTGGACCTGGCCGCCGCCCTGAACGGGGGTCGCGCACTGGCCTGCTCCGACGAGCACTTCGGGCGCATGAGCAACATCCTCAACCCGGGCCGTGGCGTAAACATGGGCGATGGTTGGGAAACTGCACGCCGCCGCACCCCTGGCAATGACTGGGTAATCGTAGCGCTGGGCCATGCCGGTGAAGTCGAGCAGATCGTCGTCGATACCCTGCACTTCAAAGGCAACTACCCGGACAGCTGCTCGATCCAGGGCGCGTTCGTCAAAGGCGGCACCGACAGCCAGATCGAAACCCAGAGCCTGTTCTGGCGCGAACTGCTGCCGAGCCAGAAGCTGGAGATGCACGCTGAACACACCTTCGTCGAGCAGATCAAGGCGCTCGGCCCGATTACCCACATCCGCCTGAACGTGTTCCCGGATGGCGGCGTGAGCCGTTTGCGTGTGTTGGGTAAGGTTGCGAAATAACGCAGGCGTGACTGGCCGATGATGAACCCTGTGGGAGCCGGCTTGCTGGCGAAGGCGGTGTGTCATTCAACACATCGGTGTCTGGTAAGGCGCATTCGCCAGCAAGCCGGCTCCCACAGGAAATGTGTCAGACCCCGGATCCGTGATTGGGCCTGACGCACATGAATCTTGAACCTGAGAACAGAAGAACCCGCATGCGCAAACTGATTATCGAGCCGTTGACCAAAGAAGCCTTCGCCCCTTTCGGTGATGTCATCGAAACCGATGGCAGCGATCATTTCATGATCAACAACGGCTCGACCATGCGCTTTCACAAGCTGGCGACCGTCGAAACGGCCATGCCGGACGACAGCGCGATCATCAGCATCTTCCGCGCCGACGCGCAAGACATGCCGCTCACCGTGAGCATGCTGGAACGCCATCCGCTGGGCAGCCAGGCGTTCATTCCGCTGCTCGGCAACCCTTTTCTGGTCGTGGTCGCGCCATTTGGCGATGTACCTGAACCAGAGCTGACCCGTGCCTTCATCACCAATGGCAGGCAGGGTGTTAATTACCATCGCGGCGTCTGGCACCACCCGGTGCTGACGATCGAAAAGCGGGATGACTTCCTGGTGGTTGATCGCAGTGGCAGTGGCCATAACTGCGATGAGCATTTCTTCGAAGAGAGTCAGAAGATGATTCTCGATCCCCACTAATAAGAAGGGCTTATCCCTCCGGCAAGAGGGACAAGCGAACGGTAAAGACTGTGGCTGCACATCTGATGGAATGGCTGAATCTGGGCGTGCGCTGGATTCACATGATCGTCGGGATCGCCTGGATCGGCGCATCCTTTTACTTTGTCTGGCTGGAGAACAACCTCAACCGCGCTAACCCCCGCGACGGCCTGTCCGGTGACTTGTGGGCGATCCACGGTGGCGGTATCTACCACCTGGAAAAATACAAACTGGCGCCGCCCAAGATGCCGGACAACCTGCACTGGTTCAAATGGGAAGCCTACTGGACCTGGATGTCGGGCATCGTGCTGCTGTGCATCGTGTTCTACTCCAACCCGACCCTTTACCTGCTGGCTCCGGGCAGCAGCCTGAGCGGCGCTGAAGGCATCGCCATCGGTGTCGGCGCGCTGATCGCCAGTTGGTTCATTTACGACGTGCTGTGCGATTCGCCCCTGGGCAAACGTCCTGGTCTGCTGGGTCTGGTATTGTTCGTGCTGATCATCGGCGCGTGCTATGGCTTCACTCAGGTGTTCAGCGGTCGCGGTGCCTATCTGCACACCGGCGCGATCATGGGCACGATCATGGTCGGTAACGTGTTCCGCATCATCATGCCTGCCCAGCGCGCGCTGGTGGCAGCCATCGAGCAGAACCGCACGCCAGACCCGACGCTGCCCGCCAAAGGCCTGTTGCGTTCCCGCCACAACAACTACTTCACCCTGCCGGTGCTGTTCATCATGATCAGCAACCACTTCCCGAGCACCTACGGCAGCCAGTACAACTGGCTGATTCTGGCGGGCATCGCGGTGTGTGCAGTGGTGGTGCGTCACTATTTCAACACCCGTCACGACAGCAACAAGTTCGCCTGGGCATTGCCGGTTGGTGCGTTGGGCATGATCTGCCTGGCGTACGTCACAGGTCCTGCGCAACTGAACAACGGCCCTGACGTGGCAAAGATCCAGTACCAGCCGTTGCCAGCGACCGCTATTGGTGGCCATCGCGCTGATGAACCTCAGCCGGAAAAAGCTCCTGCCGCTGCACCTGCCCAGGCCAGCAATGCCGGTGGCGTGGATTTCGGGAAGGTTCACAGCGTGATTCAAGAGCGCTGCGCGGTCTGCCACTCGGCAAAACCAACCAGCCCACTGTTCAGCAGCGCACCGGCCGGGATCATGTTCGACACCCCGCAACAGATCCAGCAACTGGCCCCGCGCATCCAGGCCCAGGCCGTCACTGCGCAGATCATGCCGCTGGGCAACATCACCCAGATGACCCAACAGGAACGTGATCTGTTGGGGCAGTGGATTGATAAAGGGGCGCAGACGAACTGATGTGACGGGGTGTCGCTGATGCCCCTGATGGACCCAACTCCTGTGGGAGCCGGCTTACTGGCGAAAGCGGTGTGTCAGTCGACAACCCTGTGTCAGATAGACCCCATTCGCCAGCAAGCCGGCTCCCACAGGGGACCGCAACAGCTTTACCTGATTCACACGTTTCACCGCCCAGCCGCAACGGGCGTACTCAACAATAAGAACAATGAGGTGTTGCATGTCCGAGTCAACTCACGCGCGCATCCCTGCTGCGCCACCACGACAGCCCCTGCCCTTGATGCAACTGATTCTGGTAGGCCTGCAACACGTCCTGTTGATGTACGGGGGTGCCGTTGCGGTGCCGCTGATCATCGGCCAGGCCGCTGGCCTCTCCCGTGAAGAAATCGCCTTTCTGATCAATGCCGACCTGCTCGTCGCAGGCATCGCCACCGTGGTGCAGTCATTCGGCATCGGCCCGTTGGGCATTCGCATGCCGATCATGATGGGCGCCAGCTTTGCCGCGGTCGGCAGCATGGTCGCCATGGCGGGCATGCCCGGCGTCGGCCTGCCGGGGATCTTCGGTGCGACCATCGCTGCCGGTTTCTTCGGCATGCTGATCGCGCCGTTCATGTCGAAAATCGTGCGTTTTTTCCCACCGCTGGTGACCGGCACTGTCATCACGTCCATCGGCCTGTCACTGTTCCCGGTGGCGGTAAATTGGGCCGGTGGCGGCAGTAAGGCCTCAAGCTTCGGCGACCCGCTGTACCTGGGCGTCGCGGCGCTGGTGCTGCTGACCATCCTTCTGATCAACCGCTTCATGCGCGGCTTCTGGGTCAACATTTCGGTGCTGATTGGCATGGGGCTGGGCTACATTCTGTCGGGCTTCATCGGCATGGTAGACCTGAGCGGTCTGGCGCAGGCCGACTGGGTCAAAGTCGTCACCCCGCTGCATTTCGGCATGCCGACCTTCAGCCTCGCGCCGATCCTCTCGATGTGCCTGGTGGTGGTGATCATCTTTGTCGAGTCCACCGGGATGTTCCTGGCGCTGGGCAAGATTACCGATCGTGAAGTCACGCCAGGCATGCTGCGCCGGGGCCTGCTGTGCGATGCCGCGGCCTCGTTCGTCGCAGGCTTCTTTAACACCTTCACCCATTCCTCGTTCGCCCAGAACATTGGCCTGGTGCAAATGACCGGCGTGCGCTGCCGTTCGGTGACCATGGTCGCCGGTGGCTTTCTGGTGCTGCTGAGCCTGCTGCCGAAAGCAGCGTATCTGGTGGCCTCGATTCCGCCCGCCGTTTTGGGGGGCGCCGCTATCGCGATGTTTGGCATGGTCGCGGCGACAGGCATCAAGATCTTGCAGGAAGCCGATATCTCCGACCGCCGCAACCAATTGCTGGTCGCCGTGAGCACCGGCATGGGCCTGATCCCGGTGGTGCGTCCGGAGTTTTTCAGCCAATTACCCCACTGGATGGGGCCCATCACCCACAGCGGTATCGCCATGGCAACCCTCAGCGCGGTGCTGTTGAACCTGCTGTTCAACGTACTCGGCGGGGCCGAACGCGCGGCCATGGCCGGGCCGCTGCACTCGCATTAATCAACGCTGCCCTGTTTTCGACTCGGGTGCTCTGTCGCAGAGCACTTGAGGGCGACGGCGTGAGTCAGTATCCTCCGCCGCCGCTCGAATTCAGTGCTCGACAACAACCATTCATAATCTGACTGACCGGACAACAAACCGATCAGCGCCTGCGACCTCGAAAAGGCAACGAAAAATTCCGTTATCGGTTGTTTTCACGACAACTGACGAGACTTTTTTGTCTTTTTTCAGGGTCTTGGCGCAGGTCTTGCTGTGCGTAACAAGTTGACCAAATGGACAACTAAATCAGCAAAAAAGAAGACGCCACGACAGAGCGTCAACCACCAGAAACAACGACTTTTAACGAAGGGAGTAAACAAATGAACCGCACGCTTTCCAGCCTTTTGGCCGCAGGTAGTCTGCTGGCCGCCGCCCCGGCAATGTCCGGCGATTTGCTGCAATGGCAGAGCAACAGCCTGACCTACCTCTACGGCAAAAACTTCGCCGTGAACCCGGAAATTCAGCAAACGTTCACCTTCGAACACGCGGACAGCTGGAAATACGGCGACAACTTCCTGTTCGTCGACAACATCTTCTACAACGGCAAGAAAGATGCGGGCGTGGGCAACAACACCCTGTACGGCGAATTCTCTCCTCGCCTGTCGATGGGCAAGATTTTCGACCGCAAGTTTGAACTCGGCCCGATCAAGGACGTGCTGCTGGCAGGCACTTACGAATTCGGCGAAGGTGATGTCGAGTCCACCCTGATCGGCCCGGGCTTCGACCTGGACATTCCCGGCTTTGACTATTTCCAGTTGAACTTCTACAAGCGCTACAACGATGGCCACCGTGCCGGTTACGGCGCCTGGCAGATCACCCCGGTCTGGTCGTACACCATCCCGGTGGGCAAGTCGGACATCCTGATCGACGGTTTCATGGACTGGGTCGTGGACAACAAACAGTCCAACACCAAAGGCGACTACCACTCCAACCTGCACTTCAACCCCCAGATCAAATATGACCTGGGCAAAGCGATGAGTCTGCCGGAGAAGCAACTGTACGTGGGTATCGAGTATGACTACTGGACCAACAAGTACGGGATCAATGACACTCGTTACTTCGATACTGACCAGAACACGGCGAGCCTGTTGGTGAAGGTGTTCTTCTGATCATGAGCGGCGTGGGTATCAACTACCCACGCCGCAAATGCGGCTTTTCAGCGGGTTTCTACAGAGAGATCCTTGCTCACCAGCCTGGCCCCCACAATCGGCATCCCGACGCCGACGACCGCCAGACTCCACAAAAGATATTCCAGCCCGAATAACAAAAACGCTCCGCCCACCATCACGGTCGCCAGACTCGGCACACCCAGCGCGCAGATCAACAACGCATGCGTGCCCAACTTGCGCTTGAGCGACATCTTTGCGTTGAACAAACAGACCAGCCACAAGTACAACCAGGCGACGATGGTCAGTAAATAAAACGCCAAGTGTAATAAATCACCGGACATGCCATATCCATGCATCGGTCTATCTCCTTTTTTATATCTTCGGTCGTGACGTGGCGCTCCGGTCCTTGGAAAGCCGTCGGTCAGTTTACACCCCACGCCCGCGTAATGAATGCCCTTGGTCTGGAACTGTAAGGCGCGGTTGAACGCATCTGTTCTTTCATGGGGTTTTCATGTTCGTACGACCTATTTTTAACACCCGCCCCCCGATCATGCGGCATCGTCAGCCATTGGCTGGCGGGCATTCTTGAAACGCTGTCGACCTTTGCGGGTATTAACAATGAATAAACTTCCACAGATCACGCTTGCGTTCTGGGTCATGAAAATATGCGCCACGACACTGGGCGAAACGGCGGGTGACTTGCTGTCGATGACGCTGGATGTCGGCTATTTGATGAGTTCGCTGATCCTGATCAGCGTGTTCGTCGTCACGCTGATCACGCAACTGGCGTCAAAACGCTATAACCCTGTGCTGTACTGGATCGTGATTTTGTCGACAAGCACCGCAGGCACCACGATGTCGGATTTCATGGACCGTACGCTGGGGTTGGGCTATGCCGCAGGTTCAGCGATTCTGGTGGCCATTCTGTTGGCGATTTTCAGCGTCTGGTACCTGAGCGAAAAATCCTTGTCGGTGACCCGCGTGACCACGCTCAAGGCAGAGTTGTTCTATTGGTTCGCGATTCTGTTTTCCAACACGCTGGGCACCGCATTGGGTGACTTCCTGGCCGACGACTCGGGGCTGGGCTTCATGGGCGGCGCCTCGCTGATCGGCACCGCCATCGCCGTGGTTGCACTGTTGCACTACACCACGCGCCTGTCGTCAGTGGCGCTGTTCTGGATCGCCTTTGTCCTGACACGGCCGTTCGGCGCGACGCTGGGCGACGTGCTGACCAAACCCTACGAAAAAGGCGGCCTGGACTTCGGCACGGTGGGTTCATCGCTGGTACTGCTGAGCATTCTGGTGGTGCTGGTGGGCATGGCGGCGTACTACAACCGCAAGCCAGAAACGGCTTATGGAGAAATCGCAGAGAATTGATCAGCACGCTTCGCCCACCAGCGGGAGTGAGCCAGTTGCCGGTACGCATGCCCACTGTGGGAGCCGGCTTGCTGGCGAACGTGGTGGTGCAGTCACAGATGAATCGCCTGACAGTGCGCATTCGCCAGCAAGCCGACTCCCACAGAGGACTGACGCGTAGTCCGTTAATTGACCTCCCACGGCAATGGTTTGCCCGCCCTGACCCGGGCGTTCAGCGAACGCAGTAGATCCAGCGGATCGGTATCTTTCATGGCATGGCTCTGTTCATCGACCCACGTCATGACCTGCTGCCGGTCCAGGCTCGGCCGGCGATGCAGAATTTCCACCAACTGCCGCTCGCAGTGCTGGGCATAGGCGACCACGCTGGAAAACAAAGGACTGTTCATACTCGCACCTCGTCACCCACTACCCGTTCAGGCCTTGAAAGGAGCCAGATTGTTCCGGCTTGCGCAACCATACCATTGGCGCTCACATGGATTACAGCGCAGCGTCATCAGGCCCCAATCTTGAGCCTGTCAGGAGGCCGGTGCTAACATTCGCCACCGCCGAGCAGGCAAGGACATTCCGCTTTATGAGCAGCATCCGCGAGCGCAACAAAGAACTGATCCTGCGCGCAGCCAGTGAAGAATTCGCCGATAAAGGCTTCGCCGCCAGCAAGACCAGCGACATCGCCGCCAAGGCCGGTGTGCCTAAGCCCAACGTCTATTACTACTTCAAATCCAAGGACAACCTCTATCGCGAGGTGCTGGAAAGCATCATCGAGCCGATCATGCAGGCGTCAACACCCTTCAATCGCGAGGGGGTTCCTGCCGAGGTGTTGAGCGGCTACATCCGCTCGAAGATTCGCATTTCCCGTGACCTGCCCTTCGCGTCCAAGGTGTTCGCCAGCGAAATCATGCACGGCGCGCCGCACCTGACGCCTGAGCAAGTGGCCCAGCTCAACGACCAGGCCCGGCACAACATCGAATGCATTCAGGGCTGGATCGACGACGGTCTGATCGCCCCGCTCGACCCTCATCACCTGATGTTCAGCATCTGGGCAGCGACCCAGACTTACGCAGACTTCGACTGGCAGATTTCCACCGTGACCGGCAAGGCGAAGCTGGACGACGCCGACTACGAAGCCGCCGCCCAAACCATCATCCGCATGGTGCTCAAAGGCTGTGAACCGGAGTGCTGATCAGGCCTTGCCTGCTTGCAGCGCCTTGTCCACGCCGTCGAGCAATTGACCGAAGCTCCACGGCTTGCGGATGAACGTCACGGGGTACTGAACGCCCGAACTCTCCGGTGTTTCGTGACCGGACATGATCAGGATCGGAATCTGAGGCCATTTGTTGCCAGACAGATTCGCCAGATCCGCACCGTTCAACGTGCCAGGCATGAGGATGTCGGTGAGCAGCAATGACACGCGGTCTGCATGATCGTCCAGAAACTTCGCGGCGTCGTCCGCGTTTTCCAGGGCGTAGGTGCTAAACCCTTCATCACCCAGAATTTCACAGACGAAATCACGAATGATCGACTCATCTTCCACCACCAGAATGAGTCCCTTTTGCTGTCCGTTCGCTGCCATTTGCGCTGCACCCACCATAATTCTTCCCATTGCCTGCCCGGTCGGCCCAATCCTGGACTCGGGTTGTTGTCGGTACTGTGAGCGACGCACGCGCCGGAAATTCCATCCGGTCGACAGATTTGTTCTAAAGAATGGGGGGTTGGAGATAAATGCGCCGTAGACACGGCTTGCTGACAACAGCGATTTTGAAGGCCTCGCCACCTGTAGCCGTCCGGCTTGTCGGCAGCAGCGGTGTTGAGGACCTCACCGCAGGCAACCCATGCTGCTACAGCGTACAACGTGGGCGTCCAGGAAATCCGCCACTTTCCTGCAGCCATAAAAAAACCCGCCGAAGCGGGTTTGTGCAAGACCGTCCAACTTCCTGTCGGCCGCCAATGCCTGGCAACGGTCGATCGTCCCTGATCCTGCAGCGGTCCGTTGCTGCAGTTGATGGATCCAATGTACTGCGCCGATGGGATCCAACATAGAGCAAAAATCTCCACTTCGTGTAAGCCTTTCGCCATACCTGTAAAAAATCTGACGTCACTTTTTGGTCACCCCTGAAGAACATATACGATGATTCGGCCTTACCCGACGACTAGCAGTCCAAATAGGGTCTGTGCGCTCAGGTTTGCCTCATCAACGCCGAGATGCTTTATGACAGCGGCGCTTTTATCAACGCTTCGCCGGGGAAGCGATTCGCTGTCGGTGAGCCGGTATCGAAACGGTTCGCGCCATAACAAGAACAATGAACGGAGTGACGGTCATGAATATGCGCAATCTCTCGATCAGTCGGCGTCTGTGGCTGATCCTCATCGTCGCTGTGTTGATGTTGTTCACGCTGGCCGTGGCCATGCTCAAACAAATCCATGACGACCTGTACGACGCCAAAGCCCAGAAGACCATGCATGTGGTTCAGACCGCCAGCGGCCTGCTCGACTACTACCATGGCCTGGAAACCGCCGGAACGTTAACCCGCGAACAGGCCCAACAGCAGGCCATGGATGCCATTCGCGGCCTGCGCTACAACCAGACCGACTACTTCTGGATCAACGATCTGCGCCCGGTGATGATCATGCACCCGGCCAACCCCAAGCTCGTGGGGCAGGACCTCTCGGGGGTGAAGGATCCCGACGGGTTTCAGGTCTTCAATGAAATGGTCACCCTGGCCAAAGCCAAGGGGGCGGGCGTAGTCAATTATCGCTGGCCGAAACCCGGGGCCAGCGATGCCGTGGAGAAGACTTCCTATATTTCGCTGTTCACGCCGTGGGGCTGGATCATCGGTTCTGGCGTGTATGTCGATGACGTACAGGCCGAATTCCGGCAACAAGTGATCAAGGCGCTGTCGATCAGTGCCGGGATTATTCTGGTCATGGCGCTGCTGCTGACCCTGATCGGACGCAGCATCGCCGGGCCACTGAAGGCCACGGTAGAGGCCATGGCCAACATTGCCAGCGGCGAAAGTGACCTGACCCGAAGCCTGCAAACCCAAGGCCGGGACGAGATCACGCAACTGGCGACCCATTTCAACGCCTTCACCGCCAAGTTGCGCCGAGTCATCCATGACCTGCAGTTGTCAGCCACTGAATTGGGGCAGGCTTCCGGGAACATGGGGAACAATGCAGTTCAGGCCCAGGAGCGCAGCCAGCAGCAATCGCTGCAGATGGAGCAAGTCGCAACGGCCGTGAACGAAGTGACCTACGGCGTGCAGGACGTCGCAAAGAACGCCGAACACGCCGCCAGCGAGATGCGTAACGCCGAGTCCCAGGCCCAGCAGGGTCAAGCCAATATCGAGAGCAGCCTGAAGCAGATCGGTCACTTGTCCGGGACCATCGACCAGGCCGTGGACGTGATTCGCACGCTGTCCAGTGAAAGTACGCAGATTGGCGGAGTGCTGGAGGTCATCAGCTCCATCGCCGAACAGACCAACCTGCTGGCGCTGAACGCGGCCATCGAAGCGGCGCGCGCAGGCGATCAGGGCCGCGGCTTCGCCGTGGTGGCAGACGAAGTGCGACTGCTGGCGCAACGCACCCAGAAGTCGACCGCCGAGATTCAAGCGATGATCGAACGCCTGCAATCCCACTCCGACGCTGCCGTGAAAGTGATCGGCGACAGCAGCCGCGCGTCGCAACTGACCATCGAACAGGCCAACCTTGCAGGCCAGAGCCTTACCTCTATCAGCCAGGCGCTGCGCAACCTCAATGGCCTGAACGCTTCGATTGCCAGCGCCACGTTGCAGCAGTCCCACGTGGTCGAGGACATCAACCAGAACGTGACGCAGGCGGCGCAACTGTCACAAAGCACGGCCGTCGCCGCCGAACAATCCAGCGCGGCCAGCGCGCAACTCAAAGGGTTGAGCGAGCAGTTGAACGGGCTGCTGCGACAGTTCCGCGTCTAAGCCCCGCCCTGTTCGGTTGCCCGCCTCAGCGCGGGCAGCCTTCCTGGCGACAGGCCACGAACGCCTTCAACTGCTCGACGCGAACCTTGGTGTGCTCAGCCAGACACTGCGCCTGCTCCATCGGCCAGATGGAACCTGAATCCTCACGTTTGCCAACTTGATACAGGCAGTCAGCATCACGAAAGGCGATCCACTTCTTCTGTGCGTCTTGCAGTGCCTTCTTCTGCGCCGGGCTCTTCAGAAAGGCCATCTGCGCCTTGTATTGCGTGTTCAACGCGGCATCCAGCGCTGCGTACTGTTGACCCGCGCACTGATTCATGGTGGTTTGCGTGTCATCGCACTCGGCGGCCTGAGCCGAGCAACCGATGCCCAGTGTCATGAATATGCCCATTGCCATCATCGCGTAGCGCATTTAAATCTCCCTGTTTCTTGATTGATCGTCCGGGGCGGCTGCCCAGCGGGCGCGCAGCTTAAACGCTTCAGTCACCTGACAGGTCAGGCACAACATTCAGACATAAAAAAACCGGCCACTGTTGCCATGGCCGGCTTTTTTAACTCGCGCCTGTAATCAGTCGAGCATGCCGACGTAACCCGGCTGCTCCTTCACCCGCTCAAGCCAGGCTTGAATCGCCGGGAACTGGCTCAGGTCGAAACCGCCCTGATGGGCGACGTGGGTGTAGGCGTACAGCGCGATGTCGGCGATGGAGAACTGTTCGCCCACCAGAAACGGCGTGCGCACCAACTGCTTTTCCATCACTTTCAGCGCCTTGTAGCCGCGCTTTTGCAGCACGCGGTATTCCTCCAGACGCTCTTCCGGCAGGCCCAGATAAAACTGGATGAAACGTGCCACGGCGATGGTCGGCTCGTGGCTGTACTGCTCGAAAAACTGCCATTGCAACATTTGCGTACGCAGGCGCGGTTCAGTCAGCAGGTACGGCGTGCCTTCGGCGAGAAAATTGAGGATCGCGTTGGACTCCCACAGACAAGTGCCGTCTTCAAGCTCCAGTACGGGGATCTTGCCGTTGGGGTTCTTTTCCAGAAACGCTTCGGTCTCGGTTTCGCCATTGAGAACGTCCACCGGCACCCATTCATAAGCTGCGCCCAGCAGGTTGAGCATCAGCTTGATCTTGTAGCAGTTGCCCGAGTTGTAATCGCCGTAAACCTTGTACATCTGCTGCTCTCCCCTCAATGCCGCTCAGATGGTGCGTGTGCGTAATGTATCAGGCCGCAAGGGCCGCTTGTGCCTGTCGGATGACCGCCGCCAGTCGCTTCAGCCCTTCGTCAAGTCGTGTCGGATCGATGTGGCTGAAATTCAGCCGCAAATAGCCGGGGTTGGCGTCCGGTTCGGTGAAGAAGGGCTCGCCGGGCATGAACGCGACGTTCTGTGCAAGCGCCGTGTTGAGCAGTGTGCGCGTGTCGAGTTTTTCTTTGAGTTCCAGCCAGAAAAACAGGCCGCCCCGAGGACTGTTCCACTCGGCCAAATCGCTGAAATGGCGCTGCAATGCCGCTTCGAACAGATCGCGGCGGGTGCGATAAAAGTCCCGCAGATCCGCCAAATGCCGCTCGTAGCGCTCGCTGCCGATCCACTGCAACGCCTGCCACTGGCCGACTCGATTGGTGTGCAGATCGGCGGCCTGTTTGAGTTTGAGCAGATGCGGGAACAGGTTTTTGGAGGCGATCAGGAAACCCACGCGCAGGCCGGGCATCAACGTTTTCGATACGGTGCCGGTGTAGATCCAACTGGCCTTCTTCAGACGCCCGGCAATCGGTCGAGCGCTGCCACCATCGAAGGTCAGGTCGCGATAGGGTTCGTCTTCGATCAGCGTAACGTTGAACTCGTCCAGCAAGGCCGCCACCGCGACCCGCGCCGTTTCGCTGTAACGCACGGCGGACGGGTTCTGGAATGTCGGAATCAGGTAGGCGAATGAGGGCTTGTGGCGCTCAAGACGCTGGCGCAGAACATCCAGATCCGGTCCGTCAGCGAGCAATGGCACGGTCAGGCAATCGGCGCCGAACAACTGGAAAATCTGCAGGGCAGCCAGATAGGTCGGGCCTTCCAGCAGGATTTCGGTGCCTTTGTCGATGTACAGCTTGGCCGCCAGATCCAGGGTCTGTTGCGAGCCGCTGACGATCATCACCTGACTCGCCTCGCACTCAATGCCCAGCGCTCGGGCCTGTGCTGCCAGCGCCTCGCGCAGTTGAGGCTCGCCTTCACTCATGCCGTATTGGCCGATGCTACGAGGCATTTCTGCCCATTCGCTTTGCGGCAACATCGCTTCGGCGGGCAGGCCACCGGCGAAGGACATCATCTCCGGGCGCTGGGCAGCCGCGAGGATTTCGCGAATCAGGGAACTCTTCAAACGGGTGACGCGTTCGGAAAAAGCCATGAGATCACCACTGGCGGACATAATTGGAAATACGTCAAACTGGTTGACCGAACTTACGACGACACACCCGGATACGTCAATATGCTTGACCTTAAAAATTCATCGACCCAGCAGATCGCCATGGAGGCGTTCTTTTTCGGGTATCAGGCGTTTACCGCCAAGGCCGACGAGATGCTCGATCGTCGAGGCCTGAGCCGTGTTCACCAGCGCATCGTGTTTTTCATCGCACGCTACCCCGGCCTGAGCGTGAAGGAACTGCTCACCGTTCTGGGCGTGAGCAAGCAGGCGCTGAACACGCCGCTGCGCCAATTAGTGGAAATGGAACTGGTGCTCAGCGTTGCCCCCGAGGACGACAAGCGCAAACGTCTGCTGCAGCTGACCGCGGAGGGGGCGAAACTGGAAGAGTCGTTGCGACGCGAGCAGGTGAAACTGCTGCAACGGGTGTTCGCGGAGGCCGGTCGTGAAGCGGTGGATGGCTGGCTGGCGGTGAATCAGGCGTTGGGTAAGACCTTAAGTCGCGGCTGACGGCTGTAGGAGTGAGCCCACAGAAGGGTATCGGCACGCCTGCTCAACTGTGCCGATCAATGCGTTTACGGCTGTATTGCAATGAATTGTGACAACTGCGTATAGGCTTGCCACTCCCCTCACTCATCGTCCCAAGGAAACACCGCATGACCGACGCGACCCACACGCCGCTGCGCCCTCTGGCCGATACCTCCCCTTCGGCCATCGTGGCAGGCTTCATCGCGATGATGACCGGCGTGACCAGTTCGCTGGTGCTGATCTTTCAGGCGGGCCAGTCCGCCGGGCTGACGTCGGGGCAGATTTCCTCGTGGATCTGGGCGCTGTTCATGGGCATGGCGGTGTGCAGCATCGGCCTGTCGCTACGTTATCGCTCGCCGATTTCGGTGGCCTGGTCGACGCCCGGCTCTGCCCTGCTGATCACAAGCCTCGGGCACGTGGCGTACCCAGAGGCCATTGGCGCGTACATCACAAGCGCAGCCTTGGTGTTCATTTGCGGCATCACCGGCAGCTTCGAAAAGATGGTCAAACGCCTGCCGACCTCCCTTGCGGCGGCACTGCTGGCGGGGATCCTGTTCAAGATCGGCAGCGAGATTTTCGTCGCTGCCCAGCATCGCACGGGCCTGGTGCTGAGCATGTTTTTCACCTACCTGATCGTCAAACGTTACTCGCCGCGATATGCCGTGTTGCTGGCATTGCTGGTCGGCGTGGGGCTGTCCGCGATGCTCGGCATGCTGAACTTCAGTGGTTTTACACTGGAAGTCGCCATTCCTGAATGGACCACACCGTCGTTCTCGCTAGGCGCGACCATCAGCATCGGCATCCCGCTGTTCGTGGTGGCCATGACATCCCAGAACATGCCTGGCATTGCCGTCTTGCGGGCAGACGATTACCACGTGCCCGCCTCACCGTTGATTTCCGCCACGGGCCTGGTTTCGATGCTCACCGCACCGTTCGGTGCCCACGGCATCACCCTGGCGGCAATCAGCGCCGCAATCTGCACAGGCCCCCACGCGCACGAAGACCGCAACAAACGTTACACGGCGGCCATCTGGTGCGGGATTTTCTACGCCATCGCCGGGGTGTTCGGCGCAACGCTGGCGGCGCTGTTCGCAGCGTTTCCAAAAGAACTGGTGTTGTCGATTGCCGCACTGGCATTGTTCGGTTCGATCATGAACGGCCTGACCGTGGCGATGAACGAACCCAAGGAACGTGAGGCAGCGCTGATCACCTTCATGGTGACGGCCTCAGGCCTGACGCTGTTCTCCATCGGTTCAGCGTTCTGGGGGATCGTGGCGGGGGTGTTGACGCTGGTGATCTTGAATTACCGGAAGTGATGCATTTCTGATTCTCATGCCCTGCGGTTGAACCTGTGGGAGCCGGCTTGCTGGCGAAAGCGGTGTGTCATGCAACACAGAAGTGACTGACCCAACGCCTTCGCCAGCAAGCCGGCTCCCACAAGGTGATGCGCTTGGTATCAAAGCCTGAAATGCCCCACCATCCCTTTCAATTCCATCCCCAGCGACGCCAGTTGAATACTCGACGCGGCGTTACCCTGCATGGCCAGCGCTGACTGGTCGGCACTGGCGCGGATGCTGGTGACGCTGCGGTTGATCTCTTCGGCCACCGAGCTTTGCTCTTCCGCCGCAGCGGCGATCTGCTGGTTCATTTGCTGAATCAACGACACGGCCGCCGCGATACTGCCCAGCGCACTTTCGGTCTGCAACGCGTCGCTGACCGCCAGTTTCACCAATTCGCCACTGCTCTGGATCTGGGTCACCGACGCTTGAGCACCGGTTTGCAGACGGGTAACCAGACGCTCGATTTCTTCGGTCGATTGCTGAGTGCGCTTGGCCAGTGCGCGAACCTCATCGGCCACCACCGCAAAGCCCCTGCCCTGCTCGCCCGCCCGCGCCGCTTCGATGGCCGCGTTGAGGGCCAGCAGGTTGGTCTGCTCGGCCACGCTTTTGATCACGCTCAGCACCTTGCCGATGTTCTGAATCTCAGCGCTGAGACTTTCGATGCTGTCGCTGGCCGAGTTCGCCGATGTCGCCAGTTGCTCGATACGCTGCATGCTCTGACGCACCACCGCCTGGCCGCTGTCGACCTTGGTGTCGGCGGTCTGCGCGGCCAATGCGGCTTCCTCGGCGTTGCGCGCCACATCGTGCACAGTGGCGGTCATCTGGTTCATGGCGGTCGCGACTTGCTCGGTCTCTTCTTTCTGGGTGCTGACTTCCAGATTGGTTTGCTCTGTCACTGCCGAGAGTGAATGCGCTTCAGTGGCCAGTTGCTCGATCCCCGCCTGTAACCCGCTGACGATGCCGCTCAGGCCCGCGCCCATCTGCTGCATGGCCTGCATCAACTGGCCGATTTCATCCTTGCGCGTGACCTGCACGTTGCCGCTCAGATCGCCCGCCGCAATGCGCTGAGCAATGGCAATCACGCTGCGCAACGGAGCAACGATGATCCGGGTAATGACGAATGACGCAATCAGGCCGACGAACAGCGCCAGAATCGATGAGCCGATGATCTTCAGCGAGTTGGCCTGCAACTCGCCGAGCATCGACTGGTCTTCGGCGTCGTAGGCTTGATTGACCTGCTGCACCACGGTTTTGGCATTGCTGGCCAATTGCTGGGAGACCTTGGCTTCGTCCGTCAGCAGGCCGGTGTATTCGTTGAGCTTGTCGCTGAAATTGGTGATGTGACCGATGACTTCCGTCAGCACGGTCAGGTAACCCGGGTCCTTGATCACGTCCTTGAGCTGATTGGCCATGTCCTGGGCCTGAACCGCCTGCTCGATCTTGCCGGTCTTGGCCTCTTCGCCGGACCCCGTCTTGCGGCTCTTGTCCAGACGCACCCGCGCCTCGTCCATGGCCTGCATCATCAACTTGGAGATCTGGCTGATCTGCCCGGATTGCTCAATGAATTCCGAGCCCTGCTGCCCCTGGGAGTCCTTGAGGTTGTAGGCGCCGTCATCGGCAAGACCGGCCTGCAACACGTCAAGGTTGTTGGCCACGCTGGACACCGACCAACTGGCCATTTCCAGCGCCAGGTCCTTGCTCTGGCTGATGCTGACGAATTCATCGAAGGACTTGCGATAGGCCGACAGCGCTTGCTGCACTTCGCCCATGACCCGCAAGTTGACGGCGGAGCTGGCCTTGAGTTGTTCGGCCTGTGTATTCAGCGCATCCAGCCCCGCATGCAGTGCGTCCGCCACTTTCGGGTCGCTGTGCAAGGCGTAATCCTGCTCCATCAGGCGCACGCGATTGAGGCCGGTGTTGAGCGCCGTCATCTCCTTGAGGCTGTCGAAGTGCACGCTGATCGAGCGCAGCGACCAGACACCAATCGCAGCGACCAGCGCGGTCAGCAGCAAAACGAGGACAAATCCGATACCCAGTTTCTTTGCCATACCGAGATTGGCAAAACGCGATTGCACGGCCGACATCATACGATCATCCCCAATCACAGCGTAAAAGGCGCCCAAGGCGAGGCCATGTTCAGCACGGCCATTCAATTTTCGTGCAGATTCGCAACGGGTCAGCGGCAAAACAAGAGTTTGACGTCGGATTAATGGCAAATAGCTACGCCAAGGTCGCTTCCAGAATGGTTATCGGCGTATCCGGAATGTTCAACAGGCCGTCAATGGCTCCCCATGCCCGGAAACAGCGGAAAAGCGACAGAAGGTGATGGGCGAAAGTGGCGCGCAAGCGGGCGTTTTAGTGACACCTGTGCGCAGGTAACGCTCGTTTTCGCCGGCCCATCACCCGAGGGCGATCAGGCCGGGACATCAGCGCGCTGCCGCAGCCACGGTCAGCGTTCCTGCATCGGCATCCAGCGTCGCCTCGCGACCCAGCGCCACGGCCAGATTGCGGTCGCCATGGCCGATGGAAAGTCCGCCCAGCAACGGGATACCCAGTGAGCCCAGGCGCTCCATCAATACGTCCGGCGGACGGATCGGGTTGTTGCCATGGCCCGGCTCACTGAACTGCCCAACGGCAATGCCCGCCACGCGCTGCAACAGCCCGCAATTGCCCAGATGAGTGAGCAGCCGATCGACTCGGTAAGCCAATTCGCCCACGTCTTCGATCAGCAGAATCGCGCCGTCCAGGTCGGGCATGAACGGCGTGCCCACGCAGGTGCTCAGGATGCTGAGATTGCCGCCCAGCAACGTGCCCCTGGCGACACCGGAGGTGCGGACGCGGTAAGTGGGTTCATCGGGATCGGCCTGTATCCGCGTCGGTTCGGTGCTCATCAGCGCATGCTTCAAGGTACTGGCGAATAGCCCGCCCCGCTCCAGTTGCGCGGCGACCGGACCATGGACAGTCGCCAGACCGGTGTGATGCCACAACGCGGCATGCAATGCAGTGATGTCAGAGAAACCCGTCACCAGTTTCGGATCCCGCCGCACGGCGTCGTAATCCAGGTGTTGAAGAATCCGTTGCACACCGTAGCCACCTCTGTTGCACAGCACGGCGCGAATCTCGGGATCGGCAAGGGCGTCGTTCAGGTCTGCCGTGCGGTGAGCATCGCTGCCCGCCAAGTAGTGCTCGGCATCCAGCGCGTGAGGATAAACCCTGGGCTGCAACCCCCACGACGTCAGTTCACGCACCGCGGCCTGCACCCTCGACTCGGCGACGGGTCCGGCAGGCGACACCAGCGCAACGGCATCGCCTGCACGGAGGACGGAGGGGTTCAGGACGGGACGGGAAACAGGCATTTCAACAACTCGGCTGATGTTCGAATGAGCTGGCAATTTAGAGCAGTCCCTGCATTGAATCCAGTGGCGAACGCCGCCGTGACAGTCCGGACATACCCAGAAACGGCGTGAGAAAAGTCAACTCATCCTGTCGTTCGGCCCAGGCCCACGGTTGACCTGAAAGCGCGTGACGTTTTTGCGCAGCCAGCCCATGAACCCTCTCGGGTCCACGACCACCGGCTTGGTTTCCAGCATCGCGGCCCGCGCCTTGCTACGAAATTTCGCCAGCCCCGCCAGAGCACCGACCAACTCACTGTGTTCCTGCAGCCAGGGTTCAAGGTCGGCCTTGTCAATCCGGTAGATCATGCAGTCGGTGTAGGCACAGAAGCGCCCGACGGTGGGCGTTCCGTCGACGAAACCGGTCTCGCCGAACAGCTCGCCCGGCCCCATGCGCCCGACTTCCAGCCAGCCATCGGGGCGCTGGATAGACACCGACATCACGCCGGACTCAATGATGTAGAGCGCCTCAGGGATGACCCCTTCGGCCAGCACCACGTCCTTGGCCGCATAAGCCCCCAGGTGCATGTGCTGCTCCAGTTGGGCGCGGTCATCATCGCCCAGCATGCGCAGCGCGCCCACCGTATTGAGCACGGCCGACTGGCGCGTGGCCGGGCGTGTCTGATCGGCCCGGTTCTCGGTGGCGGCCAGTTGCCGGTGGATCAGGTCATAGAGCTGATTGCGCACCGCTGAGCGCCGATCACGGGATTTCACATAGCCGGTGACTTCGTACTCCACGCTGCGCAGCCCCGACCTCACGACCACGGCTGAAGCCTTGGGCTGTGGCAGTAATTCGCGACAACCGAGGATGGCCTTGTCCAGCGAGTCGAGCACCAGACTGGGTCGCAAGCGGGTCGAAAGTTCAATGCTCAGGGTGATGGAATGAAAGTGGTCGGGGCGGCTGAAGTTGACGATTCGGGTCTTGGCCGCCATCGCGTTCGGAATGACCGCCATGCTGCCTTCAGAGGTGAGCAGGTGGGTGGAACGCCAGTCGATTTCGATGACCTTGCCCTCGATGTCATCGACGCGAATCCAGTCATCGACACGAAACGGTTTGGTGGCGTTGAGCACGATCCCGGAAAACACATCGCCCAACGTACTCTGCACCGCCAGACCAAAGATGATCGCCACCGCGCCAGAGGTTGCCAGCAGGCCTTTGACGGGCAGATCGAGCACGTAACCCGCCGCGGCCACCGCCGCGACGAGAAAGATGATGGCACCCATGACGTCCTGCAGCAGATGGCCCTTGCCGCCGATGCGGGGCTCCATGATCACCACGATCAACACCGTCAGTGCCCGCGCGCCGAACAGCCACCAGGCAATGGTCAGGATCGTCGCCAGCACATGCCGGGCCACCGACCATTCGGCGGGCACCTGATACAGCGGACTCAGGCCGCCGTCGAGCAGCGCCATGCTGAACAGCAGGAACAGCACCAGCCGACAGGCCAGCTTGCGCCGCAGAAAACGGGGGTGCATCCATTGCCAGAGCACCAGATCGATGATCAGCAAGACCGACGCACTGAGGAGTGGATAGGCGAACCACAGGTGATCCATCGAGGGACTCTGGCAGTGAATGGCTCATGCAGCGTAGCAGTCCGGCATACCCTCGGCGGTGCATTTGAATACAAGCCGTGCGGCGACAGGATTTTGCCGTGCTTCAGAACGCTGTTACGCCGCCATCCACCGCCAGCGAATGCCCGGTGGTGAACGCAGCCCCGTCGCTGCACAGGTACAACACCGCGCTGGCGATTTCCTCGACCTTGCCGATGCGGCCGACCGGGTGCATGGTGGCGGCGAATTCGGCCTTGCGCGGGTCCGCTTCGTGGGCGCGGCGGAACATGTCGGTGTCGATGACTGCCGGGCATACGGCGTTGACCCGGATGTGCTTCTTGGCGTATTCGATGGCCGCTGACTTGGTCAGGCCGATGACCGCATGTTTCGACGCCGCGTAAATGCTCATTTTCGGCGCTGCGCCGAGGCCCGCGACCGACGCGGTGTTGACAATAGCCCCTCCGCCCTGCGCCAGCATGACCGGCAACTGGTATTTCATACACAGCCAGACGCCTTTGACGTTGACCCCGATGATCGCGTCGAACTCCGCTTCGCTGCCTTCGGCCAGACGGCCTTTCTCGATCTCGATTCCAGCGTTGTTAAACGCGTAATCCACCCGGCCATAGGCATCGACGGCTTTGGCCGTCATTTGTTGCACATCGGCCTCTTTGGTCACATCGCAGCGCAGGAACAGCGCCTCGCCACCGGCCTGACGAATCTGTTCGACGGTCTGCTCCCCACCGTCGGCGTCCAGATCGACCGCTACCACTTTCAAGCCCTGTTCGGCAAACGCCAACGCGGTGGCCCGGCCAATGCCCGCCGCGGCGCCAGTGACGAGGGCGACCTGCCCGGAAAACGTCATGCTCATGGATGAGTCCTTTTTGTTATTGGGTATAGGCAACTCGATGTTGTGGGAGCCGGCTTGCTGGCGAATCCAGTTTGCCAGACACATCCCCGCTCAATGACACACCGCATTCGCCAGCAAGCCGGTTCCCACAAGGAATGACGTGAGTCTAGCGAGGGAGGTTGTATCTGCATCAGCACTATCAAAGACCCGGTTACCGGTTCATGCATTGTGGTGATAGCGCGACTGCGCTCACATCATTCCAATGGATCGGTGCGCATTCGCTGAACCGGCTTTGCTTGCGAGGCGCCCCGGAGCGGAGCTATGACTGGCTTTTCCTCTTCGCTCAGGACACTGCCATGACCGCTTTGAACAACCGCCAATTCCTGCTGGCCCGCCGCCCGAAAGGTGCGGCCAGTCGTGATGACTTCACTTTCCAGACTGTACCCGTCGCCGAAGCAGGCCCAGGTCAGGTGGTGGTGAAGAGCGAATACCTTTCGCTGGACCCGGCCATGCGCGGCTGGATGAACGAGGGCAAGTCGTACATCGCGCCGGTGGGTCTGGGCGAAGTCATGCGGGCGCTGGGGGTCGGCAAAGTCATCGAATCGCAGAACCCAAAATTCAGCGTGGGCGATTACGTGCAGGGCGTGCTGGGCGTGCAGGACTATTTCGTCGGAGAACCCAGAGGTTTTCATAAAGTCGACCCCAAATTGCTGCCGCTGCCGGTCTACCTTGCCGCGTTGGGCATGACCGGCATGTCGGCGTATTTCGCGCTGCTGGAAGTCGGCCAACCCAAGGCCGGGGAAACGGTCGTCATTTCCGGCGCAGCGGGTGCGGTGGGCAGCGTCGCCGGGCAAATCGCCAAAATCAAAGGCTGCCGGGTGATCGGTATCGCGGGCGGCCAGGACAAATGCCAGACCCTGATCGACGAGTTCGGTTTCGACGGTGTTATCGACTACAAGAACGAAGACATCCACGCGGGGCTGAAGCGCGAGTGCCCCAAGGGCGTGGACGTGTATTTCGATAACGTCGGCGGCGATATTCTCGATGCCGTGCTGACTCGTCTGGCGCTCAAGGCCCGCGTCGTCATCTGCGGCGCGATCAGTCAGTACAACAATAAAGAGGCAGTCAAGGGTCCGGCCAACTACCTGTCACTGCTGGTGAACCGGGCGCGTATGGAGGGGTTTGTGGTGATGGACCACGCCGAGCACTTCGGCAAGGCGGGCCTGGAAATGGCGGGATGGCTCGCGCAGGGCAAACTCAAGAGCAAGGAGCATGTGGTGGATGGGTTGGAGACGTTCCCCGAGACCCTGCAGATGCTGTTCAACGGCGAGAACCACGGGAAGTTGGTGTTGAAGGTCTGACGCGAGCGGGTTGTGGTGAGGGCGCGCTCGCCCGCGGATGTGACATGCCTGTGACATAGGCATTGGCTGACACCCGGCTGTCGCGGGCGAGCGCGTAACTATAGAGATCGAGGGTTCGCCTGTTCATTTGCTGAAATTGCGCTGAACACGTCACTGATACTGCTGCCAAAGCCACCACAAGGCGCACTCTGGTGTAAGCTCGTGCGCTGTTGATTTTCGATCCATCGAGAGGCTTATGCGGGCTCCCTTCCGACGTTCTACCCTTGCAGCGCTGCGCGGCTTCGAATCGTCCAGCGCGGCGATCACCCTTCTGCCGAGCGCTGCCGATTACCGGCGCACGCTGTTGGAGAAGATCGCTTCGGCGACCCGACGTATCTGCATCGTTGCGTTGTATTTGCAGCAGGACGAAGCAGGTCAGGAAATCCTCGACGCGCTCTACGCCGCCAAAGCGGCAAGACCCGAGCTGGAAATCGTTGTACTGGTGGACTGGTTCCGCGCTCAACGCGGGCTGATCGGCGCAGGCAAGCAGGCGGGGAACTCGGCGTGGTATCAGGCGCAGAACCTGGAGCACGATCAGGAGGTGCCGATCTACGGCGTGCCCGTGCAAACCCGCGAGCTGTTCGGCGTGCTGCACCTCAAAGGCAGCATCATCGACGACTGCGTGATTTATACCGGCGCCAGCATCAATAACGTGTACCTGCATAAACTGGGCAAGTACCGTCTGGACCGCTATCAGGTGCTGGAAAACAAGGACCTGGCCGACTCGTTTCTGCGCCTGGTGCACAAGGAGATTCTGCCGTCCGACGCCGTGCATCGCCTCGATCTGCCTTCGCCGCCCTCCTCGCGCAGCATTCGCGGGGAAATCCGTCAGTTCCGTCAGCGCCTCAAGCGCGCCAGCTATGACATCAACGAAGGTATTCGTGAAAATGGCGAATTCCGCCTGATTCCGCTGTTGGGCATCGGCAACAAGAACCCGCTGAGCAAGGTGCTGTGCGACCTGATCGCCGGAACGCGCCAGCAACTGACGCTGTGCACCCCATATTTCAACATGCCGCTGGTGGTCAAACGCGAGATCAACCGCGCCCTCAAGCGCGGCGTGAAAATCGACATCATCATCGGTGACAAGACCGCCAACGACTTCTTCATCCCGCCGCAAGAGCCGTTCAAGGTCATTTCGGCGCTGCCGTACCTGTACGAAATCAGCCTGCGCCGCTTCATGCAGAAGCATCAGACTGCTGTAGAGAAACACAAGCTGAACATTCACCTGTGGAAAGACGGCGACAATACCTTTCACCTCAAGGGCTTGTGGGCAGACGAGCGCTACACCCTGCTCACCGGTAACAACCTGAACCCGCGTGCCTTCCAGCTCGATCTGGAAAACGCGGTGCTGATCGACGACCCCAAAGGCGAGTGGCTCGCTCCTCGCGCCGAAGAAATCAGCCAACTGATGCGCAACACCCACCGCGTGGGCAAGTTCGACGAACTGGACACCCTCAGCGAATACCCCCTTGGCGTGCGCACGTTCTTGCGTCGTGTCAGCAGGGTGCGCGTCGAACGCCTGCTGTACCGGATTCTCTGATGAGCAAGGGCAGATGAGCAAAAACACAGGGGTGCGTGCGCAACAGGCCGAGGAAACCCGCGCGCGGATTCTGCAAGCGGCCATTACGGTGTTCACCCGCGACGGGTATTCGGGGGGCCGCATCGAGAAGATTTCGGCAGAGGCCGAGTCCAACGACCGGATGATCTATTACTACTTCGGCAGCAAGGAAAAGCTCTTCGTCAAAGTGCTGGAGCACACGTACGAGCGTTTCAACGTTGCTGAGAGCCAGTTGCAGCTCGACCCGTCGACTCCGGTTGAAACCTTGCGTCAAGTGGTGGCGTTCGTCTGGAACTACTACGTCACCCACCCGGAATTCGTCGCCATTCTCAGTATCGAGAACCTGCATAAAGGCAAACATGCCAAGCAGTCCAGCGAACTGCGTCGCTTGTCGGGTGAGGCGGTTGGCGTGTTGCGGCCGATCATTGAAGCGGGTCAGCAGCAAGGGCTGTTCCGCCACGACGTTGACCTCAAGCACGTGTACCTGATGATCGCCTCGCTCTGCTACTTCTATAACTCCAACCTGCACACCCTGACCTCATTTCTGGGACAGGACATGGGCGGTCAGGGGCAACGGCAGGACTGGCTGGCGTTCATTCAGGATCTGGTGGTGCGGGGGGTTCGGGTGTTGCCCGATGCCACGGCTTGACCCGATCGCGACACTTCAGGTACACCACCACACCCGTGGGAGATTCTATGTTGCATGGTCAACTGCCTTCGCCACCCAGTTGGCTCCCACAAGGTTTGCGGCGAATCCAGACCTTGATATCGACGCTAAAACTGTGGGAGCCGGCTTGCTGGCGAATGTGGTACATCAGTCGACACCTGCTTATCTGACCTAACGCTTTCGCCAGCAAGCCGGCTCCCACGAGAAGCGTATCCAACCGCGGATATCCAATAGCCACCGAAGTCAGTGAGTACCGGGATTGGCTTTTAGATACGCCACTTTCTCCTGCAACCCCGTCCACTGCGGCTCGTTCGGCGCGAAGCGGTTGCGCAGGTAGGCCGTCAGATCGCTGATCTGCGTGTCAGTCAGGCTGTCCTTGAATCCTGGCATGTAGCCCAAATCCCGCGTCGCCGGGTTGGCAATGCCCTGTTGAATCACTTTGATCAGGTTGTCCGGCAAGGCGCTGTGCACGTTGGTGTTGCTGGCCAGCGACGGGCTTACCCCAAACAGCTTTGGCCCCAACCCATCGGCGTGACACCCCTGACAAGCCCCTTCAAACACCCGCTGGCCGTTGCTCAGCGACTGGGCTGAAACGCTCGGCTTCGCAATAGGCTCGCTCGCGGTAATGGGTGCCGCATCCGCTGAACCATTCAACGACGCCAGGTACACCGCCATCGCCCGCACATCCGATTTCGGCAACTTCGACAGTTCAGACACCACCGGGCCCATCGGCCCTGCCGCCACGCCATGGGCATCGGAATAGCCCGTGCTCAGATAATTGAAAAGCTGATCTTCGGTCCACGGCGTTGGCGCTTTTGACAGGCTGTTGAGCGCGGGTGCCTCCCAACCATCGACCATGCCCCCGGCCAAAAACGACGTTCCGCCCTTCTCCGCCCCCATGAAATTGCGCGGCGAGTGGCACGCGGCGCAGTGGCCCAAACCGTTGACCAGATACTGCCCGCGATTCCACTGCGCGCTTTGCTGCGGCTGAGCCTGCACTTCGCCCTTGCGCAGAAACAGCGCGTTCCAGCCCGCCATCAAAGGCCGGACGTTGTACGGAAACTGCATGTCATTGGCCGGTTGCACCCGTTTGACCGGGGTTTGCGACATCAGGTAGGCATACAGCGCCTGCATGTCGGCATCGTCGATGTTGCGAAACGCGGTGTAGGGAAACGCCGGATACAGGTGTTTGCCATCGCGACTGATGCCGTCACGCATCGCCCGTTCGAAGGCCGGATAGGACCAGTTGCCGATGCCGGTTTCAGGGTCCGGCGTGATGTTGCTGCTATATAAGGTGCCGAACGGCGTGTCCATCGCCAGCCCGCCCGCATTCTTGACCCCGCCCGGCGCGGTGTGGCAAACCGCGCAATCCCCTGCCGAGGCCAGCAATCGCCCGCGCTCCAGCGTTGCGGCTGACCAGGTGCCCGCACTGGGCGGCGTGATCGGCGCAATCTCGGCGCGCCAAGGCAAGGCGGTTGCCGCCATGCCCAGGACCGCGCCGAACGCCGCGAACAACGAGCCAAACAGCCATTTCGAACGTTTGGCTTTCGGCGACTCGGGCGGCGCGCTGTTGGCCGCATCACCCGTGGCTTTTAATGCCGCGAGCACCCGCTCTGGCGTAATAGGCAACTCTCGAAACCGAATCCCGGTGGCGTCGTAAATCGCGTTGGCAATCGCCGCCGCGCTGGGCACCGACGCCGATTCACCCGCGCCCATGGGCGGTTCGGCCTGACGCGGCATCATCATGACGTCGACTTTCGGCACCTCGGGGAAGGTCAGGATCGGATAACCGCCCCACTCCTTGCTGGCGATGGTCGACTCCTCGAACGTCACCTGTTCCTTGAGCACGCGACTGGTGGACTGGATGACATTACCGTGAATCTGGTGCTGCACCCCTGCCGGATTGACCATCATCCCCGCGTCATGACCGATCACCACCCGCGTCACAGAGACATCGCCGGTGTGCTTGTCCACTGCCACATCCGCGACCCACGCCGCCCACGCTGCACCAAAGCCGGGGAACTTGCTATGGATGTAACGGGCGTACGCAAAGCCACGCCCGCGCAATACGCCATTTTCTTCAGGGGTTTGCATTGGCTGGGTGCGCGGCGACCATTGCGCCCGCTCGGCGGTGGCTTTCACCAGATCGGAGGCACGGTCGTCATGCAGGTAACGCAGTCGGTACTCGACTGGATCGACGCCTGCCGCGAAGGCCAGTTCATCGATATAGGATTCGTGAGCAAAAGTGTTGGGCAAGGCCGACACGCCACGCATCCACGAGGCGCGCACGATGGGCGCCATGTCGTTGATGGTCACGCGCATGTGGTCGATGTCGTAAGGCGGAATCGAGGTGCGGTCGCCCATTTCGAACATCACAGGCACCGGCTCCACTCGACCGGTCAACAGCAAGGCCAGGGTCGGCGAGTTATTGGAGGGGTAACTGGTGCTGAAGTCGTAACCGGCGATGCCGCCCTCGGCGCTGAGGCCGCCATCGACTTCCATCAACTGCGCAGTGCCTTTGGGCTCCCACGCGTGCTCTTGCTCGCGAGTCAGTTGCACGCGCACCGGCAGCCCGACCGCCTTTGACAACAGAACCGCATCGGCGCACACGTCATCGGCGCAGTTGCGGCCATAGCAGCCCGCCGCCTCCATGCGAATGATCTCGATCTGCTCTTCCGGGTATTCCAGCAGCCAGGCGATGTCGGCGCGCAGCATGTGAGGATTCTGCGTACCGGACCAGATGCGAATGCCGTCTTCGCGGTAGTCCGCCAACCCGCAAGAGGGGCCGATGGAGCCATGAATGTGATAGGGCCACAGGTAGGTGCGGGTTATCCGTTCGCTGGCGTTGGCCAGGGCTTCATCGACATTGCCTTTATCCAGCACCACCCGTTGAATGCGCGGGTTGTCGCGAATCGCCTGTTCAATGTCCGACAGGTCCGGCAATTGATGCTGCCAGGGCTTCCAGCTGACTTTCAGCTCCTTCGCCGCTTTGGCCGCCTGTTCTTCGCGCATCGCCACGATGCCGACGAAATCGCCGACCACCACGACTTTGACGATGCCCGGAATGTGAGCGATGGACGACTCGTCGACGCCCAGCAGGCTGGTGCCGACAAACTCGCCGGTGTCGTAACCGGCGTACGGTGGGCGCACGACTCGACCGTGGAGCATGTCGGGAAGGCGCATGTCGTGCACGTAGGTCAGTTCCCCGGTGGCCTTGCCCGGAATGTCCACCCGTTGTGCGACAGTGCCTACCAGCTTGTAGTCTTCAAGGCGTTTGAGCGGTGCGTCGCCGGAGATGCGCAGCTCGATGTGCTGACCGGTGATGAGTTCACCAAAGCGGCAGCTACGGCCGTCTTGCGTATTGATCACTCCGTTTTCGATCACCAGCGACTCGGCATCGACCGCCCAACGCTCCGCCGCTTCCTTTATTAGATAGCGGCGAGCCTCGGCAGCGGCGTTGCGCAACGGAATCGCAGAAATCTGCAAGGTGGCGCTGGCGATGGTCGCGCCCTGGTTCGGCGCCCGCTCCGTGTCGCCAAGGATCATGGTCACTTGATCCATTCGCAGGTCGAGCTCTTCAGCGACGATCTGCGCCAGCGAGGTGCGAATGCCGGTGCCAAGGTCAACGTGGCCATTGAAGGCGTAGACCGTGTTGTCTTCATCGATAGCGATGAACAGCCCCAGTTCCTTGGGTTTGACAGTGGGCGTGCCGCCTTTGGCGACCGGGCCGGACGGCGGCAGGATGTCATCGACGACGAGCAGGACGCCGTTTTTGGCCAACAGGGAATCGCGGGTGGGCGTGGTCTGGGTCATGAGTGCATCCGGTTCAAAGCGGGTGACGGGCGGCCCGCATGACCGCACGCAGAATTTCGATGTGGGTGCCGCAACGGCAGAGGTTGGACGAGAGTTCGTTGCGGATCTCGGCTTCGCTGGGATGCGGGTTGCGGTCGAGCAAGGCCTTGGCGGTCATGATCATGCCGTTCATGCAGTAACCGCATTGCGCAGCCTGCTCGTCGATGAACGCCTGCTGCACCGGGTGCGGGCATGCACGGGAGCCGATGCCTTCGAGGGTGGTGATTTCCCGGTTTTCGGCGCCTGCCAGCGGGAACACGCACGAGCGCGCGGCCACGCCGTCGATGATCACCGTGCAGGCGCCACATTCGCCCAGACCGCAGCCGTATTTGGGGCCGTTGAGCTGAAAATCATTGCGCAACACCAGTAACAGCGGCGTGTCCGCCATGGCCGTGACCGACGCGGCCTGACCGTTGACCTGTAGCGTCAGGGTCTTCTCCCCCGCCACCTGTTGCTCGCTCATTCTGCTTCCCCATGTGTTACTGGCCGTATCCGGCTTTTAATGAAGTGCTTACTTCATGAAAAGAGAGCAGGAAGCGTGCCAGCGGGGAAATGGCCGTAAGAAATGGGAGGCTCCGCTGCTGAAACGCAGACCGTTCCTACAAACGGAACGCTCCGGCCTTACTCTTCCGGCTCATCAATCAACTTGCGCAGCAAAAACAACACCGCCACGCGTTCGGCGGGGTTGAGCTTGCCGAGGGTGATTTCGCTGATCTGCGCTGCGCGGGGGACGGTTTCCTGCACCAATTGGAGGCCGCTGTCGGTCAAGCTGCAAATGACCTTGCGCCGGTCCTGCGGATCCGGGTCGAGGCTGATCAGGTCGCGGGCCTTGAGCCGGTCGACAATGCCGCGAATGGTCGCCTGGTCCACCGCTGTGGCCTTGACCAGTTCGGTCTGTGAGCTGGGACCGTGATCGCGCAAGGCGCAGAGGGTGACGAATTGCACCGCCGTGAGCTGTGAATCGCCAACGTTCTGTTGAAAGATCGCCAGGTGCCGCTGGTAGGCCTTGCGCAGCAAATGGCCGACCTGCTCGGAAAAGGTGTAGGACTGATCGTTATTGAAAGGGTTGTCAGTGGACACAGATGACTCGTTCGGCGGGCTGTGGGGAATGGTGGGTACATTAGCGGGTGTGGGGTGACAGGGGAATCTTCGTTGCCGGAAAAGCCGTTCGCCAGCAAGCCGGCTCCCACAGATCTTGCGTCTCAAGCAGATCTGTTTCTGGCCGAAGGCCGTGGGAGCCGGCTTGCTGGCGAATGCCGCGACGCAATGCCAAGTCTCGATCAGGCCTTCGACGCCTCCGGCGCCACCACATCCCCACCCAGCACCACGGCCTGATCATCCAGATAGATGTCGCAATGGCGCAGCGGAATGTCCAGGTGACACGGCGTTTTGCGCGTCCCGCCGACCTCAGTGTTCGGCCCGGTGGAGAACAGGAAGTTGCCGTAGAACGCCCGGGCGTCCATGCACATGCCGTCGTTCTTGTCGTGCAGGCCCATGGCAGTCCACTGCGCGCGAGGTTGCAGGCCCCAGCCGATGTGGGAAATGCCGTAAACCTCCGGATCGTTGAAATACTTCATGTAATCGCGCAGGTATTCGGCTTCGAAACCACCGTGAATCCTGGTGATGAAGCCCTTTTCGATCTCCAGCGTGATCTGCTCGCGAGCGTAGTTCTTGAACGGCAGCACGATGTCGCCGACGTCGATGACCAACGTGCCCTCAGCGGTTTCTTCATTCGGCCAAGAGAAGAGAAAGCCGCTCGGCCAGTGGTCCCAACGCCCCGGCTCATCGGCGAAACCGTATTCGGTGACTGAAGGATACTGCCCCAGTTGCGCACGGAAATCGCTGCCTGCGCGGGACTTCACATGAATCGAGCGTGCCCCTTTCAGCACCTGCTCTGCCGCCAACACCCGCTCTTTGTCGGCCAGGGTCGGCAACATGCGCGCCAGCACTTCCGGCGGCTCGACGGCCAGCAGAATCCGCGTACCCGTCTTGAGGATCTGCTCCTGCTCCGGCGAATGCAGCAGCATCATGGTGTCGACGATCAGGTCCGCCGCTTCCAACGCCCGTTGCGCAGCGAGATTGCCGGTCAAGGCGGTGTCGCCGCAGTAGGCGGTCATGTCGTTGCCCATCGCCTTGGGATGGTTGAACGATGGCAGTTCCACCGCATACACCTTGGCGCCCAGGCGCTGGGCGGCATCCATGGCGGCACGCACGGTGCGCGCATCGGAGTAGTGGCTCTTGAGCACTGCAACGCTCTGGGTCGTGTCGACTTTCGACAGTTTCAGCACGTGCTCGAACATCTGGGTCAATTCGCAATCGCTTACCGGCATCTCTCGTCTCCTCGTCATTCGGCCTTATTTATCTATACAGCCCAAATGCACCATTGAAAGGCATCGCGCTTCAGACTAGTGCGTTTTTAAAGCGTACACACTAATTAAAAGCGATAAGACATCAATTGAAGGCCGTCTGCAATAGGCGCGCCAGTTTGTTACTCATGCACACATCCCGCGTAATTTGAGGGTTACAAAGGGTGACATACCTATTTGCGACGTCATAAGGTCTTTTTTGAAATACCTATTCACATTTCAAAAAAACAGCGTATACACTTTAAAAACGCAAAACGGCGATGACCCGATTCGCCACTCCGTCCATCACTGATTCACGAAATACGAAGGAATGCGCGCCATGCCAAATTCTCAAAAAATCGCCATCGTCGGAGCCGGTCTGGGGGGCGCTGCCGCCGCCACGCTGTTGCAGCAAGCGGGCTTCCAGGTGGATGTCTACGAACAGGCACCGGCGTTTTCGCGTATTGGCGCAGGGATCCACATGGGTCCGAACATCATGAAAATCTTTCGCCGCATGGGCATCGAGCAGCAACTGAGCGACATGGGCTCGCACCCGGATTTCTGGTTCAGCCGCGATGGCGCCAGCGGTGACTACCTGTCGCGCATCAAACTGGGCGAGTTCTCACGTAAGGAATACGGCGCGGCCTACATAACCGTGCACCGTGGCGACCTGCACGCGCTGCAAATGTCGACCCTGGCACCGGGCAGCGTGCACTTCAGCAAATGCCTGACCACCCTTGAAGAACGCGACAACGGCGTGCGCCTGAACTTCGCCGACGGCACCCACGCCGACGCCGACATCGTGATCGGCGCCGATGGCATCAACTCCAAGATCCGCGAAGAACTGCTCGGCTTTGAAAAACCGCTGTACAGCGGCTGGGTCGCCCATCGCGCGCTGATCCGCAGCGACGTGCTGACCAAGTACAACCTGGACTTCGAAAACTGCGTGAAATGGTGGAGCGAGGACCGTCACATGATGGTCTACCACACCACCGGCAAGCGCGATGAGTACTACTACGTGACCGGCGTGCCGCACCCGGCGTGGGACTTCGACGGTAACTTCGTCGACAGCAGCCAGGCAGAGATGTACGAAGCCTTCGCCGGTTATCACCCCACCGTTCAGGCGCTTATCGAGTCCACCGAAACCGTGACCAAGTGGCCATTGCTCAACCGCAACCCGCTGCCGCTGTGGAGCCGTGGCCGTCTGGTGCTGCTAGGCGACGCCTGCCACCCGATGAAGCCACACATGGCCCAGGGCGCAGGCATGGCCATCGAAGACGCCGCGATGCTTACTCGCTGCCTGCAAGAAACAGGTCTGACCGATTACAGCACCGCATTCAGCCTGTACGAAGCCAACCGCAAGGAACGCGCTTCCCGGGTGCAGGCCGTGTCGAACGCCAACACCTGGCTGCGTACTCAGGAAGATCCGGCGTGGGTCTTCGGTTATGACCTCTACGGCCAAGCACTGAAATCGGAGGTGCCTGCGTGAGCACTTTTATCCACGGCGGCAACGTCCAGGCCAACGGCATTCGTCAACACTACTTGCGCTACGGTGGCCCGCAACACACAGGCAAACCGGCGCTGATCCTGATCCCCGGCATCACCAGCCCGGCGATCACCTGGGGTTTCGTGGCCGAGCATCTGGGCCAGTCGTTCGACACTTACGTGCTCGACGCGCGCGGTCGCGGCCTGTCGTCCACCGGGCCGGAGCTGGATTACAGCGTCGACACCTGCGCCGATGACATCAGCGCGTTTGCCGAGGCCATGGGCATCGACAGCTATCACCTGCTCGGTCATTCAATGGGCGCCCGTTTCGCGGCACGTATGTCTGTTCGCAATGCCCAGGGCCTGAAAAGCCTGGTGCTGATCGACCCGCCGGTCTCGGGGCCGGGTCGTCGCGAGTACCCGTCGAAGCTGCCGTGGTACGTCGATTCGATTCGCCAGTCGCAGCAAGGCATGACGGCTGACGACATGCGCGCGTTCTGCGCAACCTGGACCGAGGAGCAATTGCAGTTGCGCGCCGAGTGGCTGCACACCTGCTACGAGCCGGCCATCGTGCGCGCGTTCAACGACTTCCACGAAGAGGATTTCCATCAGGACCTGCCGAAGTTGCCGGTCCCTACCCTGCTGATCGTCGCGACACGCGGCGGGGTGATTCTGGCGGAGGACGAAGCCGAAATTCGCGCGCTGCAACCTGCGATTCAGATCGTTCGCGTGGAAGACGCCGGGCACATGATTCCATGGGACAACCTGCCGGGGTTCTTTGCCGCGTTTGGGGATTTTCTGGGTACGCCGCTGAGTTAACGCAGAACTCAACGCGTGGGAGCCGGCTTGCTGGCGAATGCAGGGTGTCAGGTAATGCATCTGTGAATGACACGCAGCATTCGCCAGCAAGCCGACTACCACAGGAATTTCACCAGCCCCCCAACCGGGTCAAGGAGAACGGAATGACTGAACAACAAACCGCCAACGCCAACTATCAGGGCGTGTGGGGCAACCGCATCGGTTTCGGGCAGAAACCAGCCCTGCTGATGATCGACTTCATGCAAGGCTACACCCAACCCGGCGCGCCGTTGTTTGCGCCCGGTGTGGTCAGTGCAGTGGCCGAGAGCGTCGAGCTGCTGGCTACCGCGCGCAAGCATGGCATTCCGGTGGTGCACACTAACATCCGCTACCACCCGGCGCATTTCGCCGACGGCGGCATCTGGGTGAAAAAAGCCCCGGTGATGAAAGACATGGTGGAAGGCAATCCGCTGGCGGCGTTCTGCGAGGAAGTGCTGCCACTCCCGGAAGAAGTGGTGATCAGCAAGCAATACGCCAGTTCGTTTTTCGGTACGTCGCTGGCTTCGATGCTACACGCCCAAGGCATCGACACCGTGGTGCTGGCAGGCTGCTCGACCAGCGGCTGCATCCGCGCCACAGCGGTAGACGCCGTGCAACACGGATTTCGGACCATCGTCGTGCGCGAATGCGTAGGCGATCGCCACCCCGATCCCCATGAGGCGAACCTGTTCGACATCGACAGCAAGTATGGGGATGTCGTCAGCAAACAGGAGGCGATCACACAGTTCAGCAAATAAGGTGCGGTTTGTCCTGACCCTGTGGGAGCGAATTCACTCGCGAGACGTCTGTACAGCCGATGTTCATCTATCGCCTGCCACCGCCTCATCGCGAATGAATTCGCTCCCACAAAGAGATCGGTGATCGACCGCGTATTGCAATGCTCACCCATAGAACCCGGCCACAGAGCACGGGTCGCGCACCCTGGATGCGCACACCACTGGACAGCGTGCTCCGTCCAGTCTTCTGACACTGCCTTTGGAAGTCGCCATCCGGTGCTTGCCAAAGTACTGAATGCGCGGCAAACAAAAACCACAACAGGCCGTATGAGTATGCAGCGAACACAGGCACTATCAGCCGCCACTGCACTCAACGGTCGAAGAACCGCCAGGAGACACCCATGCCCTCTGCGAATGTAGAAACCTCTGCGGCTGACGCCGCGGACCCGATCAAAGCGCTGTACCACAAGATCACCTGGAAGCTCATTCCGTTCCTGTGTTTCTGCTACCTGGCTGCCTACCTGGACCGCATCAACATCGGCTTCGCCAAGCTGCAGATGCTCGACCAACTGCACTTCAGCGAAACCGCATTCGGCCTCGGTGCCGGGCTGTTTTTCGTGGGTTACATCCTGTTTGAAGTACCGAGCAATCTGGTGCTGGAAAAAATCGGGGCAAAGATCTGGATCGCCCGCATCATGATCACGTGGGGCGCGCTGTCGGTATGCACCCTGTTCGTCACCACGCCGATGCAGTTCTATGTGTTGCGCTTCTTCCTCGGTGCTGCCGAAGCAGGCTTCCTGCCGGGTGTGCTGTTTTACCTGACCACTTGGTTCCCGACCTACCGCCGCGGCCGCATCATCGCGTTGTTCATGATCGGCCTGCCGCTGTCCAGCGTCATCGGCGGTCCGCTGTCGGGCTGGATCATGGGCCACTTCGACCAGACGGCCGGTCTGCGCGGCTGGCAGTGGTTGTTCTTGATCGAAGGCGTGCCGAGCGTGTTGCTGGGTGTCCTGACCTTCTGGGCGTTGCCGAATGCACCCAAAGACGCCAAATGGCTGAACAGCCAGGAACAGACCCTGCTGGAAGGCGAGCTGCGCCTGGACGAGGCCGAGGGCAAGGACAGCAAACACAGTTTCCGTGACGGCTTCTTCAACCTGAAAGTGTGGATGCTCGGCGGTATCGACTTCTCGATCCTGCTCAGCGCCTACGCCATGGGCTTCTGGATGCCGACCTTCATCAAGAACGCAGGCGTCACTGACACGTTTCACATTGGTGTGTTGACCGCCTTGCCGAGTGTCGCCGCGCTGATTGGCATGCTGATGATCGGCGCCAGTTCCGACCGCCGTCGCGAGCGTCGCTGGCACATCATCGTTCCGTTCTGGATCGGTGCCGTGGCCATGGGTGCCAGCCCTTTTTTCACCCATAACGTGGTGGCGACCGTTGCGTTGTTCGCCGTTGCCTCCGCCGCGATCATCGGCGCGGTGCCGGTGTTCTTCAGCCTGCCTGCGACCTTCCTCAAAGGCCGCGCAGCAGCGACCGGTTTTGCCCTGGCCTGTTCGCTGGCGAACATTGCCGGTTTGGTGAGCAACTCGATGATGGGCATTGCCATCGACGTCACCGGCAGCAGCGCGGGCGCGTTGTGGTTCTTCGCCGGGTGCCTGGTGTTGAGCAGCCTGTTGGTGGTGGCGTTGCCTGCGAAACTGGTTAACCGATAAACAGACGTACCGCGTCAATCTGTGGGAGCCGGCTTGCTGGCGAATACGGTGGATCAGCATCATCAGTATTGACTGACACACCGCTTTCGCCAGCAAGCCGGCTCCACAAAACGTATTCGCCCGATCGCATCTACAAGGAAAAATGATGCACACATTCCTCAAACGCTGCGCCTTCGCCCTGACCCTGGGCCTGTCTGCCACGTCTTTGCAGGCCGCAGAAAAGATCATCTTCGACACTGATTTCAACGTTCTCAACGACGACGGCCAGGCCTTCATCATGCTGGCGCAACTGCACGCACAAAAACGCATCGACCTTCTGGGCATGACGCTGGTCAGTGGCAATGCGTGGGTCGATCAGGAACAGGTCGACGCGCTCAGGGCCGTCGAGCGTATGGGCGTGGAAAAGGACATCGGCGTGTACTCGGGCGCTGCCTACCCGCTGCTTCACGACTACGCCAGCTATGAACAGGAAAAAGCCCTGTTCGGCGCAGGCTGGCCGGGGGCGTTCAAGAACCCTCGCCCTACTTCGACTTCGCAACTGGTTGCCCCGCCGGACGGCCTGGCCACGCACACGAAACTGCGCAGTGAATCCGCCGCTCAGTTCATCGTCGACAGCGTGAAAAAGAATCCTCACCAAGTCACGATTCTCGCCGTCGGTCCGTTGACCAACATCGCGCTGGCCATTCGCAGCGCGCCGGAAATCGTGCCATTGATCAAGCGAATCGTGTACATGGGCGGCGCCATCGAGATTCCCGGCAATACCACCCCGGCAGCGGAATTCAACTGGTGGTTCGACCCGGAAGCCGCAAGGATTGTCCTACGCTCGCCCATCGAGCACGTGATCTTCCCGAATGACGTGTGTGAGAAGGTCATCTTCGACGCTTCGGTCTATCAGCGCATCACGGCCAAAGCCGGGGTCATCCCGGACCTGTACAAAGCTGTGCTCGGACCTGAATTCGCCAACGATCCGAATTACCACAGCTTCACTTGGGACAGCCTGCCTGCGCTGTACCTGGTGCACCCGGAACTGATCACCGAATCGAAGGATCTGTGGGTCGATGTCGACACCCATTTCGGCCCGGATTACGGGCGTTCGATGGGCTACAAGAAAGGCGCGCCAGTGGGCACGCAGAAGGCCAAAGTGGTGTACGCAGTCGATCAGAAGCAGTTCTGGGATGAGTACGTGAACCTGGTGACGCTGCCTGCGCCGGTGAAGCGCTGAACAGATCACGTCTGCTCCTCAGTGGGAGCCGCCTTGGTGGCGAATGCGTTGGGTCAGCATCACATTGGGTGACTGACACACCGCATTCGCCACCGACGCGACTCCCACAGAATGTACATCCGTCTTCCTATTTCACCCCACTAACGCCATCAACTGCTGCCGCTGCGCATCGGTCAACAATGGTCCTTGCGCAGCGGCGGCATTTTCCTTCATGTATTTCGGATTTCCCGTTCCCGGAATGGCGCAGGTTACCGCCGGGTGGGAAATCAGAAATTTCAGCGCCAACTGTGCCCAACTGGTCGCCTGCACCTCCCCCGCCCAGCCCGGCAAGGGTGTGTCACGCAAGCGCCCAAGCAAGCCGCCGCCGCCAAACGGTCGATTGCAGATGACAGCCACGCCGCGCTCCCGGCACAACGGCAACAGCCGCGCTTCGACAGCCCGGTCGTCAAGCGCATAGTTGATCTGCAAGAAGTCCAGCTTTTCAGCCTTGAGCACCGCCTCCACCTCGTCATAGGCCGACGAGGTGTAATGGGTGATGCCGATGTAGCGAATGCGCCCCTGCTCCTTCCACTGGCGCAAGGTCGGCAAGTGGGCTTTCCAGTCGAGCAGATTGTGGATCTGCATCAGGTCGATGCGATCGGTCTGCAACAGACGAAAAGAGGCCTCCATCTGCGCGATACCCTCTTTCCCCCCGCGGGTCCATACCTTGGTGGCAAGAAACGCGGGAGAGCGTGGCCGATGGATCGACAGCAATTCTCCGGTCGTCTGCTCGGCGCGACCGTACATGGGCGAGCTGTCGATGACCGTGCCGCCTGCCCGAAACAGCGCGTCAAGCACCTGAGGCAACGACTGGTATTCCTCGCGACCAGGCCCGACATCGAAATTGCGATAGGTGCCTACGCCGATCATTGGCAGCGCTTCGCCACTGGAAGGGATGTCTCGGGTCAGCATTGTTCGGCCTCCTGATGGGCTGGATGTCGAAGGTTCGTTGCTGGCCGCCGCTGCCGAATCGAACGCCAGTGCTGCCGAAACGCCCGCCGCGAGCGTCAGCAACCGCCTGCGGGTAAAGAGCTGCGAGCCGGTCATGGGAGTCTCCTGATCGGACAAAGATTGGTCGACCTTCGATGATCGGCATCGGTTCAACATCCCTGCCTCGCGCCCGGACATGAGAATGGAACGCACCGCGTCTTCGCGCGTCACACCTTAAGCACTGACCCGGGAGGCCACGACATGAAAACAGTGATCACCTTGCAAGAACTCGCCGAAGCGGACCTGAGGCCGTACAAGGAAGTCTGGCTGACTTCCGCCGAAGCGCTGGCCGAAAGCGGACATCGCGAAGACGAAATGTGCCTCTGGCGCGCGGACCAGGCGTTCACCCACGACATGCTCAGCGAAGGCACCCACGATCAGAACCTCTACGGCGTCTGGTTGGTGGTGGACGATATCGATGACCCGGAGCAAATCATGGCGATCGAAGACAGCGTGCGAGAACGCCTGAATGCACTGGGGCTGAAGGGCGAGTTCTACCCGGCGGAGATCGGCGATGGGCAGGCGTCGATGGGCTGACATTTGCAGTTACACCAAACCGGGCGTATAAATGAGCAACCACTCACTTATTACTTGATATTTTTCATGGCACGCCCGAAAAGCGAAGACAAACGCAACGCCCTCATCGACTCTGCTCTGCGCGTGTTCGCCGAACAGGGCCTGGGCGCGCCGACGTCGAAGATCGCCAAACGCGCGGGTGTGTCCGAGGGGACGCTGTTCAATTATTTCGAAACCAAGGACGACCTGCTCAATCAGGTCTATCTGCAACTCAAGGCCCAATTGCGCGACGTGATGATGCCGGGCTATCCGAGCGATCACGACCTCAAATCCCGACTGCACCATGCCTGGCACACCTATGTCGGCTGGGGCGTGGCCCATCCACAGGAACGCAAGGCCATGGCCCTGCTGATGATGTCCGACCGCGTCACCGATGCCAGCAAGCAGTCTGGCAGCGAAGCGTTCAACGACATCCATCGCCACATGCAGGAAGGCACTGCCTGCGGCGCACTGCGTGATCAGCCCACGGCCTTTATCGCGGCAATCATGCGCTCGCTGGCCGAGACCACCATGGATTTCATGAGCAACGAACCGGAGCACGCCGAGCGTTACTGCGACGCGGGCTTCGCCGCCTATTGGAATGCAATCGCAAAGGATTGAGTTTTTATTTACCCATTAATTGAGTGATTACTCACTCACAAGCTAATCCACTGGGAGATTCATCATGTCCAAAGTCTGGTTGATCACCGGCAGTGCCAGCGGCCTGGGTCGCAACATCGCCGAAGCCGTCCTGCAATCGGGTGGCCGCCTGCTCGCGGCGGCCCGCGACATTCAGCGACTCGACGATCTGCTCCAACGCTACCCCTCATACATCCTGCCCTTCGAACTGGACGTCACCGACCCCACCGCCGCCAAAGCTGCAGTGCAGGCAGCGGTGGAACGCTTCGGCCGTCTGGACGTACTGGTCAACAACGCCGGTTTCGGCCACATGCTGCCCTTTGAACAAACCGCAGAAGCGGATTTCCGCCTGGAGTTCGAAACCAACTTCTTTGGCGTCGTGAATCTGTGTCGCGCCGCTGTGCCCGTGATGCGGGAACAGGGGGCGGGCCGCATCGTCCAGATTTCCTCAGTGGGCGGGCGCTTGGCGACACTGGGCATGAGCGCCTATCAATCGGCGAAATGGGCCGTGGGCGGGTTCTCGGACGTACTCGCGGCAGAAGTCAAACCGCTGGGCATACACGTCACCACCCTGGAACCGGGCGGCATGCGCACCAACTGGGCGGTACGCGCCCGTGGCAGCAACGTGCCATTCATGGCGGCTTACGAGCAGAACGTCGGCCAGATGCGGGACCTGTTGCGCAAGATTGCAGGCAACGAAAACAGCGACCCGGATCGCGTTGCACAGGTCGTCCTCAAAGTGGCTGAGCACGCACAGCCGCCGCTGCGCCTGCTGCTGGGCAGTGACGCCCTGCATTACCTGGCGCCGGTGGAAGCCGACAGGGCTGAGACAGCCGAGCGCTGGAAAGCGGTAAGTGCGTCGGTGGATTTCAGTGCAACAGGGCCGGTGGCTGAGTTGCCGGAGCGCTAAGGATTCAGCCGAATGAGACTTCGGGAAGCTCTGTGTAGGAGCTTTCCGAAAGTCTCGTAGTCATGCCGTTTTCAGCGGTTTGTTTAATGACATCGGCCAATTTCCGCCCCTATGGTCGCCTCCTCATTTCGCCGAAAAGGAGACCCGGCCATGTCCAAACCCTATGCGTTCGTCAATGAGCGAGTTCAGAACTACACCTACCTGCGCAACCACCTGTTGGACATTCCTGTCAGCGCACGTGCCAAGGTCGATCAACTCAATCCCCAGCTTGTCAATGGCACGGTCATGCCCGGCGATGTGGTTATCGTAGGTGACGGACCTGCACATATGTGCACGTTCGAAGAAGCGCAGTTGATGCAGCTCGCGCAGGACGTGCGCTGGTCGATGATGTGGACGTTACCCAGCGAACATGAAGTCATGTTGCGCAACTACGACATGATCCAGAGCATCATGAGTTATGGCTCGATCGGAATCGGTGCCGCCACCGGGGCGTGGAACAAGCACCTTAACCAAGTTGAAAGCACGCTCAAGGAAATCGAAGCGCTCCATCAGCGTTGGAGAGCTGGTGGATTGAGCAATGACCAGTTTTTCGCGCAGCGCCGCACATTGTTCACCCGGATGGAGACCCACTTGAAAGGCATCGGACGATTTGGGACCGGGCTGAATAATCAAGGGAAGATGAAGCGCATTCTCGGGATTTCGAGCAAGAGCTACTTGCACACCGGCGAGATTGCAGACTATGCCAAGAACGTTAAGGGCGTTTCCAAAGTGGCGAGTGCGATGAGCAAGGGAACTTACGTGGGTATAGCGCTGGATGTCGGTGCGGGGGCGTTGGAGATCAAGGAGGCTTGTTCGACTGGGCGAGAAGAGGAATGTAGCAGGGCTAAGTATGTGGAGACAGGGAAAGCAGCGGGAGGAATACTCGGGTCATGGGCAGGAGGAACTGCTGGAGCTTCAGGAGGTGCAGCGATCTGCATCGGGCTTGGGGTTCCTTCGGGTGGCATGATTACAGCGCTCTGCGCCTTAGTAGGGGGAGGACTGCTGGCATGGGGTGGAGGCACATTGGGCTCAATGGGTGGAGGAAAAATCACCACCGTTCTGTATGAAACTACCCATGACCGCTGATCGTGCGCTTGAACTGGCCATTGTTTTTACCTCTCTCGTCTTCTTCGTTCACGCGTTAACGCTGTTCTGGGTGGCGCTATTCAGGCTTGAACAGATAGAACAGGCGCTGGAGAACAGCAAATTCTGTAGGGACACTAAACGTCAGTGGGAAAACGCAGGCTTGATCGGGCTTCAGTACCGGCTGGCCATGGCCTCCAGCGCAATCATATTCGTCAAACTTTATGCAAAGCGTGGATTGGTCGATCCAGAAGAGGTGAGACGTATGCCCAAATCCCTGAAGCGTTGGGCAACGATTCCTCTCGTGAATGGGTCAGTTCTGATGCTGGTGCTATTTGTCCTGCTGGTGCTGGCCGGCGAGATAGACCTCTCCCTGTAGCAGCCCGGCCGGGCGGCGGTCCGCTTGCCGGCGGTGGCGTCAGTAAAACCGCCACCGCCGGCAAGCCGTACTACTTACCACAGGGGGAGCGCCTTATGATCGCAACCTTCGACAAGCCGAACGCTTACCTAAAGCGCGAAAGCCCCCCTCACTTCTTCAACGCGTCATACGCCTCCAACGCGTGCATCGAGTAGATGTACGCCGCGCCCGCGTTCAGCGAGATCGCGGTGGCCAGCGCCGCCGCCACTTCTTCGCGAGTCGCGCCAGCGGCGATGGCCGCTTCGGAGTGGGCGCCGATACAGCCGTCGCAGCGGGTGGTGATGGCCACGGCGATGGAAATCAGCTCGCGCGTCTTGGCGTCGAGGACGTTGTTCTCCGCCGCAGCATCGCCAAGAGCCATGTAGGCCTTGACCATTTTCGGGTTGGATTTGGACAGGGAGCCAAAGGATTTCTTGATGGTAGAAACAAGGTCGGGCCAATTGCTGAACATGGTGGTATCTCCTGAGAGCGGCGACTAGACTGCGCCGGGAACACGATCAGTCTGGGCCAACTGCGTTGGTGTAACTTGCACGTTTAGCTCATTTTTTTGTCCGAAAATCTCATATGAACGCCATCGATACGCTCATTACGCTAGCCGACGTCCGGGGCAGTCTGGACCTGCGCTGCCAGTTTCAGGGCGACTGGGCGCTGGATCACGACCAACGCGCCGTGGGGCTTGCGCCCTATCACATCGTTCTGGCGGGCGAATGCGGGGTGGAATTGCGCGATGGGCGCCGGTTGAAACTGGTGGCCGGCGACATCCTCGTACTGCCTGAGGGGCTGCCTCATTTGCTGCTCAGCCCCGGGAATCGGGTCATGCCGTCCGTCCCGCGCCTGGAGTCTGGCGGATTACTGGACGTGAAGCGGTTCGGCAACGGCGATGATCTGGATCTGCTGTGCGGTAGTTTTCATTATCAGCAGGGGTCGATGCTGTTTTCGGCATTGCCTGACCACTTGCTGATATCCACCCAAACCCTGGATGGCGGCCACGCCCTGCCCTCACTGGTCGCGCTGCTGCGCAGCGAAGCCAATCTCAATCAGGCAGGCAGTCAATACATGCTCAACGCGCTGACCTCGGCGCTGTTCACGTTGGTGTTGCGCGCTCATCTTTCGCAATCACCCCAGAGCGAGGGCAGCCTGGCGTTGTTGGGCGACCGTCGTTTGAGCCGCGCCTGGCAAGCCATGCTCGCCGACCCCGCTCGGGAGTGGACCATCGACGCGCTGGCCGATTTGGCAACCATGTCCCGCGCCACGTTCATGCGCGCATTCAGCAAACTCAGCGGCAGCTCACCCTGGGCGTTGCTGACCCAAGTGCGTATGCAGATGGCGTACGGGTTGTTGAGCCGGTCGAAAAGCGGATTGAGCGACATCGCCGCCGAGGTGGGCTATCAATCACAGGCGGCGTTCAGCAAGGTGTTCAAGGAGACCTACGGCATGGCGCCGGGGCAGATGCGGCGACAGTTGGAGGCCGGCAACAGAACTATGCTGCAAGGATGAGGTGTTTGTGGAAGTGAGCTTGCTCACGAAGCAGCAGTCCAAGCCCCCCCTTTTCGAGCGTTGCCTGCTCCATTCGTGAGAGCGCTCGCTCCCACAGGTCCATAGACGAGCGTGAGTGGGCACATGTTTATGTTGCCTTCGGCGCCCTGCCGCCCAACCGCTTCCACATGGTCTTGGTGATGCGCTGGGTGTTCTTGTATCCCGCCCACGGATCAGCCTTAAGCTTGCGCAAGCGTTTGAGCAGGTTGCCGATGTTCCACTGCGCCGAGGATTTGAGGCTGGTGAGCTCCTCTCGTGTAACGGGCACAGACACCGGCAGTCCCGGTCTTGCACGTGCGGAATAGGCGGCGACGGTGCTGGCGCCTCGGGCGTTGCGCAGGTAGTCGATGAAGATTTTGCCCACGCGGTTTTTCGGTCCTGAGGTGGCAGTGAAGCGCTCTGGCAACGGCTGTGCAATGAATTGCGCCAGCGCTTTGCTGAACGCTTTCACCTCATCCCAATCGGCCTTGCGCGCCAGCGGCACGATGATGTGCATACCCTTGCCACCGCTGGTCTTGAGAAACGCCTCCAGCCCCAGTTCATCGAGCACCGAGAGCGTCAACTGGGTCGCTTCGATCATGCTGCGCCACGGCAAATCCGGGTCCGGATCAAGGTCGAGGACGAAGTGGTCCGGCAACTCGATCTTGTCGTAGGTCGAACCCCAGGTGTGCAGCTCGATGGTGCCCATCTGTGCCGCACCGACCAACGCCTGCACGCTGTCGATTTCCATCAGCCGGGCATGGCCAGGGTCCAGTTTGCGGTCCAGTTGCTTGATATTGGGAATAGCCATCCGCTGGGTGTGTTTCTGAAAGAACTGCTCGCCCTCGACACCGTCCGGGCAACGCAGCAGCGCGACGGCGCGGTGATCAAGATGGGGCAGGATCCAGTCGGACACCGATTCGTAGTAATGCGCCAGATCGATCTTGTGCAACCCGCTCTGGGTGTCGATAACCCGCTCGGGATGGGTGATCTGCACACCCGCCACCTCAAAGGTATCTTTGCTTGTGCGCTTGGCTGCGGGTCTGGGCTTCTCGGGAACTCGCTCCTCATCCTGTTTAGCCGCCTTCGCTTTGGGTTTGAACGGCGCCTTGATGTCTTTCGGGGTCTTGGGATACTCGTGCACCACCTCGCTGGCAGGCTTGTCCTTGCGCAGCGCGATAAAGGCAGAGTGGCGGATGATGCCCTCACGGGTCCACTCGCTGAACTCCACTTCGCCCACCAGCGTCGGCTTGATCCAGTGCACGCCCCGGGCCTGAGCAGAGGTAAGTTTTTTCGCCAGGGGCGAGGCGTCCTGTGCCAGCGGTTTCATCTGTTCGAGCACGTCATCAAGGGTCTTCTGCTTGAACCCGGTGCCGACGCGCCCGGCGTACACCAGGCCTGCGCCCTCCTCGTTCACCGCCAGCAACAGCGCGCCAAACCCACTGCGCGCGCCTTGCGGCGCGGTGTAGCCGACGATGACGAACTCCTGACGCAGCTTGCATTTGAGTTTGATCCAGTCAGCGCTACGGCGGGACTGATAAACGCTGCCCGCTCGCTTGCCGATCACCCCTTCCAGCGACAGCGAACACGCGCTCTCGATGATGTCCCGGTGGCTGGCAGAAAATGCATCGGAAAACCGCAAGAGGCCCTTTTTTGACTTGCCCAGCAGCTTTTTCAGCGCGGCGCGGCGCTCCTCCACAGGCTTTTGCCGCAGGTCTTCGCCATTCAGGAATGGCACGTCGAACAGGTAATACACGATGTCCTTGGCATGCCCCGTCTCGAACGCATTCTGCAACGCCTGAAAATCCGGCAGCCCGGCGTCGTTGAGCACCACCACTTCGCCGTCAAGCCAACCATCGCCCAGGTTCAGTTCGCTGATCGCCCTGGCCTGCAACGGCAAGCGCTCGGTCCAGTCATGACCATTGCGAGTGATCATGCGCACTTCGCCATCGAGAATCCGGGTCATGATCCGGTAGCCGTCGAACTTGATCTCGTACAGCCAATCCCCTTCTGGCGGGGTGTCCATCAACGTGGCCAGTTGTGGTGAAAGCTTCTCTGGAACAGACGTCTTCTTCGCCGAGACCGTTTTACGCGCGGGTTTGGTCGTGGGCGACCTGGCAGGCGCTGAAGCCGCCACCTTGCGCTTTCCCGCTTTGCCCGACCTGCGATCATCACCCACCGTCGTGCCGCTGACGACGCTTTGTGGCTTGTCGACCACAATGTCGTAATCTTGCGCCGAACGCACGGCGGCATCTTTCTCCTTGATCAGCAGCCACTGTTCCTTGTCACCGCTGCCCGGCAGATGAGTGCGCACCAGCGCCCAATCCCCCGTGAGTTTTTCGCCGATCAGGGTGAATTTGAGCTTGCCCGCCTTGTAGGTTTCTCGCGGGTCACCGTGGGGTTGCCAGATGCCCCGATCCCAGACGATCACATCGCCTGCGCCGTATTGCCCTTCGGGAATGTGACCTTCAAAGCTGCCGTAACCCAGCGGATGATCTTCGACATGCACGGCCAGACGCTTGTTCTTCGGGTCCAGGCTCGGCCCCTTGGGCACGGCCCAGCTTTTCAGGGTGCCATCCAGTTCGAGGCGAAAGTCGTAATGCAGGTTGCGGGCATCGTGCTTGTGAATTACGAACGTCAGCGCGCGGCCTTTGCTGCTGCGAACACGGCCGGGCGTTTCGGGAGGTTCGGACGTGATGTCGAAATTGCGCTTGCGGGTGTATTCACTCACGGGTTTTGCCATGATCGATTCAACCTCTGCGCCTTGATTTCAAGGTTTGATTTCAAGGATCGGCCTTGAGCAAGGCATCTGCATTCAGGACGCCTTGGTCGTTTTCTTCCTTGCAGGGGCTCGCCGTTTGGCCGGAACTGCATCATCAACGGTTACGGTTTTGCTCTTGCCGGCAGGTTTGGTTTTAGCTGGGGCCTTGGTAGAACCGCCGCGGGCGCCCAGGCTGCGTTTGAGCAATTCAGTCAGATCGATGACATCAGCGGATTTGCGCTCGGCCTGATCGGCGTCGGCTTCCACGTCTTCGATCTTGCCTTCCCGGGCCTTGGTCTCGACCAGCTTCATGATCTGGTCCTGGAACGTGTCGCGGTACTCGTCAGCATCCGGTGTCCAGTCAGCGCTCATGTCTTTGACCAATCGTTTGGCCATGTCCAGCTCGCTCTTGCCGAGCTTTACATCGGTCACGCCCTCAGGCAGCTCCAGGCTGTCCAGCCCATGCACTTCCGAGGGCCAGCGCAACAACACCAGCAAAATCGCCGACTCCAGTGGCATCACGGCTGCCAGATGCTGGCGGGTACGGATGACCACATGGGCCAGCGCCACCTTGCCAGTGTCCACCAGCGTCTGTCGTAGAAGAGCGTAGACCTTCTCGCCGCGCTTGTCGGGTGCCAGGAAGTACGGCGTGTCGATGTTTTGCAGGGGAATCTGCGCGCTGTCGACAAAGCCGAAGATGTCGATGGTCTGGGTAGACTGAGGATGAGCCTTGCGAATCTCCTCCTCGCTGATCACCACATAGCGGCCCTTCTCATACTGCACGCCTTTGACGATGTGTTCTTTGCTCACTTCCTTGCCGGTCTTCTTGTTGACGCGCTTGTAACCGACCGGGTCCATGCTGCGCTTGTCCAGCCAGTCGAAGTCGACGCCCTGCTGCGACGTCGCCGACACCAGCGCCACAGGGATATGCACCAGCCCGAAACTGATCGCGCCCTTCCAGATTGCCCGAGCCATGGTGTGAATTCCCAAGGGGTAGATATTGGAATGACCGGGGCGCAAGGAGAAAAGTTTCGGTGACACGATGACTGCGCGCCGGATGATTGCCTATTCCTGCAAGGCATAACCCTTATCCCCTCGACCCACCTTCTTAACGCAACGAAAAAGCGTTAGCCTCTGCGACATTCCATTGATGAGCGCCTGGATACGCACTGCATCCACGCCTCCATTCCCGGTTGAGCACACCATGAACGCCATGAGCCAAACATCACACACCGCGACCATGACCAAGGGGCTGGCGATGCTGTTCGCCTTCTGCTGCGGCGCGATCGTTGCCAACATCTATTACGCCCAGCCCATCATCGGGCTGATTGCGCCGGACATCGGACTGTCGAGCACACTGGCGAGCTTCATTGTTTCGCTGACGCAGATCGGTTATGCGCTGGGCCTGTTTTTCCTGGTGCCGCTGGGGGATCTGCTGGAGAACCGCCGTTTGATGATCGTCACCACAGGTGTGGCGATTCTGAGTTTGCTCAGTGCTGCCTTTTCGCAGTCGCCCAACGTGTTTTTGCTGGCGTCGCTGTTGGTGGGGTTCAGTTCGGTGGCGGTGCAGATTCTGATTCCTCTTGCGGCCCATCTGGCGCCTGAAGAAACCCGCGGTCGCGTGGTCGGCAGCATCATGGGCGGCCTGTTGCTGGGCATTCTGCTAGCGCGTCCGGCCTCCAGCCTGATTGCCGACCATTTTGGCTGGCGTGCGGTGTTCGGCACGGCGGCGGTGGTGATGCTGGTCATCAGCCTGGTGCTGACCACCACCATTCCCAAGCACCAACCGGCCCACAACGCGAGTTACGGGCAACTGCTCAAATCCCTGTGGACGCTGTTGCGCAAGCAGCCGGTGTTGCGTCAGCGGGCGTTTTATCAGGCCTGCATGTTCGCCACCTTCAGCCTGTTCTGGACGGCCGTGCCGCTGGAACTGGCGCGCAATCATGGGCTGTCGCAAAGCCAGATCGCGCTGTTCGCGCTGGTCGGGGCGATTGGTGCGGTGGCAGCGCCGATTTCCGGGCGTCTGGCGGATGCCGGGCACACCCGTGTCGCCAGCCTCTGTGCCATGTTGTTCGCGGCGCTGAGTTTTCTGCCTAGCCTGATCGAACCGGCTTACGCAGTGATTGGCATGGCGGTGACCGGCGTGGTGCTGGATTTCTGTGTGCAGATGAACATGGTCCTCGGCCAACGTGCGGTTTACGCGCTGGATGCCAAAAGCCGCAGTCGCCTGAACGCGCTGTACATGACCAGTATTTTCATCGGCGGAGCCAGCGGTTCGGTGATCGCCAGCGCCCTCTACGACCACGGCGGCTGGGGCTGGATCGTGATCGCAGGCAGCGCGTTTCCGCTGTTGGCGTTGCTGGTGTTTTTGAAGAATTCGGCGGGATCGCGCTAACCGACACACTCCTATAGGACCTGATATCTACGGAGCTTCATATGACCACCCGCACCTTCCTCATCACCGGCGCCAGCAAAGGCATTGGCCGCGCACTGTCGGAACACCTGGCCGCCGCAGGCCACACCGTGGTGGGCATCGCCCGCAATGCCGACGATCCGACCTTTCCCGGCGTACTCAAGGCACTGGACCTGAGCGACAAGGACCAGACCCGCGGCGGCCTGGCCGAACTCGCGCAGCATTATCAATTCGACGGTCTGGTGAACAACGTCGGCCTCGTGCGCCCGCAGCCGCTGGGGCAGATCGAGCTGGACGACTTCGACGCGGTGATGAGCGTCAACCTGCACTCCGCATTGCTTGCCACTCAAGCATTGCTGCCGAACATGCGTGAAAAAGGCTGGGGCCGTATCGTCAACATTTCCAGCCTGACGGTGCTCGGTATCACCCAACGCACCGCCTACGCCGCCGCCAAGGCTGCGCTGATCAGCTTCACCCGGTCCTGGGCGCTGGAACTGGCGCAAACCGGCATCACCGTCAACGCCATCGCCCCCGGCCCGACTGAAACCGAACTGTTCCGCCAGAACAACCCGGTGGGCAGCGAAGGTGAAAAACGCTACCTCTCAGGCGTGCCCATGGGCCGCTTCGGCCAGCCGGACGAAATTGCCTCGGCGATTGCGTTTTTACTGTCGGAACAGAGTGGGTTCATCACCGGGCAGACGCTGTTTGTCGATGGCGGGGCTTCGGTGGGTAAGGCGGGGATTTAAGCGAACGACTATGACTGCAAATAAAAACCGCCGATTTCGGCGGTTTTTATTTGAGTACTCAAGCGCTAGGCCCTGCCAGCGGGCCTGTTGGCTCAAGTTCTTTACCAAGAGCAAGCCCTACTTGTAGAAAACGCTTCTGATTCTCTGAAAAAACATCGGCAAGCATCCGTGCCTCTGCTTTTAGCTCAACCATTGACTGCATTTTTGCTTTGCGTTTTTTGGCGGTCATAGACACCTCCTGCGTCTGCCCAATGACGGCTATCTTAGGAGCCACCTACTGAAATGACAAGGCGACGGGCCTCGTCAAACTGGAATCCCAGAGCCTTGTAATACTTAATGGCATTCACCGCTGGCTGCTGTATCTCAATCTCGCGACAACCCAACATTTGTGCGTATAGGTCGACTCCCATTAAGGCGAGCGGCGCAATAAGCCCTTTGAGCGGATGCTCACTTCCCGGTTTTCCTTCGAGAAGAATAATTTTGATCGTAAGCCGACTTTGACGTGGCGTCGCGTAACACAAGCCGCACAGTGTCTGGTTGTACCAAATGGCGAGGTCAAAACCCTTTGCATCCAACCTCTTCCAACTTGAAACATTTTCCCAAGGGTAAGTGCTGCCTTCCCAGTGTTCGCAGGCTGAGATGGCAGTTCGATCAATAGGCTCGAATTTCACCTGTCGACCGTCAATGCCGAGCACGCCCGCTGCGAACACACTGCCCATTTTTTCGTTAATGAGTGCACGGGCTCGGGACCGAAAAATCTGATCCCTTAGCGCCGTGGCCTTTCCATGTCGTCTCATTGCCAGTGTTCATTGAAAACTCAAGGGCGAATGATGACGGCATGAAGAAAAGCATGTGCGGTACATATTTATCGACCGCCCCCTGGTCCGAGAAGCAGGCACGATCTGCAACTCACCGAATCGCCGCAAACCCTCGCTCAAGATCCTCGATCAACGCACTGACATCCTCCAGCCCGATGTGCAGCCGCAGCAGCGGGTTCAGCGTCTTGTCATTGGCATTCGTTCGATCCCGCACGTTGGCGACGATGATCAGGCTTTCGAACCCTCCCCAAGACGCACCAAGGCCGAACAGATGCAGGGCGTCGATGAAGGCGTCCAGGTGCTTGGGGTCGTTGTCCGCCAGCTCGAAGGTCAGCAGGCCGTTGCTGCCGGTGAAGTCGCGCTTCCACAGGGAGTGGTTCGGATGATCGGGCAAGGCCGGGTGGAACACGCGTTTGACCTGCGGGTGTTGCTGCAACCAATGGGCGACCTGTAACGCCTGGCGCTGATGGACGTCCAACCGAGTGGCCAAGGTGCGGGCGCCGCGCAGGACGAGGTACGCATCGTCCGGGCTGACCACGCTGCCAAAGGTGTCAGTCATGACCGCCAGTGGCTGCCACACCGCTTGCGTGGTGCAGACGCTGCCCATCACCACGTCGCTGTGGCCGGCCAGGTATTTGGTCAGCGCCATGATGGAGATGTCCGCGCCCAGCGTCAGCGGTCGGTACTGATAGCCCGAGCCGTAGGTGTTGTCGACGGCCAACAGAATCCCCCGCGACTTGCACACCGCAGCCATGGCGGGCAGATCGGCGAGTTCATACAGCAGCGAACCCGGGACTTCGGCGTAGACCATTTTGGTGTTGGCTTGCACTTGCTGTTCCAAGCCGCTGCCATCGGCATTGAAATAGCTGTACTGAATACCGAACGGTTTCAAAAACTCCTCGGCCACTTGCCGCACGGGCGAATACACCGCATCGGTAATCAGCACGTGATCGCCAGGGCGCAGGTACGCCAGGAACGTTTGCGCCACCGCCGCCAGACCGGTGCTGAACAGCCGGGTGCGATAACCGCCTTCCAGTTCGGTCACTAGGTCTTCCAGTTCAAATGCGGTCGGATTGCCACGGGCGCCGTAGCTCAACACGCGTTCGGTGTCCCGACGTTTGCGGGCGTCACGCATCTCGCCAAGGCTGTCGAACAACACCGTGCTCATGCGCGACACCGGCGGGTTGACCCAGCGCGTACCGCTGCCCTTCTCGCGGCGAGCCGCATGAACGAGGCGCGTGCGCACCCGGCTTTGATCGCCTTGGGAAGCCAGCGGTGTGAGGCTGGCGATTTCCTGTTGGGTCATCTGCCCCAACAGGCCGATTTCCCAGGCCAGGTACTGGCGCGCCGCGTCCTTGTTGCCGGAGTGGCGGTCGTGGGTGAAGAACAGGAAATCGATGCACTGCTCGTTCGGCGGCGTTTGGGCATCTTCACTGAGCGCGAGCCCTGCCGACTGCCACTGTTTGAAGTCCAGCCAGCGCACTTGCTGACGTTGCAATTCGGGCAACTCCAGCGCAGCGATTGCGGCGACCTGAGCCTGATCGGCGACCAGCACCACCGGGCGCGTCTCGCTGGCCAGATCAGGCGCCAGGCGCGAGCGGATCGACCAGCGCGAACCGGCAATGTGCGCCCTGCGGAACGCCATGCTGCCGCGTAGGTCGATCAGCGCAACGGCGTCGTCACGCAACGCATCTTCAAGAGCCGTGGCGCTGATTTCAGGCAACACAGGTGCGGTCGATGAGGTGTCGACCGACAACGCCAGACCACTCTGCACACCACCCTCCAGCACATAGGCCTCATGCCCGAGCTGACGCAGCCAACCGGCCACAATCGGCGCACGCACGCCATCGTTGTCGAGCAGTACCACGCGCGCCCCCCGCACACCCACATACAGATCGGTGGACTGAATCAACTGCCCGCCCGGCGTGTGTTGCGCACCCGGCAAACTGCCGAGGGCGAACTCTTCCGGGGTGCGCACGTCGCACAAGAACAGGCTGCGGGAAGTGTCACGAGACCACGCCAGCGCCTGCTCGGCGCTGACGGTTTGCACACCTGCGCGTTGAGCCAGCCGTTGGGCCGCATCGCGTTGCTGAGTCAGCGATGCGCCCGGAGAAACTTCCGGATAACGCCGCGTGCTGCCGTGTTCCAGCGGCAGGTCAGCCAGATACCAACCCTGCGTGCCGTTTTCCAGCGCATAGACCGGGTTTTTCACACCCAGGTCGATCAGGGTTTGCGCGCCAATGATGCTGCGGGTGCGACCGGCACAATTGACGACGATGGGAGTAACCTCGTCGGGCACCAGCTCCTTCAGCCGATAACCCAGCTCGCCGTTGGGACAGCACACGGAACCAGGGATGGTCATCTTGCGGTATTCGTCGAAGGGACGTCCGTCGAGCAACACCAGTGATTTGCCGTCCGCCTGCCATTGCGCGAGCTCGGTGGCGCTGATGTGCGGCGTGTGACTGGCTTCTTCGACCAACTCGCCAAAGGCCTTGGACGGCACATGCACCCCGGCGAACAGTTTCAAACCGGCCGCCTGCCAGCCATCGGCGCCACCTTCAAGGACGTGCACGCGGTTGTAGCCCAGCTCGGCGAGACGCTGCGCGGCCTTGATCGACACGTCGTGACCGGTCTGGTCGTAGATCACCAGACGCACGTTCGGATTGGGCGCCAGTCGGCGAGCCTCGATTTCAAGGCGGCTGAAGGGCAGGTTCACCCCGTGAAACAGGTGGGCCTCGCCGTATTGGCCGTGCTCGCGCACATCGAACAAGGCGATTTCCTGCCCGTCGAACAGCCAGGCTTGCAGGAGTTGCGGGGTGACGTATTGGTTCATGGGGTTCTCGTGATTCTGTTTTGTAACAGGATTCAATGGCTTGCGCATAACGTTGTAGGAGCGTGGCGATTAGGGGTTCTACTGCAACACCAACGACCGCTCTCCCGCCGCCACTTCCCGCCCCTTTTCATACGCGCGCTGCACCGCCGGGCGGGCCTTGATGCGTTCGCGCCAGGCGCTGATGTTCGGGTAATCCGCCAGGTCCTGGCCTTGGCGCAACGGCTGAATCCACGGAAAAATCGCCATGTCGGCAATCGAGTATTCACCCGCCACATAGGCCACCTCGCCCAGACGCTTTTCCAGTACGCCGTACAAACGGGCCGCTTCAGCCCCCAGCAGATCAAGGGCGAACGGAATAGGCTCAGGGGCCTTTTCTCGGAACACCTGCCACTGGCTCAGGTACGGCGTGACGTGCCCCACCTGCCAGAACAACCACTCCTGAACGCGTTGGCGCTCGACGCTGTTGTGCGGCGGCAGAAAGCGTCCGGCCTTTTCAGCCAGATACGTGAGAATAGCCCCGGATTCGAACAGGCTCAGCGGCGCATCGAGGCCCTCCGGCGCGTGATCGACAATCGCCGGGATCCGCCCGTTGGCGCTGATCTTCTGAAAGCCGTCCCGCTTCTGCTCACCCGTGCGGATGTTGACTGGAAGCACGCGGTATTCCTGCTCAAGCTCTTCGAGCAGGATGCCGACTTTCAGGCCATTGCCGGTGGGCCAGTAATAGAGGTCGATCATGCGTAGGCCTTGATCGAAGGGGCCATTTGCGAGGCGTTGTAATTGAGGATCTTGCCTTCGGTGTTGACGCCATAACGACCGTTCAACGATTCCAGCGGACGACCATAGAGGTGGAAATGCAGGGTCGGGGTTTCGCCATCGACCTTGATGCCGTGCAGGTCTTCACCGAGGAAGCTGATCGAAGTGCCCGGTTGCACGACCACTTCCTTTTCCAGCTCCAGTTTGGCGAAGGTCGGGTCGCTGCCATCGTCGGTTCGCGCCCAGACGTAGTTGATCTCCTGACCTTGCACTGCAACGATCACCGCCCAGGTTTCGTGGTTGTGCGGCAACGTGCTTTTGCCGGGCAGCAGCGAGTTCATGTACAGCGTCGGGCTTTCGCCATCGTCGTTCAAGCGATAGCGAAAAGCGGTATCACCCTCGCCCGGAACCGGCGACGGGAAGGTGTCGAAGTTGAACAAGTCGCGACGCTCGGCCAGCCTCTCCAGCAGGCTGACGATTTCTTTCAACGCGTCACGGTCCACACCGCGTTGGTGAATGGCGCGGATTTTCTGCAGGAAATCTTCGATCACAGGACTGCGGGTTTCGATGCTCATCAGGTGCTCCTTTTATTGATATTCGGGGCTCGGAATGGATACTTCTCGCCCGACGCTTCACCCTGTGGGAAATTCTACGGTGCCCTGCCGAGCGCTTTCGCCACCAAGGCGGCTCCCACAGTTACAGCGTCGAAAACGAGATTTGGATTCGACGTAATCCCTGTGGGAGCCGGTTTGCTGGCGAAGGCGTCAGGTCAGTCAACATCAATGTGTATGTTCTGACGCGCTCACCAGCAAACCGGCTCCCACAAAGGTTCTGCGTAGCCTGCTAAACCGACAAGCTATACCGGCTGATATTGCTCAACAGAAACGGATCCCCACCGGCAGCAGGCCGCCGTCCGGCATCCCCCAGCGCATGGCGCAAAAACGTCTGGGTCCGTTCGCTCGTCGGGCGCTGGAAAATCTGTTCGGCGCTGCCGTGCTCGACGATCAGGCCGTTTTCGGTGAAATACACCACGTCACTGATGTCCTCGGCGAAACGCATTTCATGGGTCACCAGCACGCAGGTCATACCCTCCTCGGTCAGCTCGCGAATCACCGTCAGCACTTCGCCCACGGTTTCCGGGTCCAGGGCCGAGGTCACTTCGTCGAACAGGATCAGCTCGGGGCGCATCGCCAAGGCGCGGGCAATCGCCACCCGTTGCTGCTGCCCACCGGACAACTGCCCCGGGTAGGCGTCAGCCTTGTGTTCCATGCGCACTTTGGCCAGCAAGGCGCGGGCGTCTTTTTCGGCGTCCACCGAATTGCGCCCCAGCACCTTGCGCGGCGCGATCACCAGGTTTTCCAGCACCGACAGGTGCGGAAACAGGTTGTACTGCTGGAACACGAACCCCACGCGCTTGCGCAGTTCGATGCGCTGGGCCTCGTTGGCCAGCGTGTGCACCTCGGTTTCACCGACACGAATCGTGCCGCGCTGGGGCTGCAACAAACCGGTGATGCAACGCAGGATGGTCGACTTGCCCGAACCCGACGGGCCGATGATCGACACCGCCTGGCCGCGCTGCACATCAAGGTCGATGCCCTTGAGCACGCGGTTGCTGCCGAACGACAGGTGAATGTCGCGCAGGCTGATCAGGGGCTGCTCGGCGCGCGTTTCAGGAGAAGGCATAACGTCGCTCCAGGAATTGAGTGAATCGGGAAATCGGGTAGCAATAGGCGAAGAACAGCGCCAGCACGCTGAAGTAGATCAGCACGGTAAAGCCGGTGCGGTTGACGGTGTTGCTGGCAATCTGCGCGGTGTCGATCAAGTCATGCACGCCCACCAGCGAGGCCAGTGCAGTGCCCATCGTGATCACGGCGTAGAGGTTCATCCACGGGGGCAACATGCGCTTGAAGCACTGCGGCAGGATGATCGAGCGGAAAATCTGCCCACGGGTGAACGCCAGCGAGCGCGAGGCTTCCCACTGGGTGCTGGGGATCGAGCCGATGGCCCCACGAAAGATTTCCGCGACGTTGGCGCTGGCGGGCAGCGCCAGGCCGAGGGTCACTTTCACCCAGTCGGGAAAGGCGATCCACGACTTGCCAATGTGCAGCTCGAACGGGAACACGTAAGTGGTGAAGTAGATCAGCACCAACCACGGCGCGTTGCGAAACACCTGCACCCAGATTCGCGCAGGCAAGCGAGTGATCCACAACGGCGAAACAGCCAGCGCGCCGATCAACAGGCCGAGCACCGAGCCAATGGCAATCGCCAGCAGGCTGATCAGAATGTTCTGGCCAAAACCCACGGCCAGCGCCGGGGACCACTCGTACAGCGCGGCGAACACCGGGCTTTGCGGCGCGCCCCACAGCACAAAAGCGAGGAGCGCGACAAGCACCATCAGCTTGCCCGAATGCCGACGAGGCCAAGACAGCGGCAAGCTCGCGGACGAATCAATGGCCATAACCGGGCATCCTCAATTTGGCTTCGAGGGCACGGCCCACACAGTTGACGATGAAGCTGAGCAGACCGAAGAAGGTCAGCAGCAGGATCATCAATTCCAGCACGTTGTCGCTCTGGGTCCAGATCATGATCGAGGCATAGGTGATGTCGCCCACGGCAATGGCCGAGGCCACGGCGGTCATTTTCACCAGGTCGATCAGGTTGTTGATCAGCGACGGCAAGGCGAAGCGCAACGCCAGCGGCAGTTGCACGTTCCACAGCAATTGACGACTGCTGAAGGCCAGCGAACTGGCGGCCTCCAGCGTGACAGCAGGCACTGCTTCGATTCCGGCGCGCAGGGCCTCCGCGTGAAACGCGCCCTTGTGCAGCGAAATCACGATGACCACCCAGGCGAAGGGCGTCAGCGGGTTGGCCGCGCCCACCGCCTGGGTCAACAGCATGTTCAACACCAGAAATGCGCAATACAACTGCACCAGCGTCGGCGTGTTGCGGGTGACTTCGATGAAAACCCGCGCCGGTTTGGCCAGGTACGGCTTGCCACTGGTCAGCATCGCCGCCAGCGCCACCCCGGCCAACAGGCTGCCCACGATGGTGAACAGGCACAGCAACGCCGTGGTAATCGCACCGTCAACCATCGAACCGCGCTGATAGGCGTCCAGCAGAAAGCTGTAGTTCAAGCCGAACTTCGCTGTCCACTGTACGAATACGTCTAACCAATGACTCATGCCAGCGCCTCGACCCGCAGTTCGGCACAGGCGCGAGCAATGCGCCGTCCCGCCTCGATCACGCTGTCGGTGGCCGTGGCGATGGACAGACGAAACCACGGCGACAGGCCATAAGCACTGCCCGCAACGCCTGCAACGCCCTGCTCCAGCAGGTAATCCACCACGTCGCCGTCATGGTTCAGACGCTGGCCATCCGGACGTACGCGCCCCAGCAAACCGCCACAGCGGACGAAGACAAAGAAACCGCCGTCCGGCGTCAGCACATCCAGACCGTCCACGTCTTTCAAGGCCGACACCAGCACATCACGACGCTGCTGATAGGCCTGAACCTGCTCCGGCAAAAAACCCAACCCGCCTTCGAATGCCGCCAGCGCAGCGGCCTGCCCCACCGACGACGCGCCGGACGTCGACTGCGACTGCATCACCGCCATGGCGCTGGTCAGCTCCTTGGGACCGGCGCCAAAACCAATGCGCCAACCGGTCATGGCGTACGTCTTGGAGACCCCGCCCACCAACAGCGCGCGGGATTGCAGATCGGGGGCAACGTTGAGCAGGCTCAAAGCCGGTTGACCGTCGAAACGGATGTGCTCGTACAACTCGTCCAGCAACACCAGCACCTGCGGGTGGCGACGCAGCACGTCTGCCAGCGCCAGCAGTTCTGCTTCGCTGTACACCGCGCCGCTCGGGTTGCCGGGACCATTGAGAATCAGCCAGCGGGTGCGCTCGTTGATGTGCACTTCCAGCTGGCGTGGCGTCAGTTTGCAGCCCTGCTCCAGACCGCATTCGATGAACACCGGCTCGCCACCATTGACCCGCACGATGTCCGGAAACGACGGCCAGTAGGGCACCGGCACCAACACTTCATCGCCGTCGTCCAGGGTCGCGGCGAAGGCGTTGAAGATGATCTGTTTGGCGCCATTGCCGACCACGATGGACGGCAGCGCGTAATCCAGACGGTTCTCGCGCTGGAGTTTGCGCTGAATCGCTTCGCGCAGTTTTTTCACACCGGGCGTGGCGGTGTATTTGGTCGCGCCGCCATCGATGGCCTTGTAGGCCGCCTGTTTGATGTGTTCCGGGGTGTCGAAATCCGGCTCGCCGGTGGTCATGTCGATGATGTCGTGACCGGCCTCGCGCAGCTCGGTGGCGCGGGATTTGGCCGCGGCGTTGGCAGACAAGTTGACGCGCTGTATGCGTCGGGACAGACGAATGCTCATGCAGAAGGACTCCCGTGGTCGACAAGGTCCAGCACCTTGCCCGGATTGAGGAGATTGAGCGGGTCCAGCGCCTGTTTGATGCGGCGCATCAGGTCCAGCTCGACGGGGCTCTTGTAGCGCGGCAGCATCGCCCGCTTGCGTTGGCCGATGCCGTGCTCGGCGCTGATCGAACCGCCGAAGGCATGGGCGCTGTCGTGGACGATTTCACTGAGTTCGGCATAGCGCGCCATGTGCGCCTCGACCGTGCAATTCAGCGGGTGGGCGACGTTGTAATGCAGGTTGCCATCGCCCAGATGACCAAAGGTGAAATGGCGCACACCGGGAGCGCGCTGTTGCAGCAAGGCGTCGGTGTGCTCGACGAATTCAACGATGCGCGAGATCGGGATCGAGATGTCGTGTTTCATGTTGCGACCGGCGCGCTTCTGCGCTTCGCTCATGTTCTCGCGCAGCAGCCACAGCGCCTCGCTCTGGGCCAGGCTTTCGGCGATCAACGCATCGGCCAACAGCCCGGCTTCGAACGCACTGCCGAGCACCTCTTCGAACGCCTGTCGGGCATGGGCCTCGCTGTGGTTGTCAGAGAGTTCCAGCAGCGCGAACCAAGGCTGCGACGCGTCGGCAAACGGCTGCGGGCCTTCGGGAAACTGTTCGCGCAACAGCGCCAGGCAATCGGCGGTCAACAGCTCGAAGGCCGTCAGGCTCGCGCCAAAACCGGCGCGGGCGTGGGACAGAAAACTCACCGCCTGAGCCAATGAATCGAAAGCCAGAAACGCGGTGGATTGGGCTTTGGGCAACGGGAATAGCTTCAACGTCGCAGCGGTGATGATGCCCAGCGTGCCTTCACTGCCGATGTACAGGTCGCGCAGGTCGTAACCGGTGTTGTCCTTGCGCAATCCGCGCAAGCCGTTCCAGATTTCGCCCTCAGCGGTGACCACCTCCAACCCCAGCGTCAGCTCGCGGGTATTGCCGTAGCGCAACACCGCGGTGCCTCCGGCATTGGTGCCCAGATTGCCGCCAATCGTGCAACTGCCTTCTGCGCCCAGACTGAGCGGGAACAGGCGCCCGGCGTCACGGGCCACGTCCTGAACGTTCTGCAGAATGCACCCGGCCTCGACGGTCAGGGTGTCGTTGTCGGTGTCGACCTGACGCACACGGTTCAGACGGTCCAGCACCAGCAGCACTGAACGGCCACTCGCGTCGGGCGTTGCTGCGCCCATCAGCCCGGTGTTGCCGCCCTGCACCACGACCGGTGCGCGATGTGCAACGCAGGCCTTTACCACCGCCGCCACTTCTTCGGTATTGGCCGGGCGCACCACTGCCAGCACCTTGCCGACGTAGGTGCCCTGTTTGTCGGTCAGCCGGTCGTTGGGTTCATCGCCCGAGACCACGTAATCGGCGCCGAGCAACTGTTGCAACGTGCTGAACAGATCACCGCTCATCTTCCGCACTCCTTATTGAGAGGCCAATGGCGCGGCGTTGCGGAATTGCTCGTGCAGATCACGCAGGGCCTGGGACGGCGCCATGCCGGTGCGCTCGCCCACCTCGATCAGCCAGCCGCTGCGATGCCAGTCACGGATGATCGCGTCGAGTTTCGCCTGCGTGTCGTGCTCGCCCTTGCGCACCCAGATCACCGATTTCGACGGGATCAGGTCGCTGGCCAGCGGGATGTTGTAATCGGCCCATTCCGGGTCACTCAGCAGCGTGTGCATGGTCGGGCTGACGTGCACCGCCGCCACGCAACCATTGCCGCGCAAGGACAGCAGCGATTCGGACTGGCTGCGGAACGCCTTGATCTGCGCGCCATAGGTTTCCTGCAACGGCTTGATGAAGTTGCTGCCCTGAGACACGCAGACCGGCTTGCCCTTGAGGTCTTCCCACTTCGTGATGCCCGCGCCTTTGTGCATCAGCGCGGCGCCGCCGACCTCCTCATAAGGCGTAGGCACGTAATCGAGAATCTCGGCGCGCTCGTCGGTGTACTGCATGTTGGCGATCAGGATGTCGACCTTGCCCTGTTGCAAAAACTGCACGCGGTTGGGCGCCAACACTGAAACCGTTTCGACCTCGACGCCCAGTTTCTGCGCAATGCCTTTGGCCAGCTCGACGTTGTAACCCAGGTGTTCACCGGTTTTAGGGTCGATGGTGCCGAACGGTGGGCCGCTGAGGATCACGCCGATACTGATCTTGTGGCGCTGTTGGATCTTGTCCAGCGTCGCGTCGGCGTGGGCCGCGCTGGTGCTCAAGGCAAAACCGATGCAAAGGCCGATAGCCGCCAGCGTCTTGCCGAATGAAACGTTGCTCATACCATATGCCTTAATTATTAGAGAACGGCTCAGGCGCCAGCGGCCTGAAATGTGTCATGCAGCTCGACCAACGCCGGAGACGCCGGGGTGATGTGGTGGCGTTTCTCGCCCTCGATTAGCCAGCCAGTGCGGTGCCAGTCTTTGACGATGGCATCGAGTTTGGCCTGGGTGTCGGTCTCGCCGGGACGGGTCCAGATCACGGATGGCGCCGGGTTCAGTTCCGGGGCAATGGCGCGGTAGTCCTTCCATTCAGGGCTGTCGGCGACCAGTGGATTGATCAGCGTGGCGTCGTGCACAGCGGCGACACAGTTGTTACCGCGCAGGGCCAGCAGGGATTCGGAGGAGCTTTTGAACGCCTTGAGTTGTGCGCCGTATTCGGTCAGCGGCTTGACGTAGCTGCTGCCTTGGGAGGTGCAGACCGGCTGGCCCTTGAGGTCTTCCCAACGGGTGATCTTGCTGTCCTTGAGCACGACTGCCGTGCCGCCAACGCGATAGAACGGCGTCGGCACGAAGCCCAGTTGCTGGCCGCGCTCCGGGGTCCACTCCATGTTGGCAATCAGCAGATCGACCTTGCCCTGTTGCAGAAACTGCACGCGATTGGCGGGCAGCACCGGCACCAGCTCGACTTCTGCGCCCAACCGGCGGCCCAAGTCTTCGGCCATGTCGACGTTCAGGCCTTTGGGTTTCTGGTTGCTCGGGTCGATGGAGCCGAACGGCCCGCCCGACAGCAACACGCCGACCACCAGGCGGTGGCGTTGCTCGATCTTGTCCAGCGTGGCATCGGCATAGGCCGCGACACTGGCACCCAGGGCCACGGCGGCGCCCATCAGCAAGGGCAGAAAACGGGTAACTGGCGAGCGCGTGTATGGCATGGACTTTCCCCTCGAATGGTCATCGGCCGGGCGCTTGTCTCAGCGCCTCGTCATGACCGGCATGCTAGGGAGGGTATACGGGGAACGGAAATTCAAATATCAAATATGGTTATAACTTTCTGGTTTTGAAGGGTGGAACAAAATGGAATAAGCCAGTAATTATTGGCCGAAAAGCTACTTATCTGAATAGCGCTTTTAAAAACCATAAATATCCGTAATGTATTAACCCTCTCGACTGATGTAACAGACTGGGTTGATCAAACACATTTACGTGGGAGCGGCTTGCTGGCGAATGGCGTCAATCCGGACTCAGAGATGATGAATGACACACCGCTTTCGCCAGCAAGCCGGCTCCCACAAAGACCGTATTCCAGCCCCTGTGATGAGTGAAAATTCATGTCCACCACCCTCGACCTCGAACTGCTGCGCACCTTCGTCGCCGTCGTCGACCACCACAGCTTCGCCGGGGCCGGTGCGCAGTTGTCGCGCACGCAGTCGTCGGTGACCCAGCACATGCAGCGTCTGGAGCAACAGATCGGCGTCAGCCTGTTTCAGAAGCAGGGCCGCCAGAAACAGCTCACCGAGCCGGGTCGCCAACTGCTGCGCCACGCCCGTCAGATGCTGTCGCTGAACGACGACGCCTTGAATTCATTACGCGAAAGCAGCCTCAGCGGCGTCTTGCGCATCGGCTCGCCCCACGACATTGCCGACACCATCCTGCCGCCGATTCTCAGCCACATCGCCCGCTCCGCGCCGAAGCTGCGACTGGAAATCGACGTGGGCCGCAGCCCGTTCCTGATGGAAGACCTGCACCGCGGCAAGGTCGACATGGTGATTTCCACCCGCGAAGACCCCGGCCTGGAAGGCTTCGCCCTGCGCACGTCGCCGGTGTGGTGGATCTGCTCGGCGCAATACCAGCACGTGCCGAACGAGCCGATTCCGCTGATTCTGGTGGACGAGCCGAGCATCTATCGGCGCTACGCCATCGAAGCGCTGGAGCGGGCGAACATTGCCTGGCGGCAGGCGTATCTGGCGTCGAACCTGATCGGCATCAAGGCCGCGACCCGCGCAGGACTGGGGGTGACGGCCCGCAGCATGGAAATGCTCGGGCCGGACATGCGGGTGTTAGGGGAAGCCGATGGCCTGCCGAGGCTGCCGGACGTGACCTACCACCTGTGGATCCGCCCCAACACCGTGAACCCGCTGGCGCGGCGGGCGTATGAGTTGATTCGGGGGAGTCAGGGGTTGTGATTGCTCAAAGTAATCACCTGACCTGTGGGAGTGAGCTTGCTCACGATAGGGCCAGTACAGTCACAGCACATGCAGTGCCCGGCCATCTGCCTTCGTGAGCAAGCTCACTCCCACAGGGGGTATGTGTATACCGCTGGAGAACGCGTTACTTCAACTGCGCCTCAACCCACCGCTTCAAATCCCGCACCTCATCCGACGTAATGGTGTGCCCCGCCCCCGCGTAGGAGTGAAACTCCGGGCTGATCAGCAGATTTTCCAACACCGTGCGCGCTTCGGTCGCCCCAGTAAACGGCACGCGGTTGTCCGCTTCACCATGGCCGATGAAAACCTTCAAGGCCTTGAGTCGGTCCTCCGCTTTGAGCTTCGCATTGAGCGACGCGAGAATCTTGCCACTCAACGGCGCAATGCCACGCACCAGTTCCGGGTGCTGCAAACCGATCTGATAACTCATCATCGCGCCCTGGCTGAAGCCCACCAGAATTACCTTGTTCGGCTGCGTGGCGTACTTTTCCGTGGCCTGTTCGATAAAGGTCCTGAGCAGGTCGGTGCTCTTGTCGACATCGCTGGTCACGCCTTCGTATTCGGCCTGGTCGGTGTCCTGGGTGAACCACTTGTAGCCACCGCCATCGACCTCCAGCGGCGCGCGCACCGACAGGTAGGTGGCGTCCTTCGGCAATTCGTCCTTGATGCCAAACAAATCGCCCTCGTCACTGCCGTAGCCATGCAGGAAGATGATCAGCGGTTTGTCTTTGGAATCGGCAGGGGCTGCCGCGAGATAAGGCAGGGCGAGGTCGGTGAGCAACGCAGGTTCAGCACGGGCGAAGCCTGTGAAGACACAGAGCAGCGCGGCAAAAAACTTCATCATTGAGGACAGGCCCTTTGAGAAAAACGTCGGCCCATCATACGCAGCATGTTTCGGATGTCAGCCCGCAATCGACCGGGGGATGCTGTCAGATCGCTGTACAGCGTGAAGATTTTTGCAGCAAACACAGATCCCCCTTTAGCAGCACGGCCGGGCGGCGTTCCGTTTGCCGGCGGTGACGTATTTGAAATCGCTACCGCAGGCAAGCCATGCTGCTGCAGAGGTAGCGTTTCAATCATTCAACGCCGCCAACCCTAGATGCTCTCGCAACGTTGAGCCTTCATACGCCGTGCGGAACAACCCTTTGCGCTGCAAATGCGGAATCACGCTTTCAACGAACTCGCTGAACGACCCCGGCAAATACGCAGGCGAGATCACAAAACCATCGCAGCCACCCTGAGTGAACAACTCGGCCAGTTGATCAGCCACCTGAGCACCGGTGCCCACCAATTGGGGCACGCGGACGCTGCTGGCAAAGATCCTGCCCAGCTCTTCCAGTGTGGTGTCCGGTCCCTGCATCAGCAGTTTTTCCGCCGCTGCCGGGTGAATCGAAGGCGCGCGGGCGACTTCGGCCAAGGTCGAAAACAGCGAGAACGGTGACAGGTCCACATTTAACTGCGAAGCCAATGTGACCAGCCCCAACTCCGGCCGCGCCAACGCATTGTGCTTATCGCGCTTGGCCCTCGCCTCGGCTTCGCTGCCGCCAATGAACGGCATCACCGCCGTCAACACCTTGCAACTGTCGGCACTGCGCCCTTGCTGCACAACCTGCCCGCGCACGTCTTCGCGGAATGCCTGCATGGCCTTCAAATGCGGATGAATGGTGAAAATCGCCTCGGCCCAGCGTGCGCCGAACCGACGCCCGCGCCCGGACGATCCGGCCTGAATCAACACTGGCCTGCCCTGCGGCGTGCGCGGAATATTCAGCGGCCCCTCAACCTTGAACCACTCACCCTGGTGCTGCACGGAAGTGATCTTCGACGGATCGGCCAGCACGCCATTTTCGCGGTCCAGCTTCAACGCTCCTGGCGCCCAGCTGTTCCACAGTTTGAGCGCGACTTCGACGAATTCATCGGCGCGGTCATAACGCAGATCGTGTTCCAGGTGCTTGTCCTTGCCGAACAAGCGCCCTTCGCTGTCGTTCATCGAGGTGACAATGTTCCACGCCGCACGGCCCTTTGACAGATGATCGAGGGTGGCGAATTCGCGGGCGATGTGTGCAGGCTCGTAGTAGGTGGTCGAACGCGTGGCACCCAGACCCAGTTTGCGCGTCTGACCGACCAGATACGACAGGATCGGCAACGGGTCCAGCCGCGTGGCGTCCTGGGCGCCATAGCGCAGCGCGGTCTCGCGAGAGCCGCCCATCTGGTCGCCCACCGCAAGGCGATCGGCGAAGAAAAGAAAATCGAACAACCCTTCCTCCACCACGCGAGCGGTGCGCGCGTAGTAGTCGGGATCGAGGTAGTCGCCAACGGTTTCCGGGTGACGCCATGCCGCGTGACTGTGAATGACCGGCCCGCTCAGAAGAAACGCCGACAGGTGAATTTGACGACTCATGAAGCTGCTCCTGAGTTATTTGGCCTTGGGCGTCCAGACGGTGATGTCGGAAATCTTCAGCGGTTTGGGAATCAGCTTCGCGTCGTAGTAATAGTCGGCAATGCGCTGTTGCTCGGCCAACTGGTCGATCTTGACCGGCACGATGTCGTAGCTGCGGCGGCTGTTGGCCAGTTCCACGGTTTCAGGCGGAATATTGCCCCACAGCGGCGCGAGGTTTTTTGCCGCCTCCTTGGGATGGCCTTTGACCCACTGCCCGGCATCGTGAAGGGTGTCGAACACCACTTGCAGCACCTCCGGGTGGGCCTTGGCGAAACTCGTATTGGCGACGTAGAAACGGTTGTAATTGACCACACCCTCACTGCCATCGGCGATCACGCGCACATGATGCTCGCGCTGCTGCGTCGCCAGGAACGGGTCCCAGATCGCCCACGCATCGACATTGCCGCTGGAAAAGGCCGCTACGCCGTCGGGCGCTTCGAGGTACACCGGGGTGATATCGGCCAGGGTCAATCCGGCTTTCTTGAGGGCCGAAATCAACAGGAAATTGCTGCCCGAACCTTTGGACACGGCCACGCGCTTGCCCTTGAGGTCAGCCACTCTGTGAATCGGCGAGCCGTCTTGCACAATGATCGCCTGGGCGCTCGGCGACGGATTTTCGCGGGCGTAGTAGGTCAGCGGCGTATTGGCAGCCTGGGTGAACAGCGCGAAAGCGTCTGCTACATCGGCATGCAGATCGACGCTGCCGGCGTTCATTGCACTCAACAGGCCGCTGCTGAATTCATGCCAGTTGACGGTAAACCCCAGCGGCTTGAGTCGCTGTTCGATCTGGCCATCATTCTTGAGCAGGATCCACAGCGTCGACGAGCGCTGGTAGCCAATATTGATGACCTGCTCGGCCTGCGCCGCAACAGTGGTCAACAGCAGCGCAGCGGCCACGAAGAGTTTTCGGAGGGACATGACAATCCTTGGTTTTCAGAGGTGTCGGACGGACGCGCTCAGTACACAACGCTATGAGCGCACGTTCTCAAAGTCCTTTTGATTATAAAAACAGGCAGGAATTATGAAAGAAACGTATAGCTCTAAGCTTATGCCCGCCGCGCCATGGAACGCTTGATCGACCGAAACGGTCTAGCACTGAGCAACCCGAACCTGACCGAGGACGTAAGCATGAACATTTTCGAAGCCCTGAGAGAAAGCCATGATCGCCAGCGCGGTTATGCTGACGCCCTGATCAAGACCCACGGTGACAGTAAAGAACGGGTCGAGGCCTATGAGCAGCTTAAAGCCGAGCTACAGGCCCACGAAACCGCAGAAGAGCGTTTCTTTTATATCCCGTTGATGGAATACGACAACGGCGTCGACCTCAGCCGCCATGCGATCTCGGAACACCATGAAATGGACGAGATGATGGAAGAACTCGATCAAACCGACATGTCCAGCCCAGCCTGGCTGGCGACGGCGAAGAAGCTGTCGGAGAAAGTGCATCACCATTTGAAGGAAGAAGAGCAGAAATTCTTTCAAATGGCCGGGAAGCTGCTGGATGACAAGCAGAAAGAGGCGTTGGCGGGGCGCTATGTGAAGGAGTATGAAGAGCAGTTGGCGGAGGACTGAGCTACCCCTCATCTCTGTGGGACGAAGACTCTGGGATCCTGCGTGGCTTTTGTGGGAGCCGGCTTGCTGGCGAAGGCAGTGTGTCATTCAACGCGTCAGTGTCTGATCTGACGCATTCGCCAGCAAGCCGGCTCCCACAGGTATCACGCCGAATCCAAATCTAATGTTCGACGCTAAATCTGTGGGAGCCGACTTGCTGGCGAATGCTGTTGACCAGCCACCATAGAATCTCCCACAGGAGTTGCATTCGACTCATACCATTCGGCGCTGCCACAGGAATGAGTCAACACTCGTTACGGATCCACCTGCGCCATCAACTCCGGCACCGGCTCGGTCCGCTTGGCATAACGCTGGGCCAGCACCGCACAGACCATCAGTTGAATCTGGTGAAACAGCATCAACGGCAAAATCAACACGCCGATGGTGCTGCCTGCGAACAACACCTGCGCCATTGGCACGCCGGTCGCCAGGCTTTTCTTCGAACCGCAGAACAGAATGGTGATGCGGTCCTCCTGGCTGAAGCCGAACGCCTTGCCCAGCACAGTGGAGATGGCCAGCACCAGCGCCAATACGACGCCGCACACCACCACCAGACCGGCCAGGTCCCACAGCGGAATCTTGTGCCAGATGCCTTCGTTCACCGCCTCACTGAACGCGCCGTACACCACCAGCAGGATCGACCCCTGGTCGACGTATTTCAGCCAGTTTTTGTTACGCCCCACCCACGCGCCAATCCAGCGGCGGGCGATCTGACCGGCCACGAACGGCAGCAGCAATTGAATGCTGATCTTCACGATGGCATCAACTGTCGAGCCGCCGTCGCCGTGCACGTTCAGCAGCAAGGTCACCAGCAGCGGCGTGATGAAAATACCGAACAGGCTGGAAGCCGCTGCACTGCATATCGCCGCCGGGATATTGCCACGCGCCAGCGACGTGAAGGCGATGGCCGATTGCACGGTGGCAGGTAACGCACACAAGTACAGGATACCCATGTACAGGTCTTTGCCGATCAGCGGGGACAGTACCGGCTTGAGCGCCAGGCCCAACAACGGAAAAATCACGAAGGTCAGGCCGAACACCAACAGGTGCAAGCGCCAGTGGCCGGCGCCCGCGATGATCGATTCACGGGACAGCTTGGCGCCATGGAGGAAAAACAGCAGTGCGATGGCAATGTTGGTCAGCCAACTGAAGCCGACCGCGACCTGGCCGCTGGCGGGAAGGAAGCTGGCGATGATCACCACGGCGACCAGCGTCAGGGTGAAGTTATCAGGGAGAAAGCGAGGACGACTCATGGACGTTATCCGGTCAAGGCATGGACAGTGTTGCGACTGTACGCCTCAAGACAAGTGCCGACTAACGCCAATGAGTCCATTAATAGCGCGTAAAGGACAGCCTGCTCAGGCCAGTCCGCCCTCAATCACCCGCAACACGGTCACACGGCGCTTTCCCGGATTGTCGGCGATCAGTTCATTCAGCGCGGCCTGCCATTTGTGAATGTCCTTTTCCTGCGACAACGCCAACAGTTCCTGCCAGCCCATCCCCTGCGGTGCGGCGCTGCTTTCATTGGCCGCTTCTGCCATACGTTCACGCTTCAACAGGTTTGCTGCAATTTCCGAGAGGGTGCTCACAACGGGCTCCAGGGCGCGCGGATCGGTGGCGCGCCGATACATGGCTGCGGGGAAGTCGCAAGGCGGCGTCAACGTCAAAAACCGGTGATTGCGGCGCCCTGCCTCAAGGTCATAGCAATGTTCAGACCAGTGCCAAGCCGACGTGAAACCATTCAGACCAACTGCACGCCCGTGACGTCAGGACACCCGCGAAGTGGCTCCAACAGCGTGGGTGCGGTCCACCAGACGAATACTGTCGCGCCCGCCCCGCTTGGAGTCATACAGCGCGGCATCGCCTTGCTCGATCAGCGCCCCCAGGCTGGCTGGCGCCTGATCGAACAGGTTGGCGCCGATGCTCAGGGTTACGGCCTCGGGGGTTGCGAAGGCTTGCGATGCGGCGTCATGAAAACGCTGGCGCAACCGCTCACCCAACTCGACAACCTGCTCGCGAGAAGCATCGTTCAGCAGAATCACGAACTCGTCGCCCCCAAGCCGCGCGGCCAGCGAGCCGTTGGGCAGGAGCGAACGAATCATCTCGCCGAGGGTAATCAGCAATTGATCACCGGCAATGTGCCCGTGCAGGTCGTTGACCGACTTGAAGTTGTCGATGTCGATCAGCAGCAACGCCCCAGGGCGCGAAGCCGAGACATCCTCAAGCAAACGTGGGGCGCGCACTTCCAGCGCTCGGCGGTTGTACAACGCCGTGAGCGGATCTCGGGCGGCCAGCCGTTCGATGCGTTTTTCCCGACGATAGCGTTCGGAACCGGTCATCGACAGCGCAATCATCATGATCGCCATGGCCCCCTCGACCAGCGAAATCTGAATGATTTCCCCGCGAAATGCCGCCAGATCGATCAAGGTCCCCGGCATCACAGCCGTAATCGCCTTGGCCAGATAAAACAAGCCGTGTCCCAACAGCACGTAACGCAACTGCCCGGCGCCCACGCTCAGGGATTTGCCGTGGGGCCGCAGCAGCGCGCTGGCCTTGAACATCAGCAGCGCCACCAGCGACGAGTTGACCGCCAGCATCACCTTCGACCACCAGGGCGCTTCCGGCAGCAGCAACATGCCGACCCAGACCGCGAAAATCAGGTACCAGCCTCGGGACAGCTTCGCTTTGGTAAAGCGCGCGACGCCCAGCAAGAACAGCCAATGCGCCGTCACCAGCAAGCCATTGGCGAACCAGATGCCGATCAACAGAACGCCGCTGCTGCGCAGCAACGCCAGGGTCGAACCCACGGTGATCGTCGCAAAACCGGCGCTCCAGAAAACCAGTGACGCTTCCCTGACGTGACGCCATTCGGCCGCCAGATACAGCGCTGCGGCGGCCGCGAGGGCGATCGAGAGGGTCAACAGGGTGATAGGGTCGAGCGCCATAAACTGCCTGGCCTTTCAGAAATGCGGTGGAGAGGCGTCATTGTATGCGTCCAAAGCAGGTTTTGTGCCTGAACGGTTAACGTCTGTTTGAAATATTTTCCGCACGTTTCTGCTATTTCAGCATCGATGGAAAGCGATGATGTAAAGGCCGCCCCATTGCCAGCTAACTGAGTGCCGCGAGGCTTCGCATCGTTTTATCGATCATTGGGCGGTCACTGACCGCAGGAACAGGAATGTGTGCTCATCGAACGTAGGACTGCCCCATTCACCCGCCGAGTGGTCCATCAGCATTGTTGACGACGATTTACGGGTGCGCAAAAGCTTGGTCAATCTCCTCAGCGCTGTGGGCTACACCACCGCCAGCTTCGCCTCGGGTGACGCATTCATCCAGTCCTTGGCGGCGAATGCTCCCGATTGCGTGCTGATCGACTCAAGAATGGACGGCATGCAAGGCATCGACGTGCAACGTCATTTGCAGTCGACACCCGCAGGGCCTGCGATTGTCTGCATGTCTGCCTTCTGGAACGACGCCGCCACGGCCGAAGCCTATGAATGCGGCGCCCACGCCTGCCTGTCCAAGCCCTTTTCCGAAGAGCTGCTGCTGTCGACCCTGAAGGAGGCAATCAGCGCGCGCCAAAGTGACGTGGCGTTGCCACGTAGCTGAAGCTCTTTGGAATACGGGACTCAAGCACCTCGGCCATAAAAGCCGTCCAACATTTCCGGTGAGATCACCTCAGGCTGCTGGCTTGAGAATGACCTTCGTCCAGCCTTCGTCCCGGGCATCGAAGTGCTTGTAAGCGTCTGGCCCCTCCGACAGTTTCAGACTGTGAGAGATGATCTGGGAGGGCTTGGCACGGCCATGGTGGATCAGCTCGGCCTGACGACGGTTGTACGCTTTAACGTTGGCTTGCCCGGTTCGGACTTGCTGCCCCTTGAACCAGAACGCGCCAAAGTCGAAGGCCATCTTGCCCTCTTTCGCCAAGTCATTTTGCGCGCCGGGATCCTGCGGCACAAAGACCCCGACCGCGCCGATGCCACCGGTAGGTTTGGTCGAGGCGACCAGATTGTTCATCGTCAGGTGGTTAATCTCATGCCCGTGTTTGTCGCAACACTGGTAACCTACGCATTCGCCCCCCCGATCAGTGCCTTTGCCGTGAGTCAGGTTAAGGATCTGATCGACCGCTTCCTTCTCCAGCGAATTGATCGGTGTCGCACCTAACTGCGCGGCTAGCTTCAAACGATCAGGATGATTGTCGACCACGAAGACTTGAGAAGCGCCTTTGATCATCGCCGAGTGGGCTGCCATGAGCCCCACTGGGCCTGCCCCGTAAATGGCGATACTTTCCCCGGGCAAGAGCCCGGCCAGCTCGGTGGCGTGCCAGCCTGTGGGGAAGATATCGGACAGCAGACGTAATCGTTCTCGCGCTCCAGCGCATCTTCGGGAAGCACCAGGCAAATTGAAGTCTGCATAAGGCACTCGCAGGAGTTCGGCCTGCCCACCCTGATACGGCCCCATATCGGCGAAACCGTAGGCGGCCCCTGCACTGCCCGGGTTTGCGGTGAGGCAAAAGCCGGTAGCCTTTTTCGCAGTTTTCACAAAATCCGCAACCGATGTTGAATGGCAGACACACTCGGTCACCGACCTTTAGGCGTTATGCGGCTAATCCTCATCGGGCGAGGTGTCGGGACTGCCACGAACTCAACGACTAGACCGCTGCCGGGAAATTCAACGATTCAGGAGTCGCTGCATGAGCAAGGCGTTGCCCAATGCAGCACCTTGGGCAGTGTTATCGAAAATGCACCAGGTCGGCGATCCCTCGATGGCGCTGGACACGATCTGCGCCGCTTTCTCTTCAAGCCAGCCTTGCGCGTAGTCGCTGTAATAGATTTTGGGCGAGCCATGCAGCCGCCAGTAGCGAAGGCCTGGCCATCCGCCCGGTGAGCTGTCGACGTCCATCCTGGGCGGGTCGACGGCTGCTCGTGCGATCTTGTGCTCGATCAATAGCCGATCGGCTTCAATCCAAGTCGGGTGGCGCGGCTCGATAACGACATGCCCAGAAAATCTTGCACGGAGCCTTTCAAAAAACGGGCTCGTACGGCGCGTGTCGTAAACCAAGGAAGGGGGCAATTGAACCAGCAAACACCCAAGATGCCCTCCGAGCTCGCCGCACTCTGAGAGAAAGCTGTCGAGGAGATCAAAACAGTTTTCCAAGCGGCATTCATGAGTAATCGATTTGGGCATTTTCACTGAAAACCTGAAATCGGAACCCACCGATGACGCCCATCGTTTGTAGGTGGCAGGTCTGTGGGAGCGGTAGAAAGAGCTGTTGATTTCGATGGCGTCGAGCCTTCTGGAGTAGCGTTCCAGATGGCTCCCAACGGTTTCAAACTCTGACCCATATTCACGACCAAGCGTCCAGCCGGCGCATCCTACGTATAGCTGCCTGGCGTTCAAAAGAGCACTTCTCGGGCGTCGCGCATGAAAATCTCAACGGTCTTCGGGCCGATGCCTTCAAACGCTGCCAGCCGCATCTCAAAATCCGCCTGATTCTCGCTCGCTTCACGGATGTTGATGAGCTTGCCCCCATACTCATCGATCAGCTTTTTGCTCAACTTCAGCAGACGCTCGGCAGTGGACTCGTCATATCGCGCGTAACCGCCCTCGCCCAGCATTTTGACCAACTGCGAGTGGGTGCACATCACAAGCTTGCGAGGCGTATCACGCTCATGATGCTCAACGATCACTTTATAGGCCTCGACGGCGAGCTGTGCGCGGATTCTCTTGCCCATCAAGAAGCTTGCGATCAACCATTTGAACAAGGCATGTTCGTCATCCTTGCCCAACTGAATGCCTAGATCCGTCGCACTGATAATCTTGCTCATCGCTCACCTCCTCCAGACAGGGCAAAGGCTTCGACATCGCCTCCAGACGTGGTCCGGAGTTGCCCTTCACGGGTGAGTCGTGCCCACGCCTCTGTTCCCGACCCTGCCACACCATGCCTCATAATGATCAATGTCGCCCCTTGATCAGCCCTGTGCCGGTCACAATCGAGGCAACCCCTGCCAGGAGGCGATAAGGCGATCCCCCAGAGACCACCAGCCACACGCCTCCCGCGAACAGAATGATCCCGACGATCAACACCAACCAGGCGGAAAACACCGGGATACTGCGCCATACGCTATTCATTCGAGTGCCCTCGCCAGGCGTACGTTTATCCGCGTGAGTCCAGAAGAGAAGCTGAGGGCACGCCAAAGTTCAGCCCAACTGTCATCCGGTTATGCCTCAGCGCTGAGGCAGATGCTCCTGAGACACCGAATCGTTGGCCTCCACATCCGACATGTCTTCTCCTTACGCAGCCTTCGACGGCAGGGTCAGCCTGGTCGCGGAAAGTGCGCGCGATTACGCATCATCATCCAGGACGAAGCGGGTGTCGTGACGGGCTGGAACAAAGGCGCAGAGATGATTTTTTCAACGACGCCATCAAATTCACCCCTGAATCAGGGTCGATCCATATCACAGGCCGGAAGACAAACGACGAAGTCGTATTGGACGTCGCTGACAGTGGAGCAGGTATCGCACCAGAGCATCTGGATAAGGTGTTCGACCTTTTTGGTAAGGCTTGGGAATCGGGCTGTTCTTGGTAAAACAGCTCGTGGAGGCTCACGGCGGGACCGTGCACGTCCATTCAGCGGGCATCGGTAAGGGGTGCACTTTCACAGTCCGTTTCCCGCTCACGACGACCGAATTGTTATCGAATTCCGAGGACGATCAATCGTCGGAAGGCATGCTGGAGGGCGTAAGGGTGTTACTGGTGGATGACTCTGCCGAGGTTTTGGAGACTATGAAGCCCTTGCTGGAAATGGAGCTGGCCGACGTAAACGCCTTCACCGCGTCAGAGCTTGCCTTGGAAGCGGCTCAGGATAGCGTTTACCAATGCGCAGCGGTACAGCGCGACAACAGCTTGGCACTTCTCCCATTTCGTCTATGGCTGCTTTCCATCTTCCGAACGCTTGGGAATGTCAAATCCGCAGCGAGCAAGCTATTGCACAAGTATGTGACTGAATTGCGTTATGCCTGATCGCTTTAAAAGCGGTCGACAGCGTTCTGCCCAAACTCCCTTCTCTTAAAAATTCAAGCCTCAATAGCCTAACACTATAGGCCCACCGTTAGTCTTTCAGGCGCTCAATGACTACCCGATAAAAGTCTCCGCATTGACGCATTCAACGGAGTCCAGCTCGATCAGGGTCAATGCCTCGACAAGTAATGAGCGAAGCATCTCCTCGTCTTCAACCAACAGTACAGTGCCAGGCATCGTTTACATCCGCAGGTCAGGTAACCGTTAGGGAATGAGAAATTAAACTTGTTTCGCATTCCCGATCGATGGCCGGTCCCGCTTCATCTTTCGCCCCAGCGCCTCCGCGCGGCCGACTGCAGTCGGACAACGAATCGAGTGAACTCACACCGGTGACCGGTCTCCTACCTACAACTCCCAGGAGATTTATGACATGAGCATCGATAAATCCAAACCCTCTGATGACCTCTCACCAAAGGCTCCCGCTGTGGACGCGTCGGGCAAGCCTGTCGACGTTGTCAAACGAGACATAGCGGACGAAGAGAAACAAACCCGTGCCGTGGATGAGATCGTTACGCCGTCATCCATCCGTACAAAGGAGCAGGATGTCGAAAAACTCGACCGCGCCGCTGATGCGATTGAAAGAAAAGTCGATGACAGCCCACACAAACGCACACTCGACCGGAGACAGGTGAGGAGTACGATCCGTCTAGGGGATTCTCGGACAAAAAAAGGGCCCAGATTGCTCTGAGCCCTTGATTTTACTGAGTGTGGCGGGAAACCAGGGATTCGAACCCTGGGTACGCTATTAACGTACGCCGGTTTTCAAGACCGGTGCATTCAACCACTCTGCCAATTTCCCGGATGCTGCTGATAACAGAGGTGTAGTGGGCAACCAGGCTGAGATAAGAACTCGGATACCGGTCACAATCGGCAGCTTTCCAGATCACTGCCTTTACCCACTCAGCCACACCTCCAATCGCGTAGCGGGCGCCATAATACCGTAATGAAACAAGCTGTCAAACTCTCCGACTCGCCTCGCCCGTAGGCTCTGTTATGATCTTTGCAACTTGAGATTTCAAACCGCTCATTTCAACCATCAGGAGTAGCGCCATGCGCGAACAGGATTACGCAGTCAACAACCGCGTGCAGGTCGAGCAGCTAGAGGTTAGCCGCGTCCTGCGCAACACCTACGGCCTTCTGGCCCTCACCCTTGCCTTCAGTGGCATCATGGCTTTTGTCGCACAGCAGATGAACGTTCGCTACCCGAACGTGTTCGTGGTGCTGATCGGCTTCTACGGCTTGTTCTTCCTGACCAACAAACTGCGCGATTCGGCGTGGGGTCTGGTGTCGGCGTTCGCGCTGACCGGTTTCATGGGATTCATCCTCGGTCCGATCCTCAATCGTTACCTGGGCATGCAAGGCGGTGCTGAAGTCGTCTCTTCGGCATTCGCCATGACTGCGCTGGTATTCGGTGGCCTGTCGGCCTACGTGTTGATCACCCGCAAGGACATGAGCTTCCTCGGTGGTTTCATCACCGCCGGTTTCTTCGTCCTGCTGGCCGCGGTACTGGCGAGCATGTTCTTCCAGATCAGTGGGCTGCAACTAGCGATCAGCGCAGGTTTCGTCCTGTTCTCGTCGGTGTGCATCCTGTTCCAGACCAGCGCCATCATCCACGGCGGCGAACGCAACTACATCATGGCGACCATCAGCCTGTATGTGTCGATCTACAACCTGTTCATCAGCCTGTTGCAGATATTCGGCATCATGGGCAGCAGCGACGACTGATCGCTATAGCGCCCCGACAAAAAGCCCGCTTCGGCGGGCTTTTTGCTATCTGGTTACTGTGTAGGCCCGTTGAATTCTTTATCATTGGCTCCATTCACTCCTGCCATCCGCTGACCGAGCCTGTCATGAAGTTCGCCATCGCCCTTTATTCACCCGCTCACGCGCCTTCTTCGCGCCGTGCGTTGCTGTTCGCACAGGCCGTGCTGGCCGCCGGGCATGAGATCGTGCGGCTGTTCTTTTATCAGGACGGCGTGCACAGCGCGTCAGCCAACGTCGTGACGCCCCAGGACGAGCTAGACATCCCTGCCCAGTGGCGCGAGTTCGTCACCATTCATCAGTTGGATGGGGTGGTGTGCATCGCGGCCGGCTTGCGGCGCGGCGTGTTGAATCAGGAGGAAGCCGACCGTTATTCACGGCCAGCCGCCAACCTCACCCCACCGTGGGATTTGTCCGGCCTGGGGCAACTGCACGATGCCGTGCAAGCCGCCGATCGCCTGATCAGCTTTGGAGGGCCTTGAGATGCCTAAATCGCTATTGATCATCAGCCGCCAATCGCCCTGGTCAGGCCCAAGCGCTCGCGAGGCGTTGGACATCGCGCTGGCGGGCGGCGCATTCGATCTGCCAGTGGGCATGCTGTTTCTCGACGATGGCGTGTTGCAGTTGTTGCCCTCGCAAGACGCCAAAACGCTGCAACAGAAAGACCTGACAGCCAACCTTCAGGCGCTGGAGATGTTCGGTGTCGAAGAACTGTTCGCCTGCCACACCAGCCTGGCGGAACGCGGCCTGTTGTCCACCGAACTGAGCGTTGAGTCGTTGGGTGGGCTGCGCGATCAAGAGATTGCAGCGCTCATCGACCGTTATGACCAGGTGATCACGATCTGATGTCGACCTTGCATGTGTTATCCCACTCCCCCTTCGCTGACACCCGCCTGAGCAGTTGCCTGCGGGTGCTCGGCCATGAGGACGCGATTTTGCTGTGCGGCGACGCGACCTATGCCCTGAACGCGGCAACGGCAGCACGCCAGTTGCTGGACGCCAAGGCCGAGAGCCTGCGACTGTTCGTGCTCGATGAGGACGCCAAGGCCCGAAACCTTGCACTGCCAGACTGGGTCACCCTCGTGGATTACCCCGGTTTCGTCGAACTGTCGGTGAGCTACGACAAGGTCAACACCTGGTTATGAAACAACTCATCGTCGACGGGCGTACCATCGCGCTGGACAAAGACGGCAACCTCGCCGACCTCAATGACTGGTCCAATGGCGTGGCTGAGGCACTGGCGCTGGAAGAAGACATCGCCCTGACGCCCGATCACTGGGAAATCCTGACGGTGCTGCGGGCGTTTTATGCCGAGTACCAGCTCTCTCCGGCAACCCGTCCGCTGGTGAAGTACACAGCGCAGAAGCTCGGCCCTGAAAAAGGCAACAGCCTGCACCTGAACCGTCTGTTCAATGGCACTCCCGCCAAACTCGCCGCCAAGCTGGCGGGCCTGCCCAAGCCGACCAATTGCTTATGACCGAATTCGCCCCCCTCGTCACTGAAACCCCAGCCGAGCACCCGTTTGCGCAGTTCGTGCGCATTCTGGGCAAAGGCAAACGCGGCGCGCGCAACATGACCCGCGAGGAAGCCCGCGAAGCCATGGGCATGGTGCTCGACGAAAAAGTCGAGGACACCCAGCTCGGCGCTTTCCTGATGCTGCTGCGTCACAAGGAAGAATCCGCTGAAGAGCTGGCCGGTTTCACTGAGGCAGTGCGTCAGCGTCTGACCGCCCCTCCGATAACAGTCGATATCGATTGGCCGACCTATGCGGGTAAAAAGCGCCATTTACCGTGGTATCTGCTCGCGGCCAAATGCCTTGCTCAAAATGGCGTGAAGGTTTTAATGCACGGCGGTGGTGCCCACACAGCGGGCCGTCTGTACAGCGAGCAATTGCTGGACCTGCTGGGCATTCCACTCTGCCGCCACTGGAACGCCGTAGACGAGGCGTTGCAGCACCACAACATCGCCTTCATTCCGCTGGGTGACTGGGCGCCGCAGTTGCAACGCATGATCGATTTGCGCAACACCTTGGGCCTGCGCTCGCCAATTCATTCGTTGGCTCGCATTCTCAACCCGCTAAATGCACGTTGTGGCCTGCAAAGCATTTTCCACCCCGGTTATCAGGCCGTTCACCGCGATGCCAGCAGCCTGCTGGGCGATCACTCCATTGTGATCAAGGGCGATGGCGGCGAAGTGGAAATCAACCCGGACACCATCAGTCACCTCTATGGCACTACGGATGGCCAGCCATGGGACGAGGAATGGCCCGCGCTGTCGGAGCGTCGCCACGTCAAACCGGCCAGCCTTGATCCACAGCAACTCGTCGCCATCTGGAAGGGTGAAACCGAAGACAGCTACCCGCAACTGGCGCTGATCTCTACCATCGCTTTGGCCCTGCGAGGCCTTGGAATGCCTCGCGCTGAAGCCTTCGAGCGTGCCGAGCAGTATTGGGCGACCCGAGATAAATCGATTTAATCGATCATTACACCCCATTCTTTGCGCTATTTCTTCGAACGATTGTCTTTAGACTGGTCTCCAACGTACGAACGTACACAGTTATTGGAGTCAGACATGGGCCTTCTCATTGAAGGACGCTGGCACGACCAGTGGTATGAAAGCAGCAAAGACGGGGCGTTTCAGCGCGAACAAGCCAAACGTCGCAACTGGGTCACCGCTGATGGGCGCCCGGGGCCTTCCGGCGAAGGTGGCTTCAAGGCCGAAGCCGGTCGCTATCATCTGTATGTTTCCCTGGCTTGCCCGTGGGCGCATCGCACGCTGATCGTGCGCAAGCTCAAAGGGCTGGAAGGCCTGATCGATGTGTCTGTGGTCAGTTGGCTGATGTGCGAACACGGCTGGACCTTCGACAAACAGACCGGGTCGACGGGCGACGCCCTCGACGGTCACACCTACATGTATCAGCGCTACCTGGCAGACACCGCCGACTACACCGGCCGTGTGACCGTGCCAGTGCTGTGGGACAAGAAGCTCAACCGGATCGTCAGCAACGAGTCATCGGAAATCATCCGCATGTTCAACTCGGCGTTCAACGACTTGACCGGCAACACGCTGGACCTCTATCCCGAGGCACTGCGCCCCGAAATCAATCGGCTGAACGACCGCATTTACCCTGCCGTGAACAACGGCGTGTATCGCGCAGGTTTTGCGACGTCGCAAGGCGCGTACGAAGAGGCGTTCGATGAGGTATTTGCCGAGTTGGACGTTCTGGAAAAGCTGCTGGGCGAGAAGCGCTATCTGGCGGGCGAGTACCTGACCGAAGCCGACGTACGCCTGTTCACTACGCTGATTCGCTTCGATGCGGTGTATCACGGCCACTTCAAATGCAACCTGCGCCGGATCGCCGACTACTCGAACCTGAGCAACTGGCTGCGAGAGCTGTATCAGCTACCAGGTGTGGCCGACACGGTCGACTTCCAGCACATCAAGCACCACTACTACGCCAGCCACGCCACCATCAACCCGACGGGCGTGGTGCCGAAAGGGCCGGAGCAGGATTTCAGTGGCGCGCATGACCGTGGGCGGTTGAGCGGGCAAGGGATTTTGCAGAACGGTTGAGGACGACACGAATTATTGTGGGAGCCGGCTTGCTGGCGAAACCGGTAATTCAGTCACTGTGATGGTGGCTGATACACCGCTTTCGCCAGCAAGCCGGCTCCCACAGGTATTGCTCCTGGCTTAAGGGTATGCTGGGGTCAAACGGTCCCCTGAGCCCCTTCAAACCACTTCAGCTTGTCCCGCAACGTCACCACCTCCCCCACGATGACCAGCGTCGGCGCATGCACTTCATGCTCCGCCACCAGTTGCGGCAGGTTGGCCAGGGTGCCGGTGAAGACGCGCTGGTTCGACGTGGTGCCTTGCTGAATCAGTGCGGCTGGCGTGTCGGCAGAACGCCCGTGCTTGACCAGTTCGCTGCAAATGATCGGCAGACCGATCAACCCCATGTAGAAGACTAGAGTCTGCGCAGGCGACACCAGGTCTTTCCACGGCAGATCGCTGGTGCCGTCCTTCAAGTGTCCCGTCACGAAACGCACCGATTGCGCATAGTCGCGATGGGTCAGCGGAATTCCGGCGTACGCCGCACAACCGCTGGCTGCTGTGATACCAGGCACCACCTGAAACGGAATGCCATGAGCCGCCAGCTCTTCGATTTCCTCGCCGCCTCGACCAAAGATGAACGGGTCGCCCCCTTTGAGCCTCACCACGCGTTTGCCCTGTTTGGCCAGGTCAACCAACTGCTGATTAATCTGATCCTGAGGCACCGCGTGATCCGCGCGCTTCTTTCCGACATAAATACGGTCGGCATCACGGCGGCACAGTTCGAGAATCGCAGGAGCTACCAGACGGTCATACAGCACGACATCTGCTTGCTGCATCAGTCGCAAGGCACGGAAAGTCAGCAGGTCTGGATCACCCGGCCCCGCGCCGACGAGGTAAACCTCGCCTGACGCAACTGGCGGCTCGCCGTCGAGCTTGGCCTGCAACAGGCGTTCGGCTTCAGCCCCCTGCCCGGCCAATTGGCGATCAGCGATAGGCCCCTGAAACACGTCCTCCCAAAATGCCCGGCGTTGCTGAACATTCGGAAACAGCTTCTTCACCTGGTGGCGAAACCTCGCCGCCAGACCGGCCAGATGGCCATAAGTCGGCGGAATCCAGCTTTCCATCCTGGCGCGGATCAGTCGCGCCAGCACCGGCGCATCGCCACCGCTGGACACCGCGATCACCAACGGCGAACGGTCGACGATGGCCGGAAAGATCACGCTGCACAACGCAGGCGCGTCCACCACATTGACCGGCACCCCACGCGCACGGGCATCGCTGGACACCTGTGCATTGAGGGATTCGTCGTCCGTGGCCGCGATGATCAGCACGCAACCGTTCAGATCGGCTTCGTTGTAGCCACGCAGAGTCTGTTCGCCACCGCTGCTGTCGATCAGCTCGCGCAGCTCCGTTCCGATCTCGGGTGCAACCACCCGCAGGATCGCCCCGGCATCGGCCAGCAGGCGAGACTTGCGCAAGGCAATCTCGCCGCCGCCCACCACCAGCACACGGGCACCCCGAAGGTTGTGGAACAGTGGCAGAAATTCCATTTAGCCGATGACCTCGATACCGCCCATCCACGGCTTCAGGACTTCCGGCACGCGAATCGAACCGTCGGCCTGCTGGTAGTTCTCCAGCACGGCGACCAGGGTACGACCCACCGCCAGGCCCGAGCCATTGAGGGTGTGAACCAGCTCAGGCTTGCCGGTTTCCGGGTTACGCCAGCGGGCTTGCATGCGGCGGGCCTGGAAATCACCACAGTTGGAGCACGAGGAAATCTCGCGGTATTTGTCCTGGCTCGGAATCCACACTTCCAGGTCATACGTCTTCACGGCGCTGAAACCCATGTCGCCAGTGCACAGGGCCAGTACGCGATACGGCAGTTCCAGCAGTTGCAGGATGCGCTCGGCGTTGCTGGTCAGGCTTTCCAGGGCTTCCATGGATTTTTCCGGCTCGACGATCTGCACCATCTCGACCTTGTCGAACTGGTGCTGACGGATCATGCCGCGCGTGTCACGACCCGACGCACCCGCCTCGCTGCGGAAGCATGGGGTGTGGGCCACAAACTTCAGTGGCAGTTGCTTGGCGTCGACGATTTCACCGGCCACGATGTTGGTCAGCGACACTTCAGCGGTTGGGATCAAGTACAGATCCGCTTCGCCTTCGCGACCGATCTTGAACAGATCCTCTTCGAACTTCGGCAACTGACCCGTGCCTTGCAGCGCAGGGGCTTGAACCAGGTATGGGGTGTAAGCCTCTTCGTAACCGTGTTCATTGATGTGGGTGGTGATCATGAACTGCGCCAGTGCGCGGTGCAGGCGGGCAATCGGGCCACGCAGCAGGGCGAAACGGGCGCCGGACAGCTTGGCGGCGGTTTCGAAATCCAGCCAGCCGAACTTCTCGCCCAGTGCGACGTGATCTTTAACCTCAAAATCGAAGGCCGTCGGGGTGCCCCATTTGCGCACTTCGACGTTCTCTTCTTCGTCAGCACCGACCGGCACGGATTCGTGCGGCAGGTTCGGCATGCTCAGCAGCATGGCGTCGAGTTCGGACTGAATGCCGTCCAGCTCCTTCTTGCCATTGGTCAGCTCTTCAGCCATGCGATCGATGTCGGCCATCAGCGGCGCGATGTCTTCACCGCGCTGCTTGGCCTGGCCGATGGATTTAGAACGGGCGTTACGCTCGGCCTGAAGCTGCTCAGTGCGGGTCTGCACAGTCTTGCGCTGGTTTTCCAACGCTTCGATGCGGGCCACGTCCAGTGTGAAGCCACGGGAAGCCAGGCGATCCGCTACGTCCTGAAGCTGGGTACGTAACAGTTTGGAATCGAGCATATCGGTCTCTCGTTTTAGGTATTCGGGGCTATGAAAATAGAAACTATAAAATTCGGGTCAGCGACAGGCCTGCCCAGGTCGCGAGCAGGCCGCCGAGGACGCTGATCAGGGCATAGCCAATGGCCAAAGGCGCCTGACCGCTTTCCAGCAGACGTATCGTGTCCAGCGAAAAGGACGAAAACGTCGTCAATCCGCCTAAAAAACCCACCATCAGGCCAGCACGCAGCTCGATCGGCACGTCCGGGCGAATCAGGAACAGCCCGTACAGAAAGCCGATGAGCAAGCAGCCCACCAGGTTGACGGCCAGCGTCGCGGTGTAGAAATGCCGCGGCCAGTTCGCAGCCACAACGTTGGCGGTGGCGAAGCGCAATAATGTACCAGCCACGCCCCCAGCGGACACAGCAAGAATCAACTGAATCACTACTTTCTCCGCTGACGAGGACTGGCGCGATCAAGGGCGGCCAGGTGTTTGAGTTTTTCGCCGATCTTCAGCTCAAGGCCACGGGGCACCGGCTGGTAATACTGGCGGGGTTCCAACTCTTGCGGGAAGTAGTCTTCACCGGCCGCATAAGCCTCCGGCTCATCGTGAGCATAGCGATACTCTTCGCCATAACCCAGTTGCTTCATCAGTTTGGTCGGCGCGTTGCGCAGGTGCAGCGGCACTTCCAGCGAACCGAACTCGGTCGCTTCGCGCATGGCCATCTTGAAGCCCATGTACACGGCGTTGCTTTTCGGTGCGCAGGCCAGATAGACGATGGCCTGGGCCACCGCCAACTCGCCTTCCGGACTACCGAGGCGCTCCTGCACGTCCCACGCCGACATGCACAACGGCAGCGCGCGTGGGTCGGCGTTGCCGATGTCCTCGCTGGCCATGCGCACCACGCGACGCGCCAGATACAGCGGATCGCAGCCGCCGTCGATCATCCGCGCAAACCAGTACAGCGCAGCGTCGGGGTTCGAGCCACGAATGGATTTGTGCAAGGCGGATATCTGGTCGTAGAACGCCTCGCCGCCCTTGTCGAAACGGCGGCGGCTGTCGCCCAGCAGGCTTTGCAACAACTCGGGGTCAATTTCACTGTCGTCTTCGGCAAGATCCGCCGCATTTTCCAGCAGATTGAGCATGCGGCGGCCATCGCCGTCGGCGGCGGCCAGCAACGTCTTGAACGCCTCGTCACCCACACTCAAGTGGCGTTTACCCAATCCTCGCTCCTCGGTGAGCGCGCGATCAACCAACTGGCGCAACGCCGCTTCATCCAAGCTCTTGAGCACATACACCCGCGCCCTTGAGAGCAACGCATTGTTCAGCTCAAACGACGGATTTTCGGTGGTCGCGCCGATGAAAATCAGCGTGCCGTCTTCAACATAGGGCAGAAACGCGTCCTGCTGAGACTTGTTGAAGCGATGAACTTCGTCAACGAACAGAATGGTCCGACGGCCATATTGCCCGGCCTGCTGCTTGGCAACCTCGACCGCCTGACGAATCTCTTTGACCCCTGCCAGCACCGCAGAAACGGTCTCGAAGTGCGCATCAGAGACTTTCGCCAGCAAACGCGCCAGCGTGGTCTTACCCACGCCGGGCGGCCCCCAGAAAATCATCGAATGCAGCGCACCCTGCTCCAGCGCTTCACGCAAGGGCTTGCCGTGGGCGAGCAGGTGCTGTTGACCGACGTACTCGTCCAGGTTGGTCGCCCGTAGACGCGCGGCCAGAGGCTGGGCAATCGGTTCGCTGCTGAACAGGTCCATCAATAACGCTCTTACCTTGTGTTCCTAAGGACGCTGCAGGCGCTTATTCCTGAATGACGTCAGCGCCCTTCGGAATCTGGAACTGGAATTTACTCGCTGGCACCGGCTCGTTGGCCTTAACACCGGTGAACAGGATGTTAGTGCGCTGGCCGACGCTGTCGATCAACTGCATGTCGTTGATCACACCGTTGCGGAACGACAGTCGCATGTTATCGAACAGCGTGTCCTTGGATTTGGGCTTGAGCGTGAAATCAATCACCCCGCCTGCTTCCTTGGCGGTGATGTCGAAGCTTTCGCTAATTTTTGAAACATCACCGGAAAGCAGCAGCGCAGGAGTTTGCGTCAGACGCTGATCAAGCTTCTTGATCGTCGCCTGCTCCAGATCCGGGTCCCACAGGGTGACCTTTTGGCCATCGGAGACCATGGTTTGCTCCTGCGGCGCATCGGTGTGCCAGTAGAACAGCCCCGGACGTTGCAGCGTCATGTCACCTTCGGTCTGTTGCATCTGGGTGCCACTACCGTCGAGGGAAATCTGCGAGAAACGACCGCTCAGGGTCTTTGAGTTTTCCAACAGTTGGGTCAGGCGCGCCACGTCCTTGCTGTCGGCGTGGGCCGGAAGAGCGGAAAAAGCCAGTGCAGATACCAACAACATGCGGATAAGACGCATGGGAGTCCTCTTTGGGGTCGATTAAGACGGACGGCGCCCTCGGGCGCCATCCAGTCATGTGTCATGAATGGAAGTGTCAATCACGCATGGGGGCTGGCGCAATCACTTCCCGCGAGCCGTTGGTGTTCATGGCGGTCACGACGCCGGCCATTTCCATGGCTTCGATCATGCGCGCGGCGCGGTTGTAGCCGATTTTCAGCTTGCGCTGCACGGCGGAGATCGAGGCACGACGGCTTTCCAGCACGAAATTCACCGCTTCGTCGTACAGCGCATCGGTTTCGGCGTCATCGCCGTCCCCGCCACCACCGCCGCCACCTTCGAAGCCACTGCCCGCCTCTTCGACGCCATTGAGAATGTCGTCGTTGTATTGCGGCGTTCCACGCAGTTTCCAGGCTTCGACCACGCGATGCACTTCGTCGTCGGAGACGAACGCGCCGTGCACACGGATCGGCAGGCTGGTACCGGGCGGCATGTAGAGCATGTCACCGTGCCCCAGCAACTGCTCGGCGCCGCCCTGATCGATGATGGTCCGCGAGTCGATCTTGCTCGACACCTGGAACGCCATTCGAGTCGGAATGTTGGCCTTGATCAGACCGGTGATCACGTCAACCGACGGGCGCTGGGTCGCGAGAATCAGGTGGATACCGGCAGCACGCGCCTTCTGGGCGATACGCGCGATCAGCTCTTCGACCTTCTTGCCAACGATCATCATCATGTCGGCGAATTCGTCGACCACCACGACGATGGTCGGTAGCTTGGTCAGCAGCGGCGCTTCGTCGTGGATGCTTTCGCGGTGATACAGCGGGTCCGGAATCGGGGTACCGGCGTCTTCCGCTTCCTTGATCTTGTGGTTGAAGCCCGACAGGTTACGCACCCCCATCTTGGCCATCAGCTTGTAGCGACGTTCCATTTCTGCCACCGACCAACGCAGGGCGTTGGCAGCGTCTTTCATGTCGGTCACGACAGGACACAGCAAATGAGGAATGCCTTCGTAGATCGACAGTTCGAGCATTTTCGGGTCGATCATGATCAGCTTGGCGTCATCCGGCCCCGACTTGAACAGGATCGAGAGGATCATCGCGTTCACACCCACCGACTTACCGGAACCGGTGGTACCGGCCACCAGCAAGTGTGGCATCTTGGCCAGGTCGGTGATGATCGGCTTGCCGCCGATGTCATGACCCAACGCCAGGGTGACCGGGGATTTGAAGTTGTCGTACTCCGGGGTCGACAGCACTTCGGAGAAGCGCACGATCTGACGGTCTTCGTTCGGAATCTCGATACCCACGGTGGTCTTGCCCGGAATCACCTCGACCACGCGGACACTGGTCACGGCCAGAGAACGGGCCAGGTCTTTGGCAAGGTTGGCGATGCGACTGACTTTGACGCCCGCCGCTGGCTGGATTTCATAACGAGTAATGACCGGGCCAGGGTGAATCGAATCCACCGAAACCTCGACGCCGAATTCCTTGAGCTTGATTTCCAGTAGATGGCCGACCGCGGCCAGGGACTCGGGCGAATAGTTGAGCTGCTTCTTTTCCGCCGGGTCGAGGATGGAGATCGGCGGAAGCGTGCCTTCCACGGCGCTGTCGACGAACAATGGCACCTGCTTCTCTTTCTGCACACGCTTGCTGGGTTCCGGCGGGCGGGTTTGAACAGGGGCGATGACGGCAGGAACGTGCTTCTCTCGAGCGGTCATGTGCTCGGTCAGCGCCTGCTCGCGCTCGATGATGCGCTCCTTGGCCTTGACCTGTTCGCGGCGATCCGGCACGACCGGCGCCACGACCTCGTCGACACGCAGGTCGACTTCACGCAATTGGGCGACCATCCGTTTGCGTTCGTTGCGCTCGGCCCACCAGCGGTTGATCGCGCCCTGGAACAGCTCGAACAGGTCGAGGGTGATCTTGCCCGTGGTGTCCATCACCTTGAACCACGACAGGTCGGTGAAGATGGTCAGCCCGAACAGAAACAGGGCAATGAACAGCAAGGTGCTGCCCTGCACGTTCAGCGCACGCTTGGCCAGATCGCCCAGAACCTCGCCCAGCACACCGCCTGCGGAACCCGGCAACCCGGACATGGAATGGAAATGCAGGTGCGCCAGCGCCGCACCGGCCAGTACCAGAAACACCAGACCGATCATGCGCCAGGAAAACAGCCAGCCGCTCCATTGCCACGGTTCGTGCCGCTGGCGGAAGACTTGATACGCCTTCACGCCCAGCAGCATCGGGAAGATGTAGGCGAAGTAGCCCAGAACCATGAACAGAATGTCGGCGGCGAACGCTCCGGCACGACCGGCAGCGTTCTGCACCTGCAAGGAGCTGCTGGTGTGGCTCCAGCCTGGATCGGTCTGATCGTAGGTCAACAGGGCCATCATCAGGTACAGGCACAAAAAGCCGAATGCGATCAGCGCACCTTCCTTGAGTCGGTAGTGCAAATGCTGCCGCCAGAGCGGAACGGGGCTGGGTGCTGCGGTGGATTTCTTCAAAACGCTTCAATTCCTGCGCGTTGGCGCGAACATCTAAGGGTTGACTATATACGACTGCATTGACGAAATAGCGCAAACCGGTCCCTGACATGATGGCGTTGAATACACGCTCGACAGGTGATTTGAAATGAGGTTAAACAACATCGGGCATTGTACGGAATTGCACGCTGCACGCCACGATAGTCTGGCGTGGACCTTGCCGATCTTCAAGCGCCGATGACAATGGCTGATTTGAGCATGCATTTTCTTTGCTGACAAAGGCTTATGACGTGCTTTTACCCCGTAACAGAACTGTCGAATGGCCATGACTCCAGTGAACGGAACGAACTTGCCTGTCTTTACACAATCCAGCGCCGGTCAACCGCGTGTGACCGCAATCACGCGCCGTAGTTGCACACTTGGGCGCACTCCCCTCCCCTCTCGCCAAGCTGGAATCCCATGCTGACCTGGTTACAACGCGAAACACTCGAATTTCCGCCCCTGGAAAAAGCGCTGCGCGAGCCCAACGGTTTGCTGGCGGGCGGCGGCGACCTGTCGGCAGACAGATTGATTCAGGCCTATCGTCACGGCTGTTTTCCTTGGTATCAGCAAGGGCAACCGATTCTCTGGTGGTCGCCGGATCCGCGCACGGTCCTGTTCCCCGATGAACTGCACGTCTCCCGAAGCTTGCGCAAACTCCTGCGCCAACAACGCTATCGGGTGACCTTCGATGAGGATTTTCCTGCCGTGATTCGCGCCTGTGCCGAGCCTCGCGCCTACGCTGACGGGACCTGGATCACCGGCTCGATGCAGGCTGCTTATATAGAACTGCACGCCCGAGGCTACGCCCACAGCGTTGAAGTCTGGGATAAGGATGAACTGGTTGGCGGGCTTTACGGCCTGGCGATGGGGCAACTGTTTTTCGGTGAATCGATGTTCAGCCGGGCAGACAACGCGTCCAAGGCAGGTTTTGCCACCCTGGTAGAACATTTGAAGCAATGGGGCTTCGTGATGATCGACTGCCAGATGCCGACTCAACACTTGCAAAGTCTGGGCGCGCGCTCGATTTCTCGAAATACCTTTGCCCACTACCTGAAAAAACATCTGGATCTGACAAACTCCGCCGACTGGTTACCTAGGCGAGTTTGAGTCGGCTGGCATACACTCTTAGCTAACGTTTTCTCGAGGGTTGATCATGACCGAGCTGGCGCGGCTTAAGTTTTATGCCACTCAACCCCACTCCTGCAGCTACCTGCCCGAGGAACAGGCCACCACGCTGTTTCTCGATCCCAGCCAGCCCATGGATGTGCAGGTCTACGCCGACCTTTCCGACATGGGGTTCCGTCGCAGTGGCGATCATCTCTATCGACCGCACTGCCAGAATTGCAGCGCCTGTGTGCCCGCGCGCATTCCGGTCGGCCTGTTCGTGCCTGACCGCCAACAGAAACGCATCTTCAAACGCAACGCCGACATCGAAGTCACCAGCGCCAAGCCGCATTTCAGCGAAGAATACTTCGACCTCTATCAGCGCTACATCGAGCAACGTCATGCCGATGGCGACATGTACCCGCCCAGCCGTGAACAGTTTTCCACCTTTCTGGTCCGTGACCTGCCCTTTGCCCGTTTTTACGAATTCCGGGCCGAAGGCCGACTGCTCGCCGTCGCCGTGACTGATTTGCTGCCCAACGGTCTGTCGGCGGTGTACACCTTTTATGAGCCGTCCGAAGAACGCCGTAGCTTGGGACGCTACGCGATCCTCTGGCAAATCGCCGAAGCAGCACGTCTGCAACTGCATGCGGTTTACCTGGGTTACTGGATCAAAAACTGCAAAAAGATGAACTACAAGACCCAATATCGCCCCATTGAGCTGCTGACCAATCAAAGATGGGTCACTCTTTACTGAATCCCTTGGCGTGAACCCCACTTTTCGGGCACAATGCAGCCCGCTTTTGCTCGGCTGCCGTTTGCACCGGGCCATTCATTGGATACCGAGGGCTTTACTGCATGTCGAAAGAAGACAGCTTCGAAATGGAAGGCACTGTCGTCGACACCCTGCCCAACACCATGTTCCGTGTGGAGTTGGAAAATGGGCACGTCGTTACCGCGCACATCTCCGGCAAGATGCGCAAGAACTACATTCGCATTCTGACCGGCGACAAGGTCCGCGTTGAATTGACGCCGTATGACCTGAGCAAAGGGCGCATCACCTACCGCGCTCGCTAACAGGCTACGACAGAAACGCCCGGCATATGCCGGGCGTTTTTGTTTGTCCACAATTTGTAAGCAGCTACGCATGGTAGGAGGATACGGGTTCGCAATACAGCAAAAAGGCGCCATCGGCGCCTTTTTGTTGTGTTGCATCGAAACGTCAGGCCATTTCCGCCGTGGTTTCGTACTCGAACGTGATCTCGCCGTCCTTGAAGTCGATGTGCACCACACCGCCGTGCTCGGACAACTCGCCAAAGAGGATTTCCTCGGCCAACGGACGCTTGATCTTGTCCTGGATAAGACGCGCCATCGGGCGGGCGCCCATTGCCGCATCGTAACCACCCTCGGCCAGGTAACTTCTTGCCGCGTCGGACACATCGAGTTGAACCCGCTTGTCTTCCAGCTGCGCCTGAAGTTCGGTGAGGAACTTGTCCACCACACTTTTGATGACCTCGTGACTGAGGCGACCAAATTGAATGATGGTGTCCAAACGGTTGCGGAACTCTGGCGTAAAGCTCTTCTTGATGACTTCCATCGCATCGGACGAGTGGTCCTGATGGGTGAAGCCGATCGAAGCACGCGCCGCCGTTTCGGCACCGGCATTGGTGGTCATGATGATGATCACGTTGCGGAAGTCCGCCTTGCGACCGTTGTTATCGGTCAGCGTACCGTGGTCCATCACCTGCAGCAGCAGGTTGAAGACTTCCGGATGCGCCTTTTCAATCTCATCGAGCAACAGTACGCAGTGCGGCTGCTTGGTGATGGCTTCGGTCAACAGACCGCCCTGATCGAACCCGACATACCCCGGAGGCGCACCGATCAGACGCGAAACGGTGTGACGCTCCATGTACTCGGACATGTCGAAACGCACCAGCTCGATTCCCAGCGCCTTGGCCAACTGACGCGCAGCCTCGGTTTTACCGACACCGGTCGGACCTGCGAACAGGAACGAACCGACAGGCTTGTCAGGCGACTTCAGACCGGCACGGGACAACTTGATCGCCGTGGACAGCGAATCGATGGCCGCATCCTGACCGAACACGGTCAACTTGAGGTCGCGCTCCAGATTGCGCAACAATTCCTTGTCGGAACTGTTGACGTGTTTTGGTGGAATCCGCGCGATCTTCGCCACGATGTCTTCGACCTGAGCAACATCAATGCGCTTGACGCGCAAGTCGGCCGGTTGCAGACGCTGGAAGGCGCCCGCCTCGTCAATCACGTCAATCGCCTTGTCCGGCATATGGCGATCATTGATATAGCGCGACGCCAACTCAGCAGCGGCACGCAAGGCTTCATCGCTGTATTCGATGTTGTGATGCTGCTCGAAACGGCCTTTCAAGCCACGCAGAATACCGATGGTGTCTTCGACCGAAGGCTCGGTGACGTCGACTTTCTGGAAACGACGCGCCAGCGCACGGTCTTTTTCGAAGATGCCACGGAACTCCTGGAACGTGGTCGAGCCGATGCAGCGGATATCTCCCGACGACAGCAACGGCTTGAGCAGGTTAGAGGCGTCCATCACCCCGCCTGACGCAGCACCGGCACCAATGATGGTGTGGATCTCGTCGATGAACAGGATGGCGTGAGGGCGTTTTTTCAACTCTCCGAGCAACGCCTTGAAGCGCTTCTCGAAATCGCCACGGTATTTGGTCCCGGCCAGCAAGGCGCCCAGATCCAGCGAGTAGACGACACTACTGGCCAGCAGGTCTGGCACCTGATTATCGACGATGCGTTTGGCAAGCCCTTCGGCGATGGCGGTTTTACCGACACCGGCCTCACCGACCAGCAACGGGTTGTTCTTGCGGCGACGCGCGAGAATCTGAGCGACACGCTCGACTTCCAGCTCACGACCGACCAGAGGATCGATGCGGCCCTGACGAGCCAGTTCATTCAGGTTGCTGGCATAGGCATCCAGAGGATTGCCCGAAGAAGAAGACTCGCCGCCCTCATCATCCTGCATATCTTGCTCACCTTCAGAGTGATCGCCATGCCCCGGCACCTTGGAAATACCATGGGCGATATAGTTGACGACATCGATGCGGGCCACGCTCTGCTGTTTCAACAGAAATACGGCCTGACTTTCCTGCTCACTGAAAATCGCCACCAGCACGTTGGCGCCCGTGACTTCACGCTTGCCGGAGCTCTGTACATGAAACACGGCACGCTGCAATACGCGCTGGAAGCCCAGGGTCGGCTGGGTCTCGCGATCCTCATCATGCACGGGGATCAGCGGCGTGGTGGAGTCAATGAACTCCTGAAGGTCGTGTTTGAGTTTGTCGAGGTTTGCGCCGCAGGCACGCAGAACAGTGGCGGCAGCCTCATTGTCCAATAGGGCCAGCAGAAGGTGCTCGACGGTCATGAACTCATGACGTTTGGAGCGAGCCTCCTTGAAAGCCAAATTGAGGGTGACTTCGAGCTCACGGTTTAACATAGCTTCACCTCATACCCAAGTGTCCGGCGTTAACCGTCCTTCTCGATCTCACAGAGTAGCGGATGCTGGCTTTCCCTGGCGTATTGGTTGACCTGCATTGCCTTGGTCTCGGCGATGTCGCGGGTAAACAATCCGCACACTGCCCGTCCCTCTGTATGGACGGCCAGCATGACCTTGGTCGCCAGCTCACGATTCAGGTTGAAAAACACCTCCAGCACTTCAACAACGAAATCCATCGGGGTGTAGTCATCGTTGAACAAAACCACCTTGTACATCGGTGGCACCTGCAATATCGGCTTGGCTTCCTGTACCGCGATGCCCGCCGCCTCGTCATCGTGAGGCTGCGAGTCATCCTGATTGAATGTTAGTCGAATCTTGCTCATTGCATGCATGGTAAAGAAGGTTCGTTGGGGACGAAATTAAATAGATTGGTCATGATCATGCACGTTATCGATTGGACCGTCGCATGACCTTGACTAACGGCTAAACGGTGTTACAAACAATAGAACCCACATTGGGTAAAAAGGGTCCGCGCAGTCAACCAAAATTTTTTAGGTCCGGCGGATGAGAGGTGATGATACTCCCATCGGAGTCCTTTGCAGAGGGATGTGACTATGCTAAGCGGTAAGGTCAAGTGGTTTAACAACGCCAAGGGGTATGGCTTCATCGTTGAAGACGGCAAGTCCGAGGACCTGTTCGCTCATTACTCGGCGATCGAAATGGACGGATACAAAACGCTCAAGGCGGGCCAGCCGGTTCAATTCGAAATCATCCAGGGTCCCAAAGGCATGCACGCGGTGAAAATCAGCGGACAGCCTGCGGCCACTAAAGAGCACGCTCATCAGCAACACCCGCAGCACGAACACAGCAAAGATCACGCCTGAGCCGGACCGTTCAAGCGCGAGACCTGAAAGCCGGTCAAGTCCATCCGGGACTGACCGGTTTTTTTTGCCCTACACGCTCATTCCCTTCTTTTTATCAGCGTATTTCCCGCAGGCTCGCAAAGACACTCATCTGGCTCGCACCTGAGCACAGAGACGAAAGAATGCTCCTTTAGTCGAAAATCGACTTGCGGTTCGACAGCCCTTCACTACGCTTGAACGACTGCGACAGTCTGCCGCAGGCCCCGTAAGACGCGGGCTTCAAGGTTTTGCGGATTTTCTGGCGTAGCGACCTGGAGGCTGAATCGATCAACGCGAGTGTCAAGCGTTCACACTACTATCGTATTAATGGCCGGGACCGGTGGTATACTCGCCGCCGGTGACCATAGGGTCATTGGGGGCCAAGCCATCTGAAACGAGACTTTCAGCCCTCGACAGGCTGAACTCTTACCGGGGTTCAACCGCTTGACGCTCGACTGATGCACCCCATATCACGCGACGAAATTCTCGACTTTCGGCTCATTGATATCTGGGCGAAAGTGCCTACCCTGCGCATCTCGAAATTTTGTGTACGCTCAGCAAAGAAGAGAGTATTCCGAAAAATGTCCAACCGCTCGAAGATCATCTACACCTTCACCGACGAAGCTCCTGCCCTCGCCACCTACTCACTGCTTCCCATCATCGAAGCGTTCACCGCCTCCGCCGACATCACCGTCGAAACCCGTGACATCTCTCTTGCAGCTCGTATCCTGGCCGGCTTCCCCGAGCGCCTGGGCGACAAGAAGGTTTCCGACGATCTGGCCGAGCTGGGCGAACTGGCGACCACCCCAGAAGCCAACATCATCAAGCTGCCGAACATCAGCGCCTCGGTACCGCAACTGAAAGCAGCCATCAAGGAACTGCAGGCCAAGGGCTACGACGTTCCGGACTACCCGGATGAAGTCGTCACCGAAGCCGACAAGGTTGCCCGTGCCGCCTACGACAAGGTCAAGGGCAGCGCCGTGAACCCGGTTCTGCGTGAAGGTAACTCCGATCGTCGCGCTCCACTCTCGGTCAAGAACTACGCGCGCAAGCACCCGCACAAAATGGGCGCCTGGGCAGCCGACTCCAAGTCCCACGTGGCACACATGGACAGCGGCGACTTCTACGGCAGCGAGAAATCGGCACTGATCGCTGCGGCGGGCGCCGTAAAGATCGAGCTGATCGGCAAAGACGGCAGCACCACCGTACTGAAAGACAAGACTTCGGTCCTGGCCGGTGAAGTCATCGACTGCGCGGTCATGAGCAAGAAAGCCCTGCGCGCCTTCGTGGCCAAAGAGATCGAAGACGCCAAGAAACTGGGCGTGCTGTTCTCCGTCCACCTGAAAGCCACCATGATGAAGGTCTCCGACCCGATCATGTTCGGCGAGATCGTTGCCGAGTACTACCAGGACGCGCTGAAGAAACACGCTGAAGTCCTGAAAGAAATCGGCTTCAACCTGAACAACGGCATCGGCGACCTGTACGCCCGCATCAAAGACCTGCCAGCCGACCAGCAAGCGCAGATCGAAGCGGACGTCAAAGCCGTTTACGCGACCCGCCCTCCTCTGGCGATGGTCAACTCCGACAAGGGCATCACCAACCTGCACGTGCCGAGCGACGTCATCGTCGACGCCTCGATGCCTGCGATGATTCGTGATTCCGGCAAGATGTGGAACAACGATGGCGTGCTGCAAGACGCCAAGGCGTTGATCCCGGACCGTTGCTACGCCACCATCTATCAGGCGGTCATCGAAGACTGCAAGAAACACGGCGCCTTCGACCCGACCACTATGGGCAGCGTACCGAACGTTGGCCTGATGGCGCAGAAAGCCGAAGAGTACGGTTCGCACAACAAGACCTTCCAGATCGAAACCGACGGCGTCGTTCGCGTCACCGACGACAAGGGTCAGGTCCTGATGGAGCAGAACGTTGAAGTCGGCGATATCTGGCGCATGTGCCAGACCAAAGACGCGCCGATCCAGGACTGGGTCAAACTGGCCGTCAACCGTTCGCGCCTGAGCAACACCCCGGCCATCTTCTGGCTGGACCCGAAACGCGCCCACGACGCGGTGATGATCAAGAAGGTCGAGCAGTACCTGAAAGATCACGACACCACCGGCCTGGACATCACCATCAAGTCGCCAGTCGAAGCGATGAAGGTTTCCCTGGAGCGCATTCGCGCTGGCAAGGACACCATCTCGGTCACCGGCAACGTACTGCGTGACTACCTGACCGACCTGTTCCCGATCATGGAACTGGGCACCAGCGCGAAGATGCTGTCGATCGTTCCACTGATGAACGGCGGTGGCCTGTTCGAAACCGGCGCTGGCGGTTCGGCACCGAAGCACGTTCAACAGCTCAACGAAGAAAACTTCCTGCGCTGGGACTCGCTGGGTGAATTCCTGGCACTGGCCGCCTCCCTGGAACACCTGGGCAACGTCTACAACAACCCGAAAGCGCTGGTACTGGCGACTGCCCTGGACAAGGCCACCGGCCAGTTCCTGGACAACAACAAGTCGCCATCGCGCAAAGTGGGCGGCATCGACAACCGCGGCAGCCACTTCTATCTGGCCACTTACTGGGCACAAGCCCTGGCAGCCCAGACCGAAGACGCAGCCCTGGCAGCCAAGTTCGCCCCACTGGCCAAAGCGCTGGCCGATAACGAAGCGACCATCGTCGCCGAGCTGAACGGCGTGCAAGGCAAGCCTCTGGACATCGGCGGTTACTACTTCGCCACGCCAGAACTGGCCAGCAAAGCCATGCGCCCGAGCAAGACCCTGAACGACGCGATCAATTCGCTGAAGTAAGGCTTGCCGGATCGGCGTTAGCGCGCTGAACGCAACAGAAGAGCCCCGGCCATGTGCCGGGGTTTTCTTTATCAGTCGCTCGACTTCCCCTAGAGCAGTCCGGCTTGCCGGCGGCGTATTCAAGATCGCTACCGCAGGCAAGCCGTGCTCCTACAGAGGGTCGTGCGGACAGGAGATCCACTCATGACCTGGCAACCCCACATCACTGTCGCCACCATCGTCGAAGACAACGGCCGCTTTCTCTTCGTCGAAGAATCGAAAAACAACAAACTCGTACTCAACCAGCCCGCCGGCCATCTGGAAGCCAACGAAACCCTGCGCGAAGCGGCCGTCCGCGAAACACTGGAAGAAACTGGCTGGGACGTTGAACTGACCGGTGTAGTCGGCATTTACCTTTACACCGCGCCCAGCAATGGCGTGACGTACCAGCGCGTCTGCTTGGCCGCCAAAACCGTCCAACATCACCCTGACCGCCCACTGGACACCGGCATTGTCGGCGCGCCATGGTTCACGCGTGAGGAACTGGCCAGCCAACCCGAACGCTGGCGCAGCCATCTGGTACTGGAGTGCGTGGACGACTACCTCGCAGGCCCGCTCCACAGCCTGGATGTAATACGCAACTGAATAGCTTTTAGCCTTGGCGCCGACTCCCTGATAGAATCGCGTCCTTTTCCAGACTACCCATCGAAACCCTATGTCTGATTCAGCCTTTTCCAATCCAGAAAAGAAACGCGTCATCGTCGGCATGTCCGGCGGCGTGGATTCTTCGGTCTCCGCCCTTCTGCTCATGGAGCAGGGGTATCAGGTGGAAGGCCTGTTCATGAAGAACTGGGAAGAAGACGACGGAACGGAATACTGCACCGCCATGGACGACCTCGCGGACGCCCAGGCCGTGTGCGACCGCATTGGTATCAAGCTGCACACGGTGAATTTCGCCGCCGAATACTGGGACAACGTCTTCGAGCACTTCCTTGAAGAGTACAAGGCTGGCCGCACGCCGAACCCGGACATCCTGTGCAACCGAGAGATCAAGTTCAAGGCCTTCCTCGATTACGCCTTCATGCTCGGCGCCGACCTGATCGCCACCGGTCATTACGTGCGTCGTCGCGACATCGATGGCCGCACCGAACTGCTCAAAGGCTTGGACCCGAACAAGGACCAGAGCTACTTCCTGCACGCGGTGGCAGGCGAGCAGATCGCCAAGACCCTGTTCCCGGTCGGCGAGCTGGAAAAGCCGGAAGTGCGCGCCATTGCCGAGAAGTACGAGCTGGCGACCGCCAAGAAGAAAGACTCCACCGGAATCTGCTTCATTGGCGAACGTCGCTTCACCGACTTCCTCAAACAGTACCTGCCCGCACAGCCGGGTGAGATCAAGACCACTGAAGGCGAGACCATCGGCCGCCACGCGGGCCTGATGTACCACACCATCGGCCAGCGTCAGGGCCTGGGGATCGGCGGTCTGAAAGATGCCGGCGATGAACCGTGGTACGTGCTGGAGAAGGATCTGATCAACAACCACTTGATCGTCGGCCAGGGCAATGATCATCCGTGGCTGTTCTCCCGCGCCCTGCTCGCCTCGGATATCTATTGGGTCAACCCGATCGATCTGAGCACTCCGCGCAAACTGACCGCCAAGGTCCGCTACCGCCAAAGTGATCAGAGCTGCACGCTGGAACGCACCGCCACCGGCTACCGCGCCACCTTCGATGAACCGCAACGCGCCGTGACACCCGGCCAGTCCGTGGTGTTCTACGATGGCGAAGTCTGCCTGGGCGGTGGCGTGATCGAAATCGCCGAACCCTGGCACAGCAAGGACCCTCGTTGATGAGTCCGATTCAAGAGCAATTGACCGCCCTGGGCGGTGTGTTTCAGGCCGCCGTGCTGGTAGACCGGATCGCCAAGACCGGCCAGGCCAGCGAAGCGGCTGTCGGCTGCCTGCTGGGCAGTCTGCTGGTGATGGACCCCAAGGACACGCTGGACGTGTTTGGCGGTGACGACCTGAATCTGCGCGAGGGCTATCGCGCCCTCGCCAGCGCTCTTGAACGCGACCCAGGCACCCTGCAACGCGAACCCTTGCGCTACGCCCTGGCGATGCTGGGTCTGGAGCGCCAACTGTCCAAGCGTGACGACATGCTCGACACCATTGGCAAGCGCCTGCCACAAATCAAGTCTCAGGTCGAGCACTTCGGCATCGTTCACGAAAACGTGATCGCCGCGAGCGGTGCGCTGTATCAGGACACCCTCAGCACGTTGCGCCAGCGAATTCAGGTTCACGGCGACATGCGTAACCTGCAACAACCCAACAACGCCTCGAAAATTCGCGCCCTGCTGCTGGCCGGCATTCGCTGCGCGCGACTTTGGCGACAAGTGGGCGGTCACCGCTGGCAACTGGTCATCAGCCGTCGCAAGTTATTGAAAGAATTGTATCCCTTGATGCACGGCTGACTGCCAGCGCTGCGCAAACGACCTTCGTTATACCCATTGCGCGATTCACAACGGCGATCCAGCCTCGGCGGCGCCGTTTTTTCATGTATGATACGCGCCCTTCTCAAAGCCCGACTGTCCGAGAGCACCCCATGCAGCTTTCTTCGCTCACTGCGGTTTCCCCAGTAGACGGCCGCTACGCCGGTAAAACCCAGGCCCTGCGCCCGATTTTCAGCGAATACGGCCTGATCCGTTTCCGCGCCCTCGTCGAGGTTCGCTGGCTTCAGCGCCTGGCGGCTCACCCGCAAATCTCCGAAGTCCCGGCGTTCTCCGCCGAAGCCAACGCGATCCTGAACGCACTGGCCGATGACTTCGCGCTGGAACACGCCGAGCGCGTGAAAGAAATCGAACGCACCACCAACCACGACGTCAAGGCGATCGAATACCTGCTCAAAGAGCAGGCGGCCAAATTGCCGGAACTGGCCAAGGTCAGCGAATTCATCCATTTCGCCTGCACCAGCGAGGACATCAACAACCTGTCCCACGCCCTGATGCTGCGCGAAGGCCGCGACACCGTGCTGCTGCCACTGATGCGCCAGATCGCCGAATCGATCCGCGAGCTGGCGATCCGTTTCGCCGCCGTGCCGATGCTGTCCCGCACCCACGGCCAGCCTGCATCGCCAACCACCCTGGGCAAAGAACTGGCCAACGTCGTTTACCGACTGGAGCGTCAGATCGCTCAAGTGGCCGCCGTTCCGCTGCTGGGCAAGATCAACGGCGCCGTCGGCAACTACAACGCACACCTGTCGGCTTACCCGGACATCGACTGGGAAGCCAACGCCCGCGCCTTGATCGAAGACGAACTGGGCCTGACGTTCAACCCGTACACCACGCAGATCGAACCGCACGACTACATCGCCGAGCTGTTCGACGCGATCGCACGCTTCAACACCATCCTGATCGACTTCGACCGCGATATCTGGGGCTACATCTCCCTGGGCTATTTCAAGCAGAAGACCGTCGCGGGCGAAATCGGCTCCTCGACCATGCCGCACAAGGTCAACCCGATCGACTTCGAAAACTCCGAAGGCAACCTGGGCATCGCCAACGCACTGTTCCAGCACCTGGCGAGCAAACTGCCAATCTCCCGCTGGCAGCGCGACCTGACCGACTCCACCGTATTGCGCAACCTCGGTGTGGGCTTCGCTCACAGCGTGATTGCCTACGAAGCCAGCCTCAAAGGCATCGGCAAACTGGAGCTGAACGAGCAACGCATCGCGGCTGATCTGGACGCTTGCTGGGAAGTCCTGGCCGAGCCGATCCAGACCGTCATGCGCCGTTATGACATCGAGAACCCGTACGAGAAGCTCAAGGAGCTGACGCGCGGCAAAGGCATCAGCCCGGAAGCGCTGCTGACCTTCATCGATGGTCTGGACATGCCTGCCGAAGCCAAGACCGAGCTGAAGAAACTCACCCCGGCCAACTACATCGGCAACGCTGTGGCACAAGCCCGGCGCATCTGATCTGACGGCACCCGCTCTGAACGCCCGGCCGAGCCGGGCGTTTTTATTGCGGCCTGAAAAATACCTTTTTTCAATAGGTTACACATGAATCCTGATATTCCTCTTCAGTTGCTTGGCGGCATCACCGCGCGCGAATTTCTGCGTGACTACTGGCAGAAAAAGCCCCTGCTCATTCGCCAGGCCATTCCGGAATTCGAAAGCCCGATCGATCCGGACGAACTGGCAGGCCTGGCGCTGGAAGAAGAAGTCGAATCGCGCCTGATCCTCGAAAACGGCGTACGCCCATGGGAAATGCGTCGCGGCCCCTTCGAGGAAGATGAATTCAGCAAACTGCCGGAAACCGAATGGACCCTGCTTGTACAGGCGGTCGACCAGTTCGTCCCGGAAGTCGCCGAGCTGCTGGAGCAATTTCGCTTTCTGCCAAGCTGGCGCATTGACGACGTGATGATCAGCTACGCCGCACCTGGCGGCAGCGTCGGTCCGCACTTCGACAACTACGACGTGTTCCTGCTGCAAGGTCACGGCAAACGCCACTGGAAAATCGGCCAGATGTGCGACAGCGACAGCCCGCTGATCGAGCACGCCGACCTGCGCATTCTCGCGGATTTCCAGGGCAGCGACGAATGGACGCTGGAGCCGGGCGACATGCTTTATCTGCCGCCACGCCTGGCCCACTGGGGCGTTGCCGTCGATGACTGCCTGACCTACTCGGTCGGATTCCGCGCCCCGAGCGCAGCCGAAGTGCTGACCCACTTCACCGATTTCCTCAGCCAGTTCATCTCGGACGAAGAGCGTTACACCGACGCCGACGCGCAGCCGGTGAGCGATCCGCATCAGATCCAGCGCGACGCCCTTGATCGCCTCAAGGCGCTGTTGGCTGAGCACATGGGTGACGAGCGCTTGCTGCTGACCTGGTTCGGCCAGTTCATGACCGAGCCGCGCTACCCGGAAATGGTCACCGGCCCCGAGTTGGATGAAGCCGAATTGCTCGACAGTATGGAACAAGGCGCCATTCTGATTCGCAACCCGAGCGCACGCCTGGCCTGGTCGGAAGTCGATGAAGACCTGCTGCTGTTCGCCAGCGGCCAGAGCCGCCTGCTGCCCGGTCGTCTGCGCGAGCTGTTGAAACTGATCTGTGCGGCCGATGCACTGCATATGGACAATCTGGGCAAATGGCTGGCCGATGACGATGGCCGCAGCCTGCTCTGCGAACTGGTGAAACAAGGAAGTCTGGGGTTTGCTGATGAATAAGATCCACGTACGGGTAGCCGACTGGCAGAAAGACAACGCCGACATCCGGCGCATTCGCGAAGCCGTGTTCATTGCTGAACAATCGGTGCCGCCCGAACTGGAGTGGGACGCCGAAGATGCAGGCGCACTGCACTTCCTGGCACTGGAAGGCGATTATCCAATCGGCACGGCGCGCCTGTTGCCGGACGGCGAAATCGGCCGACTGTCGGTGCTCAAGGACTGGCGCGGGTTGAAGGTTGGCGATGCACTGCTCAAAGCCGTCATTACCGAAGCGGAAAATCGCGACCTGAAGGAGCAGAAGCTCAGCGCGCAGGTGCATGCGACAGCGTTCTATGAGCGCTCGGGCTTCACTGTGGTCAGTGAAGAGTTCCTCGAAGCCGGCCTGCCCCACGTCGACATGGTCCGCAGCTCGCGCTGAGACCACCGAGTGACCGAACGCCCCGTTGCTGACCCTTCAGTTGACTATGCTGAACGGAAACTCGGGGCGTTCTGCTGTCTGCGATTCAATTTGCGCGTGCCCAGGCCGACAAAATGGCCTGACATGCTGGCAAACTGAGCCCCTTGATACGCCCCTTCGCGGAGATCACACCGATGTCGTTACGCACCCTGCTTGCTTCTGCGCTGTTGGCTTGCAGCTTCACGGCCGTTGCCGCCACCGAAGTCATCCCCCTGAATTACCGAACCAGCGACGATTTGATGCCTACTGTCAAAGCCTTTCTGGGCAGCGAAGGCAATGTCAACGCGTATGGCAACAAACTCATCGTCAACGCAGAACCCGGCAAGATCAGCGAACTCAAAGGCCTGCTTTCACAACTGGATGTCGCGGCGAAACGCCTGCTGATTACGGTCGACACCAGCGACAATGCCATTCAGAGCGACCAAGGCTATTCGGTCAACGGCACCGTTCGTTCGCAAAACGGGCGCATCAGCGCCGATGGCAAGACCCGGATCATCAATTACGGTACCGCCAGTCGCGACGGCGGCACGCAGCAAGTGCAGGCCAATGAGGGCACTCCGGCGCTGATTCAGGTGGGCCAAAGCATTCCGATCACCAATGTGCAGACCGATTCCTACGGCTATGCGCAGACCAACACTCAGTACCGCAACGTGACCCGGGGTTTTTACGTCACGGCCAATATCACAGGCGACATCGTTCATCTGAGCATCAGCACCAACAACGACCGCATGAGCCAGCAACAGGCCGATGCGATCAAGGTGCAGAGCACGGATACCCAAGTGAGCGGGCGATTGGGTGAGTGGATCACCCTGGCGGGCGTCAGCGATCAGTCCCATGCCGATGAACAAGGCGTCACCCGACGCTATTCCACACAAGGGCGTGATGACATGACCTTGCGGGTGAAGGTCGATAGTCTGGACTGAACCCAACCCTAACGACAACCTGACAACCGCACTCAGCCTCGTAGGAGCGCACGAGCCCCGCGAGGCCGCGATCGGCCCGGGGTCGCGCCCGACCGAAGCGGCAGCAAATCCTGAATCCCCGATACTTCTGACCCATCACCATCACCCGATCTACGACTGCTGCGCAGCCGATCGCGGCCTCGCACGGCTCGTGCGCTCCTACACGGATTGCGCTCACTCCTGATGATTATGTAGTGCCAAAAAATCCACTACATACCCACTCCTACCCCCGTGACCACCCAGTATTACTGCGGACTCCCCCGTTCCAGCACCCTTAGGCCCGAAACTGACTGATGAGTCGTATTAGACAAAAGATGTAGTGCCATAAAATAATCACTACAAAGTGTTTGACGGCGCAAAAATGCCGAGGCATGATGGCCTCGCACTCACTGATCAGGGGCAACACAGAAAGCCTCTGGATCGAGCTTGATATCTACAAGATCAAGTCAATTAACGTCTTTTCGCCCAAAAGGCAGCGTCGTCGCTTCACCACCGTGAAGGCGAAAACAATCCAGACCCGCAACCTCATGCTTTCCGATTCAGTGAGCACCCCTAAGTGCGCCTTGAAGAAACCTTAAAGGCGCTGGCAGAACCCAGAGCTTCGCCACAAGACCGGCAAGACCCACAAAACCAAGCGACGAGGTTTACCCCATGGCACTGACACGCGAACAACAAATTGCAGCCATCGAGAAAGACTGGGCCGAGAATCCACGCTGGAAAGGCGTGACCCGCACCTACTCCGCTGCTGACGTCGTCCGCCTGCGTGGCTCGATTCAGCCAGAGCACACATTCGCCAAACTGGGCGCTGAAAAACTGTGGAATCTCGTGACTCAAGGCGCTAGGCCGTCCTTTCGTCCCGACAAGGATTTCGTCAACTGCATGGGCGCCCTGACCGGCGGCCAGGCCGTGCAGCAAGTCAAGGCGGGCATTCAGGCGATCTACCTGTCCGGCTGGCAAGTGGCTGCGGACAACAACTCTGCCGAGTCGATGTACCCCGATCAGTCGCTGTACCCGGTGGACTCGGTTCCGACCGTGGTCAAGCGCATCAACAACTCGTTCCGCCGCGCGGACCAGATCCAGTGGAAAGCAGGCAAGAACCCGGGTGACGACGGCTACATCGATTACTTCGCACCGATCGTTGCCGACGCCGAAGCCGGCTTCGGTGGAGTACTGAACGCCTACGAACTGATGAAAAGCATGATCGAGGCAGGCGCTGCCGGTGTGCACTTCGAAGACCAACTGGCCTCAGTGAAGAAATGCGGCCACATGGGCGGCAAGGTACTGGTTCCGACCCAGGAAGCCGTACAGAAGCTGATCGCCGCGCGCCTGGCAGCGGACGTCGCCGGTGTGCCGACCATCATCCTGGCCCGCACTGACGCCAACGCCGCTGACCTGCTGACTTCGGATTGCGACCCGTACGACAAACCGTTCGTGACCGGCACTCGCACCCCTGAAGGATTCTATAAAGTGCGTGCCGGTCTGGATCAGGCCATCGCTCGCGGCCTGGCGTACGCGCCATACGCGGACCTGATCTGGTGCGAAACCGCCAAGCCCGATCTGGACGAGGCCCGCCGCTTCGCTGAAGCGATCAAGAAGGAGTACCCGGACCAACTGCTGTCCTACAATTGCTCGCCTTCCTTCAACTGGAAGAAGAACCTGGACGACGCCACCATCGCCAAATTCCAGCGCGAGCTATCGGCCATGGGCTACAAGCATCAGTTCATCACGCTGGCGGGCATCCACAACATGTGGCACAGCATGTTCAACCTGGCGCATGACTACGCCCGCAACGACATGACCGCCTACGTGAAGCTGCAAGAGCAGGAGTTCGCTGACGCCGCCAAGGGCTACACCTTCGTTGCGCACCAGCAGGAAGTGGGCACTGGCTACTTTGATGACATGACCACCGTCATCCAGGGTGGCCAGTCCTCGGTCACCGCGCTGACCGGCTCGACCGAAGAAGAACAGTTTCACTGAATGACACCGCAACGACAGAGGCCGCCCAATGGGCGGCCTCTGTCGTCTGGAGCATTTTAATGACCTACCTAAGTAGTAGGTCATTAGTCGATAGCCACGGCAAATCGGCCTACGAAAGTTAATTAAATGCGACGCGGTGAAATCCTTCATTTGACGAACGCATTAATGTCAACTTCGCTATTTCCACAAAAGCACACCCAAAGACGTCTCAAATGATATTAATTATCATTTCTCTCGCTCAACTTTCATTACCCTTTACAGGAAACATAATTAACAAAATTGGCGCTAATCCCCGTGCCATGCGGGCTAGGTAACCGAAACCGTGACCTGGCTCATTAATCCCGTGAATAAATTTGATGTAGAAAATTTACTTGCTCTGTTTTTGCACATAAAATCCCGGAATTGATCGCACTGCGACATATCGTCACTGCCTCTTTCTCTTTTCAAGCTCAGAGACCGTTGCTCTCTGTTAAGGATTGCCAGCATGTCCGAATCGACAGGTTTGATTGCCCACAACTGGGGCTTCGCCATTTTCCTTTTGGGCGTCATCGGCCTCTGTGCCTTCATGCTTGGCCTCTCCAGCCTGCTCGGTTCCAAAGCCTGGGGTCGCAGCAAGAACGAACCGTTCGAATCCGGCATGCTGCCTACAGGCGGCGCCCGCCTGCGGCTCTCCGCGAAATTCTATCTGGTCGCGATGCTGTTCGTGATTTTCGATATTGAAGCCCTCTTTCTGTACGCCTGGTCTGTGTCCGTCCGCGAAAGCGGCTGGACCGGCTTCGCCGAAGCTCTCGTTTTCATAGCAATTCTGTTGGCAGGTCTTGTCTACCTATGGCGGGTAGGGGCGCTCGATTGGGCTCCCGTTGGTCGTCGTAATCGGCAGGCGAAGCTAAAACAATGAGGCTTTGGCAATGCAATACAATCTCACCAGAATCGATCCGGATGCGCCTAACGAGCAGTACCCCATCGGCGAGCGGGAAACCGTCGCCGATCCGTTAGAGGATCAGGTCCACAAAAACATCTTCATGGGCAAGCTCTCGGACGTCCTGAGCAATGCGGTCAACTGGGGGCGTAAAAACTCCCTTTGGCCGTATAACTTCGGTCTGTCCTGCTGCTACGTGGAAATGACCACCGCCTTCACGGCGCCCCACGACATCGCGCGCTTCGGCGCCGAAGTGATCCGGGCATCACCGCGCCAGGCGGATTTCATGGTCGTTGCCGGTACCTGCTTCGTGAAGATGGCTCCGATCATCCAGCGCCTCTACGAGCAAATGCTTGAGCCTAAATGGGTCATTTCCATGGGTTCGTGCGCCAACTCCGGTGGCATGTACGACATCTACTCTGTGGTACAGGGCGTGGACAAGTTCCTGCCTGTGGATGTTTACGTGCCCGGCTGCCCGCCCCGTCCAGAGGCATTTCTGCAAGGCCTGATGCTGTTGCAGGAATCCATTGGCCAGGAGCGTCGCCCCCTTTCCTGGGTCGTCGGTGACCAAGGCGTGTATCGCGCCGAAATGCCGTCGCAAAAGGAACAGCGCCGCGAACAGCGTATTCAGGTCACCAACCTGCGCAGCCCCGACGAAGTCTGATCCAGTTTTCTTTTACAAAAAGAAGCCTGAACCTGGGTTCATTCTGTACGTTGACCGATAGCGATCGAGACCTATGACTGCAGACACCGCTCTGTACATCCCGCCTTACAAGGCTGACGACCAAGACGTCGTCGTTGAACTGCATAACCGTTTTGGCGCCGAAGCGTTCACCGCCCAATCCACCGTCACTGGCATGCCAGTGCTGTGGGTGGCACGCGCCAAACTGTTCGAAATCCTCACGTTCCTGCGCAATGTGCCCAAGCCGTACTCGATGCTGTACGACCTGCACGGTGTGGACGAGCGCCTGCGTACCAAGCGCCGTGGCTTGCCCGACGCCGATTTCACCGTGTTCTACCACCTGCTGTCGGTAGAGCGTAATAGTGACGTGATGATCAAGGTGGCCTTGTCCGAGGGCGACCTCAGCGTGCCATCCGTCACCAGCATCTGGCCAAACGCTAACTGGTACGAGCGTGAAGTGTGGGACATGTTCGGGATCGACTTCCCGGGCCACCCGCACCTCTCCCGCATCATGATGCCGCCGACCTGGGAAGGTCACCCGCTGCGCAAGGACTACCCTGCCCGCGCCACCGAATTCGACCCGTACAGCCTGACGCTGGCCAAACAGCAACTGGAGGAGGAAGCTGCGCGTTTCCGTCCGGAAGACTGGGGCATGAAGCGTTCTGGCGCCAACGAGGACTACATGTTCCTCAACCTGGGTCCGAACCACCCTTCCGCGCACGGCGCGTTCCGTATCGTGCTCCAACTGGACGGCGAAGAGATCGTCGACTGCGTGCCGGACATCGGCTACCACCACCGTGGTGCCGAGAAGATGGCCGAGCGTCAGTCCTGGCACAGCTTCATTCCTTACACCGACCGTATCGACTACCTCGGCGGCGTGATGAACAACCTGCCGTACGTGCTCTCGGTCGAGAAGCTGGCGGGCATCAAGGTGCCGGAGAAGGTCGACGTCATCCGCATCATGATGGCCGAGTTCTTCCGCATCACCAGCCACCTGCTGTTCCTGGGGACTTACATCCAGGACGTCGGCGCCATGACCCCGGTGTTCTTCACCTTTACCGACCGCCAGCGCGCTTACACCGTGATCGAAGCGATCACCGGTTTCCGTCTGCACCCGGCCTGGTACCGCATCGGTGGCGTCGCTCACGACCTGCCACGCGGCTGGGACAAGCTGGTCAAGGACTTCGTCGAATGGCTGCCAAAGCGCCTGGACGAGTACACCACCGCTGCGCTGAAAAACAGCATCCTCAAAGGCCGGACCATCGGCGTTGCCCAGTACAACACCAAAGAAGCCCTGGAATGGGGTGTCACCGGTGCTGGCCTGCGCTCCACCGGTTGCGACTTCGACCTGCGCAAGGCGCGTCCGTATTCGGGCTACGAGAACTTCGAATTCGAAGTGCCGCTGGGCCACAACGGCGATGCTTATGATCGCTGCATGGTCCGCGTCGAAGAGATGCGTCAGAGCATCAAGATCATCGACCAGTGCCTGCGCAACATGCCGGAAGGCCCGTACAAGGCGGACCACCCGCTGACTACGCCGCCACCGAAAGAGCGCACCCTGCAGCACATCGAAACCTTGATCACGCACTTCCTGCAAGTTTCGTGGTGCC